>NZ_JARVKU010000020.1:0-189512 GCF_029813805.1 Streptomyces sp. DH10
TGATCAGGCCGCCGGACGCATCGAGGCGGACCAGGGTGTGCTCGTCGGTGTGCTGATCGATGCGCCCGGGCAGGAAGTTGGCAGCGCCGAGGAAGTCCGCCACGAACGGGGTCCTGGGCCGTTCGAACAGCTCCCTCGGGGTGTCGAACTGCTCGATCAGGCCGTTGCGCATCACCGCGATGCGATCCGACATGACCAGGGCCTCTTCCTGGTCGTGCGTCACATAGATGACGGTCAGGCCGAGTTCCTGCTGGATCGCCTTGATCTCCACCTGGAGCTGGTCACGGAGCTTCTTGTCCAGCGCGCCCAGCGGCTCGTCCATGAGGATCACCGGCGGGCGGTAGACCAGCGCCCGGCACAGCGCGACACGCTGCTGCTGACCGCCGGACAGCTCACGCGGCTTGCGGCCGCCGAACCCGGACAGACCGGCGATCTCCAGCGTCTCCCCGACCCGCCTGCGGATCTCGTCCTTCGACACCCCGCGCAGCGTGAGCGGGAAGGCGACGTTCTCGCTCACGGTCATGTGCGGGAACAGCAGGTACTGCTGGAAAACGAAGCCGAGGTTGCGTTTCTGCGGGGCGAGCTTCGTGACATCACGGTCCCCGACGGTGATGGTGCCGGAGTCGGGTTCGCAGAACCCGGCGATCATCATCAGGGTCGTGGTCTTGCCCGACCCCGAGGCACCGAGAAAGGTGACGAACTCCCCGGCCGCGATCTCCATGGACGCCTCGTCGACTGCGACGACGTCCCCGTAGGTCTTGCGCAGGGCCACCACCGACAGCGCTTTGCCCGTCGCGGTGGGCAGGGTGCTGCCGGCCACCTTCACAGATGGTGTGGCGATACCGAATTCAGCCACGAGCCCACTCCAACCAGCGCTTGGTGACGGCGGTTTCGTTCTTCAGCCACCAGTCGATGTCGGTGTCGAAGCCCTCGTCGTAGTACTTCGGCGCACCGGCGAGAGCGTTGCGCTCGTCCTCGGTGAGCTTGGCGTAGGCCACCGGGGAGGACGGGTTCGACGGGAAGGCCTTGGCCAGGGCGGCCTGAACCTCGGCACGCAACGCGAAGTCCATGAGCTGGTAGGCACCGTCCACGTTGGCCGCGCCCTTGGCGATGGCATAGCCCGAGAACTGGCGGCGCATGCCGTTGAGCTGCCGCGCGACCGGGACACCCTGCTTCTGGAGATCGGCGATCCGGCCGTCCCAGACGGTGGACATCGTCACCTCCTGGCGGCTCAGCAGCACACCGGGAAGCGGGCCGCTGTCCCAGAACTTCTTGATGTCACCCCGCAGCCGGGTCAGCACCTTGAAGGCGCGGTCCACATCCAGCGGGTACAGCTTGTCCATCGGCACACCGTCGGCCAGCAGCGCGAACTCCAGCTCCGGCAGGTCACCGTCCGGGCTGACCATCGCGCGGCCGCCCTTGAACGCCTTGGTGTCCCAGAAGTCCGCCCACGACTCCGGCTTGCGGCCATCGAAGGCGTCCGTGCGGTACGCGATGCACTGGCCGTAGAAGCTGTGCCCGATGGCGTGGTCGGTGATCTGGTTCTCGGGGATCTTGGCGCTCTTCAGGCTCTTGAGCCGGCCGGGGTCCAGCGTCTCCAGGGCATCCTGCTTCACGTACTTGTGGTGGGACATCATCGAGTTGTTGATGAGGTCGCACTGCGGGCGCCCCTGCTTGATCTGGGCCAGCAGCGGGGCGTCGTCCAGGTTCAGCACCTTGACGCCGATCCCGGTCTCCTGCGTGAACGGCGTGTAGATCGCCTTCTGCAGGGCCGCGCCGTAGGAACCGCCACTGTCACGGACGACCACCGTCTTGCCGCCCTTCCCACCGGTGCCGGTGGAAGCGCTGCGGCTGGTGCCGGTACCGCAGGCGCTGAGGGCGGTCGCGGCGGCGAGACCCGCCGTGGCTCCGCCGACGCCGCGCAGGAAGAGTCTGCGATCTATACGGGCGTCTCTCATGGTATGCCTCCTGGGGGTGGTGCTAAGGGGAACAGGGACGGCTGGGATGGGGGGCTGGGAGTGGGTCCGTCTCGTCGGATCCGACGCCCGCGCCGGGGGGTCGGGAGGGTGCCGATTCGCGCGTGACGGGGACCCACGAGACGGCCAAGGCGGCCGGTTAGGCGCCGGGACGACGGTGAGGCCGTGCACCCCGTAGAAGATCCGACCGTCGGGCGGGGCGTGGACCGTGTGCTACCCGCCGCCGGCCGGGTCGATGATGCGGCGGTGGACATCGCCCCCTCGGCCCGGCACTTCGAGTTCTACGCGGGCGTCGCCGACAAGCTCAGCGGGGTTCTTCGGGGCTGTCCGTGCGGGGGCGTGAGCGACGTGTCAGATGCCGAGCATGGTGTTGAGGTCGTCCAGGGACTTCACCGGCACGTAGTCGTAGCCGTGCGTCACCGGGTCATAGCCGCGGTCCAGCAGGATGAGGTTGCGGAAGCCCATGTCGTGCATCGGCATCAGGTCGTAGCGGGTGTGCGAGGAGACGTGCACGAAGTCCTCGGGGGAGGCGTCGAGCTGGTCGAGCATGTACTCGAACGCGGCGTAGCGGGGCTTGTAGAAGCCCGCCTGTTCCGCCGTGTAGACCGCGTGGAAGTCCGCCCCGAGCCGGGGCACGCTCTCCTCCAGGAAGGCGTCGTCGGCGTTGGAGAAGATCACCAGCTTGTAGTTCTCGCTCATCTTCTTCAGCGGCTCCGGCACATCGGCGTGCGGGCCCCAGCTGCGGACACCGTCGGCGAAGCGCTTGCCCGCGTCGGGAGCGGCCTTCACACCCCACTTGCGGCAGACCCGCTCGAAGGAGTCATGCAGCACCTGCTCGTAGGAGTAGTACGCGCCGCGGACCTGGTCGTAGCGGTAGCCGCGGAACTCCCGGACGAACTGGTCCCACTGCCCGGCGGGAATCTGGTCGCCGACGAGCTCTCGCGTGATGGGGGTGATCGGGTACTCGATCAACGTGCCGTAGCAGTCGAACGAGACGTACTTCGGGCGGAATTGAAGCGAGGGAATGGGCATGAGGGTCTCCTGTCTTGGCTTGGGGGAACTGGATACGGCCGGCGCATGCCCTTCCGGGCATTCCCATGACAGAGATGTCGGGGGTGAGGGGCGATGCCGTCGGCATCGCCGGGGATCAGGCGGCGGTGCCGGCTCCGGCCGGTGCGAGGAAGCCGATGGGATGGTCCGTGGTGCCGTCGAGTGCCAGGTCGGCGGCGATCTCGCCCATGGCGGGCGAGAGCTTGAAGCCACTGCCGGAGAATCCGGCCATCACGACGATGTCGTCCTCGCCGGGGAGATGACCCACGAGCGGGTTCCCGGAGGCGGTGTAGCCCTCCATGTAGACCGACAGCCTGATGGGGTCGGGGTTCAGATCGGGCATCAGCTCGCCGATGAGCTCGCGGAAGGTGGCGAGTTCCTCCGGGCGGACCGTGCGGTCGAGCCGTTCGGGATCGGGTACCGGCAGGTAACGGGCGAAGGAGAGACCGAGCTTGACGGAGATGCCGTCGGGTGACGGGAGCCCGTAGCAGTCATGGGGTGCGCTGCGTACGAAGGCGGGGGCGCCGCCCGCGAACCAGTCGTGGCGGGTGGGGATGTGCCAGGAGCTGATCAGCCGGCGGATGTCGACGGTCTGCGGAAGGTCCGGGAGCAGGGTGTTGATCCAGGGGCCCGCGGTCACCACGGCGGTGTCGACGTGGTCCGTGCCCTGGTCGGTGACGATGTGCACGCCGCCGCCCGCCGCGGGGGCGATCTCCCGCACCGGGGTGTAGCGGTGCAGCCGGGCGCCCAGCTGTTCGGCGCGGGCGGCGGCTGCCTGGACCGACGCCTCGGGCCTGATGATGGAGCCCATCCGGTCGAGGACGGCGGTGTGCCCGTCCGGGAGGCGGTGCTGGGGGTAGCGGCGGGAGAGTTCCTCCCGGTCCAGAACCTCGTGGTCCAGCCGGTGGGTTGAGCTGGCGGAGAGGAGGAGACGCATCGACGGCGATGCGGTCTCGCCCATCACCAGGCAGCCGCTGCGACGCCGCAGTGAGGAACCGGTTTCGCGCTGGAGCCGGTCCCACATCCGGTCGGCGAGCCGCAGCAGCGGGATGTACCCGGGGTCCCCGAGGTGCACTGCGCGGAAGATGCGGCTCTCGCCGCCGGCCGCGCCGCGATCGTGCCCCGGGGCGTACCGGTCGTAGCCGATGACCTCGGCTCCGCGAGCGGCCAGTCGCCACATGACCTGGCTGCCCATACTGCCGGCACCGATCACGGCAACGCGCTTCGGGATGCGCATGAGGTCGCTCCTTTCGCCGGGTGCGGCCTGGGTGTCTCAGTGGTGCCCCGGCACGGTGGGGACACCGTGCGGACCCTTCCGATTCGGGCCCTTTGGGGATGGCGTTCACTCTCGACCCCGGCGAATACGCAGGTCAACCCACACTCTGTTCCGCCTCGGGCCCTTATCGAGACGAAGTGTCACGGCGAGCGGGCCGACCACGGAAAGTAACCCTGCCCCTCTTGTCACGGTGATGTGCCGGTGCGAAGGTGACCCCCACCCCCGGATGAAAGCACTCCCTATGCCGCCCAGACATCCCGCAACCGGACACTTCCCGACCATCACGGAGGTTCTGAGCCTCCCGGTGCTGGCCGAGGGGATGCCGCGCGTGCTGGCCGGTGAGTCACAGCTGGACCGTGGAGTGCGCTGGGTGCATGTCACCGAACTGCTCAACCCCGCGGATTTCCTCGAGGGCGGCGAGCTTGTCCTGACGACCGGCATGCCCTATCCCGAGGACGCCTCCGAGCTGTGCGGCTACGTCGACCAGCTCGCCGACGTCGGCGCGGCCGGCCTGATCGTGGAGCTCGGTTACCGGTACCGGAAGGTGCCCGACGAGCTGGTGGCGGCCTGCCGTGCCCGTGAGGTGCCGCTGGTCGAGCTGGCCCGCGGCGTCCGGTTCATCGACGTCACGCAGGCGGTGCACGCGCTCATCCTCGACGCCCATGGGGCGCTGCTGCGCCGCGGCAGGGACATCCAGGACATCTTCACCGCCCTGACGCTGCGGGGCGCGGCCCCCGAGGAACTGGTTCACACCACGGCCGAGCTCACCGGGGCCCCCGTGGTGCTGGAGGACCTCACCCACCGGGTCCTGATGTGTGAACTGCTCGGCCGGCCGTACGAGCCGGTGGTGTCGGCCTGGTCCCGGCGTTCCCGGGCCACCCCGACCCCGGAGAAGATCACACCCAGCGGCCCGGAGGGGTGGTTGATCGCGCCCGTGCAGGACCACCAGGGGCCGTGGGGGCGGCTGGTCCTGCTGGAGGGCCGGCTGAACCCGGAGCCCGACCCGGAACACGTCCTGGTCCTGGAGCGTGCGGCGGTCGCCCTGAGCATGGCTCGGCTGGCCGGGCCGGCCTGGTGGGAGCGCCGGGCCCACCGCTCGGTGCTGCGGGACCTGTACGAACGGCGTTTCCGCTCCCCCGCGGACGCCCGCGCACGCGCCGAGGCACTGGGACTGCCGACCCTCGGGCACCGCCTCTTCGCCGTGGTCATCCGCCATACGCACACCGGCACCGGGGAACACCTCGACGAGCGGATCGCGAAGGCGATGGCGCAGACCGGCATCCGCGCCCTGGTCGGCGAGACGGCCCCGGGCCGGATCGGCGTACTCCTCGCCCTGGCACAGGCCAGCGCCTGGCAGCCGGTCGCCGAGCGGATCGGCCGTCTCTGCCGCGAGGAGCTCGGCCCGGAGGCCGTCGTCGCCGTCGGCCCCGGCGTGACCGACCTCTCCGGGATCGCCCGGTCGTGGCAGGAGGCCGAGCAGACGGCCGAGGCCATCACGCCCGCCTCACCCGACCGCTGGTTCTACGTCCCCGCCGACGTCCGGCTGCCGGAGCTCCTGGGCGTGCTGCGGGAGGACATCCGCCTCCAGCGGTACGCGGAACGGCAGCTCACGCGTCTCATCGAGCACGACGACCGCAACGGCGGCGACCTGCTCCCGGCGCTGCGCGCCTATCTGACGGCGGCCGGGAACAAGTCGGTCGCGGCGAAACAGGCCGGCATGTCCCGGCAGGCGTACTACCAGCGCCTCCACACCATCGAACGGCTCCTCGGCTGCGATCTGGAGTCGGGCCTCCAGTGCACGTCCCTGCATGTCGCGGTGCTGGTGCTGGACGCGCGGGGAGCGGCGGCGCCCGGCACGTGACGAGGTCAGGTGCCGCGCAGCGCCTTGCCGGTCGCGCCGAGTGAGCCGGTCAGCCGTCCGTAGTCGCCGGATCGTGCCCTGCGAGCGGCCCCCCTCCGTCCTCGTCGAGGACGACCGCTTCGCCGCCGCCTTCGAGGAGTTCACCGGGCGGCTGACGGACAACTGTCGCAACGAAAGGCTGACCCGGGCTCTTCTCCCACCTCGCCCTGGTAAAGCAATCACATTGCCTGCATACTTGCACAACCCTCACGGAGGAAGATCTCTGCCGAAATGACGATCCCGTAGCGAATAGACGGGACCCGAAGCAGGGAAGCGCATTCCGCGTGAATCCGCCCTCCCCTACCGCCTCGCGCCCAGATCCACAGGAGGAAGAGGGTGAGAGAACACGGAATCGATCGCAGAGCATTCCTGAGGGGCGGCGGAGCCGCGGCAGGCGTCGCCGCCCTTGCCCTCACCTCATGCGTGCCCCGCTCCGACCAGGGCACCACCAGGACCAAGAGCAGCGGACCACTCGTCGTCCGCGACATCGGCGGCACGTACGGGGCGGCGAACCGAAGGGCCGTCTACGACCCGTTCACCAGGGAGACCGGGCTTCAGATCGAGGTGGTGAACATCCTGCACGAGCGGATGATCGCCCAGATCAAGGAAGGCCGCCCCCGGTTCGATGTCATGGACATCAACATGACCCACTTGGCGCTCTTCAAGCAGGAGGGGCTTTCAGAGGAGCTCGACTACGACCGGCTGAAGCACGCGAGGAATGCCGGCATCGCCGAGTCCCTGTTGACCTCTCACGGCGTGGGAAAGAACTATTGGGCCAGCGTCCTGGCATACCGTGCCGACGCCTTCGGCGGGAAAAGGCCGGAGTCCTGGGCGGACTTCTGGAGCACCGGGCAATTCCCGGGCAAGCGCGCGTTGCAGGGCTCGCTGGACTGGCCGGAGCTGGAGTTCGCCCTCCTTGCCGACGGCGTGCCGCTCGACAGGCTGTACCCCCTCGACGTGGACCGTGCCTTCGCGGCCCTCGACGACATCAAGGACTCCTTGCCGACGTTCTGGGAGAGCGGCGCCGTACCGGGCGAGCTGCTGGACCGTGAGGAAGTCGTGGCCTCCAGCGTCTGGAACGGCCGCGTCCAGAATCTGGTCAAGGACGGTTCCCCGCTCGCGTACGCGTGGAACGGTGCTCGCAGGCAGAGCAACGGCTACGGCATTCCCAAGGGCGCGGCGAACCCGGAGGCCGCCTACCGGCTCATCGACTTCGCCCTGCGGCCCGAGGTACAGGCCCACTTCGCACGGATCCACCCCGAGGGCCCTGTCGTGCCGGCCGCCTACGCACACCTCTCCGAGACCGCCGCCGCGCACCTGGCGAGCTCTCCGGGACACCTGCGGTCCGGCTTCGACCTGGACGTCGAGTGGTGGGTCGAGAACGGAGATGCCCTGACCAAGCGCTGGCAGGCGTGGGCACGCGCCTGAGCCCGAGGCACAGGGAGCGGTGAAAGGCAGGAGGGATATGGCCACTCGTTCTGGTCGGCTCAGGGTGTCTCGGTTCCGCCCGTACAGCGGGTACAGCGGACCGCGCTCGACCGCCCTGCCCCGGGTGCGCAGCGTCGCGGGCCAGGTGTTCCTGCTCCAGTTGGCGATCATGGTTCTGTTCGCCGCGGCCGCGGGCGTGGCCCTCGTGTTCCAGGCCCGGAGCGCGAGCATGCAGGAGGCCCGGCAGCTTGCCTTCGGAGTCGCCCAGGCCTTCGCGCATGCCCCGGGGACGCTGGAGGCCATGAAGTCCGACAACCCCCGTGTCCCGATGCAACCGCGTGCGGAGGAAGCCCGTGAGGAGTCCGGGGTCGACTACGTCGTCGCGTTCGATCCGAACGGCTTCCGCTGGACCCATCCGGACCCGGCACTGATCGGGAAGCACATCTTCGCGCTGCGCGAAGGCGCCGCGGCCGACAGGCCCTTCACCCAGACCTTCGAGGGCAGTCTCGGCCTCTCCGTGGACTCGACGGTCCCCGTCTACGACACCGGCGGGAAGACCATCGTCGGCTTCGTGTCGGCCGGCATCACGGTCGACAGCGTGGACGAGGTGGTGCAGGGCCAGCTGCCGCAGCTGCTCGGTTTCGCCGGCGGCGCGCTGGTGATCTCGGCCGGTGGGACGGCGCTGGTCTCCCGGCGCCTGCGGCGGCAGACCCACGGCCTGGACCCGTCCGAGATGACCCGCATGTACGAGCACCACGACGCGGTGCTGCACGCAGTGCGGGAAGGGGTGCTGATCATCGGAGGTGACGGACGGCTCCTGCTGGCCAACGACGAGGCGCGGCGGCTGCTGGCGCTGCCGACGGATGCCGAGGAACGCCGTGTCACCGACCTGGGCCTGGAAGATGGCACCGCCCGGCTGCTGGGATCGGGCCGGGTGGCCACCGACGAGGTGCACCTGGCCGGCGACCGGCTGCTGGCGGTCAACATGCGGCCGGTCGGCCCCGACGACGGCCCGGCGGGCAGCGTGGTCACGCTGCGCGACACGACGGAGCTGCGGGCCCTGGCGGGCCGGGCGGAGGTGGCGCGGGAGCGGCTGCGGCTGCTGTACGAGGCGGGGGTGCGGATCGGCACCACGCTGGAGGTGACGAGCACCGCGCAGGAGCTGACCGAGGTGGCGGTCCCCCGGTTCGCGGACGCCGCCACCGTCGACCTGCTGGACCCGGTCCTGCGGGGTGAGGAGCCTGCCGGGCCAGGCTCCGAGATGCGCCGCGCGGCGGTGCACGGCGTCGAGGGAGCCCGGACGCTTCACCCCGTCGGGGAGCTGATCCGTTTTGTCCCCACCTCGCCCATGGCCGTCGGCGTCGAGCGCGGCCACGCCGTCCTGGAGGCAGACCTGGCCGCCTCCGGGGACTGGATGGCGGCCCAGGACCCCGTCCGCGCCCGGCGCGTCCTGGAGCACGGCTTCCATTCCCTGATCACCGTGCCGCTCCAGGCGCGCGGCGTCGTGCTGGGCATGGCGAGTTTCTGGCGCTCGGAGGCCCCTCCCTTCGAGGAGGAGGATCTTGCCTTCGCCGAGGAGCTCGTCGCCCGGGCCGCGGTGGCCATCGACAACGCCCGCCGTTACACCCGCGAGCACGCCCTGGCCGAGACACTCCAGCGCAGCCTGCTGCCCGGCTCCCTGCCCGACCACTCGGCCGTGGAGGTCGCCCACCGCTACCTGCCGGCTCTGGACGGGGTCGGCGGCGACTGGTTCGACGTCATCCCCCTGCCCGGCGCCCGGGTCGCGCTGGTCGTCGGCGACGTGGTCGGGCACGGCCTGCACGCCGCTGCCACCATGGGCCAGCTGCGCGCGGCGGTGCACACCTTCTCCGCCCTGGACCTGTCCCCGGACGAGCTCCTCGGCCACCTGGACGAGCTGGTCGCCCGGATCGACGGCGAGGAGAGCGCTGAGCGGGACGACAAGGGCGTCACGGGAGCCACCTGCCTCTACGCGGTCTACGACCCGTCCTCCGGGCAGTGCTCGCTGGCCCGGTCCGGGCATCCGGAGCCCGCCCTGGTACACCCCGACGGCACCGTGGAGTACCTGCGGGTGCCGGGCGCCCCGCCGCTCGGGCTGGGCGGCGGGGAGCCCTTCGAAACCGCCGAAGTCACCTTGCCCGAGGGGTCCAGGCTGGTCCTGTACACCGACGGGCTGATCGAGGACCGGGAAAGCGGCATCGACATCGGCCTGGAAGCGCTGCGCGATGCCCTGGCACGCCCCGGCCGGACTCCGGAGGAGACCTGCCGGGACGTCTTCGACACCCTGCTTCCGGCCCACCCGGGCGACGACATCGCCCTGCTCGTAGCCCGCACCCACCGGCTCGATCCCTCCCGGGTCGCCGAATGGGACGTGCCGGGCGATCCCGCGGTCGTCGCCGGGATCCGGGCGGACGTCACCCGTCGGCTGGAAGCCTGGGGGCTGGACGAGATGGCCTTCACCACCGAGTTGGTGATCAGCGAGCTGGTCACCAACGCCATCCGCTACGGCACCGAGCCGATTCGGCTGCGGGTGCTGCACGACCGCGACAGCCTGGTCTGCGAGGTCGCCGACGGCAGCAGCACCTCACCCCACCTGCGTCGGGCCGCCACCACCGACGAGGGCGGACGAGGTCTGTTCCTCGTCGCCCAGTTCTCCCAGCGGTGGGGCACCCGCTACCTGGCCCGCGGCAAGGTGATCTGGACGGAGCAGTCGCTCCACGGCCAGGCATCCGACGCCGACGGAGCCACGGCCGACACACTGCTGGACCAGTGGGACGAGGCCTGGTCGACGTGACGACGGGGTTCAGTGGCCGGTGACGACACCGGACAGTTCGTTCGTGCTCTTCGGCAGGGTCACGGAAGTGACCTTCTTGCCCGTTTCGATGTCGATGGCGTGCAGCTTACGCTTGCCCGGCTCGGAGACGTACGCGGTGTGGTCGCGGACGAAGAGGGTGGGCCGGGGCTGCTGCCAGTCCAGCGGCTCCTGCCACTCGTCCACGACGGGGATCCTCTTCTCCACCTTGCCCGTTTCCGGGTCGATGACGTGGAGATTGCCGTTCGTGCCCAGGAGGAGGGCTTCGCCCTGGGGTCCGCGGCCGAGCGAGCGGAAGGAGTAGCTGGTGCCCAGGTCGACCAGGCGCAGTTTCGCGGTCTCGGTGTCGATGAGGGAGATGCGGGTCGGCCGCTCCAGTTCGGCCTCGGGGTCGGTCTTGTAGTCGCCCAGGAGGATGGGCGACGCATCGCTGCCGCTCTGGTTGCCGATGCGGCCGTAGTCGTCGGGAGCGTCGACCTTGGTGAACTTGCCGTCCTTGTAGATGAGGATGCCGTCCTCGCAGCCGATGCCGACGGCTTCGCCCTTGGCCGCGGCCTCGCCGTGGACGCCGGGGCAGTTCTCGTTGCGCTTGATCTCCTTGTTGTTCTTGTCCAGGACGAGGGCGCCGGTGCGCTTCTCCTCGGTGCCGATTGTGCTGAGGAGTTCGCCGTTGCTCAGTTCGATGGCGACGCCGTGGTGCGGCTCGGCGGAGGTGTAGCTGCGGCCTTGCGGTTTCTTGCCGCCCGCGAGGTCGTCGGGGTCGAAGACGTCGACCTCGCCGGTGCCATCGGTGAACAGGACCGTCTTGCCGGCGTGCCGTACGACGTGTCCGGGCTTGGCGCCCTTGTACTCGACGCCGGTGAAGGTCTGTTCGGCGGCGTTCAGGACGCGGAAACCGGAGTCGGTGGAGACGATGACGTGATCGTCGTCTCCGGCGGGGTTGAGGCGGTTGAAGCCCGGCAGTTCGATCGTGCCGGCCGGCTTCAGGCTCTCGCCGTCCAGGACGTACAGCCCGCCGTCGAACGTGGCGACCAGCGGGTCCTTGACCGCGACGGCCTTGGTGCCCGCGGCGTTCTTGGCCTTCGTGTCGGTGGAGGAGGCCTCTCCTGCGCAGGCGGTCAGGACGGCGGAGGCCGCCAGGGCGAGGGCCGTGCCCGTGAAGGTTCTGTTGCGTATGGACTTGTTCACCGGGGTGTTCCTTTCTGGCCGCGCGGGCGCGGCGTCGGGGTGTGGGTGCTGCTGCTGGACGGTCGATCGGCCGGGAGCCATGTGAGGGGACGCGTTCAGGCGCCGGTCAGGCCATCTGTCATGGCGGTGGTGTTGGCGCGCATCATCTGCAGGTAGGTGCCTGCGCCCTTGCCCTTTTCGGTCAGGGATTCGGAGTAGAGCTCGACGACACGCGTCCGGTCGCCCAGCTCCGTGCGCAGGACCTCGGCCAGCCGCTTGGGCTGGGAGGAGTCGGCGAAGACGGTGCGTACGCCCGCCTTGCGCATGGCCTCGGTGAGCGAGCGCAGGTCGGAGGAGCTGGGCGAGGCCAGCGTCGTACCGCTCGGGATCACCGCGCCGACCACCCGGAAGCCGAAGCGTTCGGCGAGGTAGCCGAAGACGTGGTGGTTGGTCACCAACGCACGCCGTTGTTCGGGGATGCCGCCGAGGGACTTCTCCATCCAGGTGGTGAGGTCGGCGAGTCGGCCGTCGTAGCGCTCGGCGTTGTCGCGGATCGCGTTCTGGTCGACGCCGTCCACGTGCTCGACCACCTGGTCGGCGATCAAACCGACGGCCTTACGCATGCGGTTGGGGTCGGTCCAGAAGTGCGGATCGGGCTGCCCGGCCTCCTCCTCGGGGCCCCCGTCGTCGTGCGCCTGGAAGGTGAGGGGATCCACCGCCTTGCCGGCCTCGAGAGTGGCCACCCCGGACTCGCGGGCGGCCTCCACGTGCCGCAGCACGTTCTCCTCCAGGCCGAGCCCGTTGAAGACCACGAGGTCCGCACGCTCCAGTTCGGCGGCCTGCACGGCCGACAGGCCGAAGGAGTGCGGGTCGGCGTTCGGCTTCATCAGCACGGTGACGTCGGCCTCGTCGCCGACGATCTCCCGGGTGACGTCACCCAGGATGTTCGTCGTCACGACCACCCGGGGCCGGTCGTCGCTGCTCGCACAGCCGGTGCCGGCACCGGCCAGGGCGAGGGTGAGCAGGGCCAGCAGGAAGGTGCGCAGCCGACGCGCCTCTTGCGTCTGTCTCGTCATCGTCCGGTCTCCACCATCAGGGCCGGCTCGATGTCCAGGTCGAAGGTGCGCGCGACGCGCAGGTTGTCGTTGTAGTCGATCTCGTACACGCGTCTGCCCTTGGGGTCGTTGAGGTAGGCGCGGCTGCGGTCGACCTCGATGACCGGTCCCGCGTTCCCGTCGGTGCCGGCGGCGGAGGCGCCCGTCAGGAGCGGCTTGGTCCGGGTGACCTGCCTGCCGGTGGCGATGTCGTAGCCGTGGAGCGATCCGTCGGTTCCGAGGACGATCAGGACCGAACCCTCGCCCGCCGTGTTGGCCGAGACCACCGGACCGGTCCTCACCCGTGTCCACGTGCGCTCGGTGACGTCCAGGACCCACACGGCCCGGTCACCGGCCGGCGCCGTGAGCGTGTCGCTGCCCGGCCGGTACCGGAAGGCCGTGGCGCGATCCTTGCCGGGTACGTCGTCGCGGTACGGGATCTTGCTGGTCGTGAACGCGCCGTCGGCCTCACGGACGAGCAGGGCACCGTCCGCGCAGCCCAGGACGACTCCGCGCCGGGTGACGGCATCGCCCCGCGGGTCCTGGCACTCCGTGTCCGGCGACGCGACGCGCTTGCCCTCACGGTCGTACACCGCGAGCCGCGCGGCGTCCTGCCCGTTGTCCGTGAGGCTGAGCAGGTGTTCCGCGTACGGCACGGCAGGGCCCGCGTGTGTCCCGGGGAGCGTGCGGGGCGAACCGGCCTTGCCCTTCTCCAGTTCTGCCCGGCGGTAGATCGTGGCGCGGCCGTCCTCGTCGGTCACCGCGGTCACGGCGGCGTCGCTGCGGACGCGAGTGCCGGGCCCTCCGGGCAGCCGGCCCACGTCACGTATGGCTGCGCGGTAGTAGTGGACGTGGTCGCCGTGATCCACCGTCCAGGCGCCGACGTCGAGGACGTGCGTGCCGCCTGAGGTGTGGAAGTAGCCGAACCGGCCGTCCGTGGCGAGTTCGGCGGTGCCTTTCCTCCGGGACACCTCCTGCGTCTTTCCGGTGATCAGGTCGAGTACCCGGGTGTCTCCTGTGCCCGGGTCGTTGAGCAGCAGCCGCGACTGCTGCTCGGCCTTCTCCTGTGCCCCCTCGACGTATCCGTGCGGAGCGGATGCGGAGGCGGTGGACTTCGGGGTGGACACGTCGTCGTTCCGGCCCGCGCAACTCGTGGTGAGCAGGGAGACGGCCACGAGCGTGGCAGGAGCCCAGGGAATGACGTTTCTTCGGACGAGCAAGGGGATCGCCTCAGATTCTCTTCAGTCGGTTGCCGTGGCGTGGACGCCGACGAAGCGCGCACGCCGGTGGCGGCGGAGACCGGATGCCAGGTGGGAGAGGAAGAACAGGCTCACCGCTAGGGCCGAGACGGTCGCGCCGGCCGCGGTGCTCAGATGCCAGGACAACAGCAGACCGCAGAAGGTGGCGGTGATGCCGAGCAGCGCCGCGAGGGCCATGACACCTCGCACACTGCGCGCCCAGGGCAGCGCGGCCGCCGGCGGGGCGATGAGCAGGCCCAGCACCAGCAGCGTCCCCACGATGTGGAAGGAGGCGACGATGGCCAGCGCCAGCAGGCCGAGCAGCACGGCGTGTGCCAGGCGGGGACGCAGGCCGAGCGTCCGGGCCTTGCGCGGGTCGAAGGCCAGGGCGAGGAAGGCCCGGTGGCCGAGGGCCGAGACGACCAGTGCCAGCAGCAGCGCCACACCCAGCAACACCAGATCCTGCTCACGGACGGCGAGGACGTCACCGAACAGGAACCCGGTCAGATCGACCGCGAAGGACTGCGAGCGCGACACGATGATGACGCCGAGGGACAGCATCCCCACGAACAGCAGACCGATCCCGGTGTCCTGGGACAGCCTCGGGGTGCGGCCGAGGGCGGTGACACCGGCGGTCATGACGACCGCGCTCAGCACCGCCCCGACCAGCAGGTTGCCACCGAGCAGCGCGGCGAGCGCGACCCCGGGCAGCAGCCCGTGGGACATGGCGTCACCCAGGAAGGCCATCCCCCTGAGCACTACCCAGGTACCGGCCAGTGCGCAGATCACCGACACCAACATTCCGCCCCATAGGGCCCGTTGCACGAAGGTCACCTCGAAGGGACCCGTCAACCACTCCATGCGGTGGACATTACAATGAAAATCATGTTCAAAAAATCCCCGTCTTTCGCCCATTCCGAGGACAGGACGTCCCGCGTTCGCCTCGCCAAGATCTCCGCCGGTTACCCGGGCCGTCCCGTCCTCCATCAACTTGACGTGGAGATACCGGCGTTGACGACCACGGCGCTCGTCGGCCCGAACGGAAGCGGGAAGTCCACCCTGCTCGGAGTACTGGCCGGAGTGATCCAACCCACATCAGGCGAGCTCCACCACGCCGGCAACCGGCCGCCGGCGTTCGTCCCGCAGCGCGGCGCCGTCGGTGACGCACTGCCGCTGACGGTCAGACAGACGGTGGAGATGGGGCGCTGGGGCGAACGCGGACCGTGGCGCCGGCTGACCCGGCAGGACCGCGCCACCGTGGACACGGCCATGGAACGACTGGGCATCGCCGACCTCGCCACCCGTCAGCTCGGGGAGCTGTCCGGCGGGCAGAGACAGCGCGCCCTGATCGCCCAAGGACTCGCCCAGGAGTCGGACCTGCTGCTGCTGGACGAACCGACCACAGGCCTCGACCCCGAGGCGAGGGAGCGCATCGGGGCGCTGCTGACCGAGCTGGTCGCCGACGGAGTGACGGTCGTCCAGGCCACGCACGACCTGGAAGCCGCACGCTCGGCGGACGCCTGCCTCCTGCTCCGCGACGGTCACCTGGCAGGACAGGGGGACCCCGAGCAGTTGCTCACGGCCTCGACGCTCGCCCGGATCTGGCAACCGGCGTGATGCGACTCCGGCAAACGATGTGACGCGACCGCCCTCCGGCTGCTCGGCCACCTCGGATACCCGGGGAATCCGAGCCTGTCCTGGACGCCTTCGGTCAGCGCCGCACCCGCGGCATTCCCAGCCCGATCCACGAGATGATCTCCCGCTGGATCTCGTTGTTGCCGCCGCCGAAGGTGAAGATGACCGCCGAACGGTAGCCGCGTTCCAGTTCGCCGTGCAGGACCGCGCCCGCCGAGCCCTCCTTCAGGGCGCCGGGGGCGGCGACGATCTCCATGAGCCAGGCGTAGGCGTCGCGTCGGGCCTCGGAGCCGTACACCTTGACGGCGGAGGCGTCCTGCGGCGTGAGGGTGCCGTCCTGGACGGCACCGACCATCCGCCAGTTGAGCAGCTTCAGCGCGTCCAGCCGGGCGTGGGTCCGGGCCAGGAGGCGGCGGACCCAGGGCAGATCGGCGACGCGGCGGCCGTCGGCGAGCTTGGTCTCCATCGCCCAGCGCTGCACGTCGTGCAGGGCGCGAATCGCCATGGTGCCGTGGGCGGCCAGGGTCACGCGTTCGTGGTTGAGCTGGTTGGTGATCAGCCGCCAGCCCTGGTTCTCGGCGCCGACCCGGTGGGAGACGGGGACGCGGACGTTCTCGTAGTAGCTGGCGGTGGTGTCGTGCGAAGCGAGGGTGTTGATGAGGGTGCAGGAGTAGCCGGGGGCGGTGGTCGGCACCAGGAGCATCGTGATGCCCTTGTGCGGCGGCGCGGCCGGATCCGTGCGGACCGCCAGCCACACCCAGTCCGCCGTGTCGCCGTTGGTCGTCCAGATCTTCTGTCCGTTGACGACGTATTCGTCGCCCTCCACCACCGCACGGGTCCGCAGTGACGCGAGGTCGGTGCCCGCGCCGGGCTCGCTGTAGCCGATCGCGAAGTCGATCTCACCGGAGAGGATCCTCGGCAGGAAGTAGGACTTCTGCTCGTCGGTGCCGTACCGCATGATCGTCGGGCCGACGGTGTTCAGCGCCATGAGCGGCAGCGGGACGCCGGCCTGGGCGGCCTCGTCGAAGAAGATGAACTGCTCCATCGCGCTCAGGCCGCGCCCGCCGTACTCCTTCGGCCAGCCCACGCCCAGCCAGCCGTCCGCGCCGAGCCGCCGGATGGTCTCGCGGTAGAACCGCTTCTGGGCGGCCGGGTCGCCGTGCCGGGCGTACGCGTGGTCCGGGACCAGTTCGGCGAAATAGGCGCGCAGTTCGGCGCGCAGCCGCTGCTGCTCGGGCGTGTATTCGAGGTGCACGGCGCCTCCAGGCTCCCAAGGCCGGTCCTGTCGGCGCACACCGTAGAACGTGTTACAGAAATTGGGAATGGGCGAGGGATGGGGAACGGCTCCTCAGTTCAGAGTCGTCTCCTCAGTTCTCCTCTGTTCAGCGTCGGCTCCTCAGTTCAGCGTGGCGAGGAAGTCCGTGCACGCCCGTGCGCAGGCACGGCACGCCGCCGCCGAGTCCTCCGCCCCCGGCTGCCGGTCGAAGACGTGCGCTGCCTCCAGGCACACGGTCCGGCACCACTCCACCTGGACGCGGATGCTGGTCTCGTCCACCTGGTTCTGTTCGGACAGCACACGGCAGGTCGCGTCGCAGACCTCCGCGCACATGATGCCCTTGCGTCGTACGAGTTCCTGGTTCTCGGTGCCGTCGGGATCCACGAGGCTCGCGCGCAACGCGCACGCCCGGGCGCACTCGGTGCACGCCTGGGCACAGGCGAAGCGGTCCTCCAGGAACCGGAACAGCTCCTGCTGGGATGTCGTCACACCGCGCGGGTAGCCCCGCCGATGCCGGTCAAACCCGGTGTCGGCAAGGGTTCCGTACGGTTTTCCGGCTCCGCCCGCCGGGCACCCGGCAGGCCCGGGAACGACGACGCACGGAGGTGAGTCACATGCCCGGGCGAGAGGAACTTCCGTCGACCCTGGAGCGCTCCGCCGAGGAGGCACAGCGCACCTGGATCAAGGCGCACGACTCGGCGGTGGAACAGTACGGCGAGGGCGAGCGCGCGCACCGCGTGGCCTTCGGGGCGCTGAAGCACACCCATGAGAAGGTCGGCGACCACTGGGAGCGCAAGGAGGGCGGCCGCAAGGCCCCGTCGGACCCGCGGTCGGCCCGGCCCAGGCAGCAGGGCGGCCGCAGCGGCGAGGGCGTCGACGAGCGCGCCTCGAAGGAGCACCTGTACGACCTCGCGAAGCGGCTGGGCGTCGAGGGGCGGTCGCGGATGTCGAAGGCGGAGCTGCTGGACGCCGTCCGCAAGGAGAACCGGTCGAAGACCCGGGCCGCACGGTCGGGGTGAGCAGGTTCACGGCGACGACCAAGGGTACTCGCGAGCCATGAATACCGCATGGATGGAGATGGCCGCGGGCGGGGACGCCCCCGGCTTCGGGTTCGTCGTGACGGGTCTGGCGGTCGTGGCCCTGCTGCTGGGCGCCTTCATCCTGGGCCTCCGGCACAAGCGTCGGCGCCCGCCGCGCCCAGACGAGCAGCCCAGGCTCCCCGACGGGGGTCCCGTCCGGGAGGCGAGGGAGCGGAGGGAGCCCGACGAGGTGCCCCGGGGCCAGGGTCGCCTGACGCCGCACGAGCTGAAGGCACACGGCAACCAGAGCGACCGCAGGAGCGCGACCCAGGAGCGTCCCCGCTGGAACGAGGGCAGCAGCGGCTCGTTCGGCAGCGGCGGTCCGGGCGGCCGCTGAGCCCCCCGCCCCGCGGCACTCCCGCTCCGTACCCCACGTCGTACGTGAACCGTCATACGTGCACGTCGTACACGCCGTACACAGGGAAGTGAGAACCATGGCCGATCCCGCCCGCAACACCCTGCCGCTCCCGGACTACGACCACCTGCCGATCGGCGGCCTGGAGAGCCGGGTGCGGTCGCTGTCCGCGGACGAGGTGGAGGAACTGCTGGCGTACGAGCGGTCGCACGCCGACCGGCTGCCGGTGACCGAGCTGCTGGGATCCCGTCTCGAGCAGCTGCGCGAGGGCGCGGAGCCGACGTCCGGGGACCCGGGTGCCCTGCGTCCCGAGTCGGGCGAGGGGCACGGAGGCTCGCCGGTGTCGCCCGCCACGTCCCCGCAGCCGTTCAGCCCGCCGCCGCACGGCACCCCCGACCAGCGGGGCAAGCCGAAGGGCGACCGCACGTAGGCGTCACCGCCGGACAGAAGGGCCCGTGCCTGTGCACGGGCCCTTTTCAGGTGCGCACCCGACACGTCCGGCGCGCACGCCTTGCACGCGCGCCCACACTCACACGACTCTGAGTGAGGTGGATCACAGCCGGTGAGTGCAGCGTGATGGGGGGCCCAGCGTCTTTTCAGTGGTGTAGGGGGTCACTGAGACGCGGGACGGTGGGGATGGAGCAGGTTCGGGCGGACGGCTTCGACGAGTTCGTGGCCGCCCGTTGGTCGGCGCTGCTCCATGTCGCGCGGCTGCTGACGGGCGGCGACCGGCAGCGGGCCGAGGACCTGGTGCAGGAAGCGCTGGTGAAGCTGTGGTTCGCCTGGCCGAAGGTCGCCGAGCAGGCTCCGGAGGCGTACGTCCGCACGGTGCTGGTGCGGATGGCGGCGCGCTCGGCGAAGCGGCGCTGGTGGGGTGAGCGTCCGGTGGAGCAACTGCCCGACCGGGCCGATCCGGGGGACGTGTCGTCCACCGTGGCGGAACGCTCGCGGCTGGAGGCCGCGTTGGCCCTGCTGTCCGCCAAGCAGCGGGCCGCGGTGGTGCTGCGCTACTACGAGGACCTGCCCGAGGCCCAGGTCGCCCAGGCGCTGGGCTGTCCGGTGGGCACCGCACGGTCCCACACGTCACGCGGAGTCGCACGGCTCCGCCAGATCCTGTCCGACGCCGTCAGGCCCGTGGGGTGAAGGGAGAAGCGATGGACGACTTCGAGCGGGACCTGTCGCGGCTGCTGCGCGACACCCAGCGGCACACTCCCTACGAGCCCGAACACCGGCAGCGGCTGCACGCGGGCATCCGCTCCCGCCGCAGGGCGCGGCTGCTGTGGAAGGCGGGCGGCTCCGCCGTGGCCGTGGCCGGGCTCAGCATCGGGCTCGCCCTGCTGCCGAACATGCTCACCAGGGCCCAGCCCGCCGATCACCGGCCGCAGCCCGCGACGAGCCCGACCCCCTCGCAGACCGGCGAGCCCACATTCGACTCCCCCACCCCCAGCACGACTCCGACCGAGCCGGAGCCGTCCGCACCGGCGACCACGACCGGCGGCAGCACGCTTCCCGGGGGCCCGAGCACGACGATCAGCCCCACGCCGACCGCCACGGCCTCCGAGACCCGGACCACGTCGGCACCCCCCACGCCGCCCCCTTCCCCGACGCCCACGACGGCTCCGCCGTCCGCCCTGGAGGAGACGCAGGAGCCTTCCGCATCGGCCACCGAGTAGCCGCCTGAGCGGCCATACGTCAGGGGCGGCGACCGCCTGGGCGGCCCCGCCCGTCGGGGCGACCGCCTGACCGCGGCCCGACCCGTCAGGGGCGTCAGCGCCCCGCATCCGTCACCGCACCACCGCCACGGGCGCCTTCGGCATGCCCCGAACCGGCGCTCGCGTACGTCCGGCGCCAGAAAGAGACCGTGAAGCAGCCATGAGAACCGCACGGCGGCCGGCCCTGGTCGACCGCCCGCCGACCGAGCTGTCCGCGTTGCCGTGCCGGGCCCCGCTGCCCGCGCACCACCCGGACCCCGTCCTCGACGTCGTCGTCCCCGTTTTCAACGAGGAGAACGACCTGGAGCCCTGCGTCCGGCGCCTGCACGCGCACCTCACCGAGACCTTTCCCTACCCCTTCCGGATCACCATCGCCGACAACGCCAGCACCGACCGGACCCCGTGCATCGCGGCCCGGCTGGCCTCGGAGCTGCCCGGCACGGACTGGATCCGGCTGGCCGAGAAGGGGCGCGGCCGTGCGCTGCACGCCGCCTGGTCACGCTCGGGCGCCCCGGTGCTGGCGTATCTCGACGTGGACCTGTCCACGGACCTCGCGGCGCTGCTGCCGCTGGTCGCGCCGCTGATCTCCGGGCACTCGGACATCGCCATCGGCACCCGGCTGGCGCGCGGTTCGCGGGTGGTGCGCGGGCCCAAGCGGGAGATCATCTCCCGCTGCTACAACGGTCTGCTGCGCTCCACGCTCGCCGTGGGTTTCTCCGACGCACAGTGCGGATTCAAGGCGGTGCGGCGGGACGTCGCCGAGCGGCTGCTGCCGCTGGTGGAGGACCGCGAGTGGTTCTTCGACACCGAGTTGCTGGTCATCGCCGAGCGGGCGGGACTGCGGATCCACGAGGTGCCGGTGGACTGGGTGGACGACCCGGACAGCCGGGTGCACATCGTGTCCACGGCGCTGGCCGACCTGCGCGGCATGGCCAGGCTCGGCCGGGCCCTGGCCCGCGGCCGGCTGCCGCTGTCCGCGCTGCGCCGCAGCGGCGGCGACCTCGCCCCGGAGCTGCCGGCGGGCCTGGCCCGGCAGCTGGTGCGCTTCGCCGCCGTCGGGGTCGCCAGCACCCTGTGCTACCTCCTGCTCTACACCACACTCCGGCCCGTCACGGGAGCGCAGGCCGCCAACGCGCTCGCGCTGCTGGCCAGCGCGGTCGCCAACACCGCCGCGAACCGGCGGCTCACCTTCGGGGTGCGGGGCCGGGGCGGTGCGCTGCGTCACCATCTCAAGGGGCTCGTGGCCTTCCTGGTCGGGCTGGCGCTCACCAGCGGTTCACTGGCCGCCCTCCACCACGCCGCCCCCGGGGCCGGACACCGGCTCGAACTCGTGACGCTCGTCGCCGCCAACCTGGCCGCGACGCTGCTGCGCTTCCTCCTCTTCCGGGCCTGGGTCTTCCCCGCCCGCCACGACGCCCGTCCCACTCGCCGTACGACAGGATCCTCATGAGCACCGTCGAGCTGCGCCGACCGCCGACCGGCCTCGACACCCCCGAAGTCCCCCGGGGCTCCCGGGAGTTCCGCCCGAGGCTGCGCGAGGCCGCCGGGCGCTACGGACCCGTGCTGCTGACGTACGGGGTGCTGAAGCTGGCCGGCTTCGCCGTCTTCATGTATCTGCTGGACTCCGCGGGCGACTTCCGCAAGAAGAACCCGCGATTCGGCGGCGGCGAGCATGCCTGGGACGTCCTGGCCAGCTGGGACGGCTGGTGGTACCAGCAGATCGCCCAGCACGGATACGACCCGGCCCTGGAACCGGTCCCGGGGGCGACGGGCCTGATCACCCTGGAGGGCAACTCGGCGGCGTTCTTCCCGCTGTACCCGACGCTGATGCGGCTGGTCTCGGAGTGCACCGGGCTCGGCCTGTACGGCGCCGGCATGACGGTCTCCGTCATCGCGTCGTTCGTCGCCGCCCTCGGCATCTACGCCGTGACGACACAGCTGGGCGGTCACCGGGCCGGGCTGGTCGCGGCCGGGCTGTGGGCCGTCTGGCCCGGTTCGGGCACGGAGTGGTCGGGCTACTCGGAGTCCCTCTACACGGCCCTCGCCGCATGGACCTGCCATGCCGTCATGTCCCGCCGCTGGCTCACCGCCGGTCTGCTGACCTGCGCTGCCGGGCTCTGCCGGCCCACCGCCGTCGCGCTGGTCGCCGCCCTCGCCGTCGCCGCGCTGCTGTCCCTGCGCCGGCGGGCGGACGGGATCAGGCGTGCGGACGCGATCAGGCGTCCGCTGGCCGCCGTGGCGATCGCGCCGCTGGGCCTGCTCTGCTACCTCGCCTGGGTCAACTACCGCATGGGCGACATCAACGGCTACTCCAAGCTCCAGGACGGCGCCTGGGCCCACAAGTTCGACTGGGGAGTCCACTCGTTCGACGTGCTGACGTCCATCCCGGTCGGGCACTTCGACTACCTCTTCGCGATGCCCTTCCTGGACGTCATCGGTGTCTGCGTGGTGCTGACGGTGCCGGTGCTGACCGTGCTGCTGCTGCGTCTGAGACCGCCCGCCGTGCTCGTCGTCTACACGCTTGTGTCGTACCTCATGGTGATGACCACCCAGCAGATCTTCGGCAACGTCTCGCGCTATCTGCTCCCGCTCTTCCCGCTGTTCATCCCGCTCGCCCTGGCCATGCGCCGGCTCCACTGGCCGTCCCTCGCCGCCGTGCTCGGCACGGCCGCGCTGGCCTCCGGGTCGTACGCGGGCTACGTGCTCTTCGAACTCGGGGTGCCGTAGAACGGCCTTCGGCCCTCGCGCGACGCCTCCGAAACACTCCCTTCACGCCAGAAGTACGGAGGGGTAACGACCGCTGCCTACCGTGCCTGCCTTGTCAGACCCCAACCCGCAGCAAGGAGGCGTGGCATGAGCAGCGAGCCGCGACTGGCCGAGGTGGCCGAGCCGGAACCCGCGCAGAAGGCGGCACCGGGCGCCGACCAGGCCGTCAAGGAGACGCTCGAGGACTACACGCTGCGCTTCGCGCCGCGCAGTTACCGGCGCTGGACCCCGATGGTGGTGGCGACGACCGCGCTCGGCGGCATCGCCTACATGGCCGACTTCTCCATCGGGGCCGGTATCGGCCTGGCCCACGGGACCGGCAACGCGCTGCTCGCGATCGCCGTCGCCGCCGTCGTCATCTTCGTGACCGGCTTCCCGCTGGCCTACTACGGGGCCCGCTACAACATCGACCTGGACCTGATCACCCGCGGCTCCGGCTTCGGCTACTTCGGCTCGGTCCTCACCAGCGTCATCTTCGCCAGCTTCACCTTCATCTTCTTCGCCCTCGAAGGCTCGATCATGGCCCAGGGCCTGAAGCTGGGCCTCGGACTGCCGCTGTGGCTCGGCTACTTGGTGTCCACGGTCATGGTGATCCCGCTGGTCATCTACGGCATGACGGCGCTGAGCAAGCTCCAGGTGTGGACCACGCCGATCTGGCTGCTGCTGATGGTCGGCCCGCTGGTGTACCTGGTCGCCACCGACCCCGGGACCGTCGACCGCTTCCTCGCCTACGCGGGCACCGACGGGGACGGCGGCGTCAACACCGCCTCCGTGCTGCTGGGCGCGGGCGTGTGTCTGTCGCTGATCGCGCAGATCGGCGAGCAGATCGACTACCTGCGCTTCATGCCGCCCAAGACCGAGGCGAACAAGCGGAGTTGGTGGACGGCCGTGGTCATGGCCGGCCCTGGCTGGGTGGTGCTGGGCGCGCTGAAGCAGGCCATCGGCGTGTTCCTCGCGGTCTACATCATCGCCGAGGTCGGCCCCACCGCCGCACCCGAGCCGATCCAGCAATTCAAGCACGCCTTCGACGCGATGATGCCGTCCTGGATCGTCCTCCCGCTGGCCGTGGCCCTGGTCGTGATCAGCCAGATCAAGATCAACGTGACGAACGCGTACTCCGGCTCCCTCGCCTGGACCAACTCCTTCACCCGCGTCACGAAGCGCTACCCGGGCCGGATGATCTTCGTCCTGGTCAACCTGGGCTTCGCGCTCGTCCTGATGGAGGCCGACATGTTCAGCTTCCTCAACAGCATCCTGGGCTTCTACTCGAACTGCGCGATCGCCTGGGTGGTCACCGTGGCCACCGACATCGGCATCAACAAATACGTGCTGAAGCTCTCCCCGCACGCCCCCGAGTTCCGCCGCGGCATGCTCTACGCCGTCAACCCGGTCGGGGTCGTGTCCTTCGTCGCCGCCTCCGCGCTGTCCATCGCCATGTACTTCCACGGACTGGGCGACACGCTCCAGCCGTACTCCCCCGTCGCCGCCGCCGTCATCGCGTTCGTCCTCACCCCGCTGATGGCCGTGGTCACCAAGGGCAGGTACTACCTGCGCCGCACCGACGACGGCATCGCCGAGCCGCTCCTGGACGAGGACGGCAACCCCAGCGCCGTCACCTACGAATGCCACGTGTGCCGACAGCGGTTCGAACGGCCGGACGTGGCCGCCTGCCGGACGCACGACGCGGTCGTCTGCTCCCTCTGCCTGAGCACCGACAAGGTCGGCGACCACGTCCTGCCGGAGGCACCCGCCGCCGTCTGACAGCCGTGGGGCGGAGGGCGCGAGGCACTTGCGCCCCACGGCACGCTCACCGCGGCGACTTCGCCGCCGGCCTCCGGTCGGTCTCGGACGCGCTGGGAGGGGGCGGCCTGGCGCACCGGGCGGCATACTGATCTCGGCTTGCGCAGTGATCAGGCCGATGGCCGGAGAGGAGATGGCGGGACGTGACCACCGAAGGACCGGGCGGCGGACGGGGAACTCCCGACGAGCCGGACGGCACTCCCCCGGTCCCGGACGACGTGTGGCTGAGGTTCCTCACGGACAGCGAGCACGCCATACGCGCCTCCGCCCCCAGGGAGCCCTCCGCGAGGGAGCGGGCGGCGGGACGGCAGCTCCAACCCCCGCACACCGTCGGTGACCTGTGGCAGCCGGAGGACCTGGGGGTCCGCGTGGCCTGGCGCGACCTGGACCGCCGTGCCAGGGCCCGGCGCGTGGGACGCGTCGTCGCCACCGCCGCCGCCCTGGCTCTCGCGCTGGGCGCCTGGTCCCAGTTGTCCGCCGGCGCGGGCACGGGCACCCGGCCGGGGACGGGCACCGTGCGGCAGGTGGAGGGGGCGACCGCGAGGCAGTCCACGGCCACTCCCTTCCCGTCCGGATCCGCTGTCCCGGTGCCCTCCAGGTAGCACACACACGACGGGTACGGTCCCGCCCGGCCGCCTAGGATGAGCCCACAGGCCGGACCTGGGCGCTCGTCCGGGCGCGGCCCCCGCAGGCGAGTCTCAGGAACACGCACGCCGACGGAAGGGGGACAGACATGAGCGCGCCACGCCTCAGCAGCACGCCGTTGCCGGGCATCGGTGTCCGCTACGACCTGACGACCCGGGACAGCCGCCGGTTGTCCGTGGTCGCCCACCGCGACGGCCACCGGACGATCAGCGCCTACCGCAAGGACGACCCGGACGCCTGCGACCTGTCGGTGCGTCTGACGGCGGAGGAGGCGGCGACGCTCATCGACGCGCTGATGCCCGCGCACCACACGCCGAACCTGCTGTCCACCACCGACCTGGGGCTCGTCGCCGAGCGGATCGAACTGTCCGGCTCCTCGCACTGGAACGGCCGGCTGCTGGGCGAGTCCCGGATCCGCACCGACACCGGCGCGTCCATCGTCGCGGTGCTGCGCCGGGCCGAGGCGATACCCTCCCCCGCGCCGGACTTCCGGCTCGCCGGCGGTGACACGCTCATCGTCATCGGGACCCGCGAGGGCGTGGAGGCGGCCGCCGCGATACTCGGGCGGGAGTGACCCGCCGTGCACTCCTCCGCGGTCTTCCTGATCGAGTTCGGCTGCCTCATCCTCGGGCTCGGGCTGCTCGGCCGCCTCGCCGGGCGCTTCAGCTTCTCGCCGATCCCCCTCTACCTGCTGGCCGGGCTCGCCTTCGGCGAGGGCGGACTGCTGCCGCTGGTCGCCAGCGAGGACTTCGTCGCCATCGGCGCCGAGATCGGCGTCATCCTGCTGCTGCTCATGCTGGGCCTCGAGTACACGGCCACGGACCTCGTCTCCAACCTCAGGACCCACTATCCGGCCGGGGTCCTCGACGCCGTCCTCAACGCCCTGCCCGGTGCGGTGCTCGCGCTGCTGCTCGGCTGGGGGCCGGTCGCCGCCGTCGTGCTGGCCGGTGTCACCTGGGTCTCCTCCTCCGGCGTCATCGCCAAGGTCCTGGGCGAGCTGGGGCGGCTCGGCAACCGCGAGACCCCGGCCATCCTGAGCATCCTGGTCCTCGAGGACCTCTCCATGGCGGTCTACCTGCCGATCGTCACCGCCCTGCTGGCCGGGGTGGGCCTGGCAGCGGGCGCGGTCACGCTGGCCATCGCCCTGGGCGTGGCCACGCTCGTGCTCGTCCTCGCGGTGCGCTTCGGCCGTCACGTCTCCCGCTTCGTCTCCAGCGACGACCCGGAGAAGCTGCTGCTGGTGGTGCTCGGCGTGACCCTGGTCGTCGCCGGGCTCGCGCAGCAACTCCAGGTGTCCGCGGCGGTGGGCGCCTTCCTGGTGGGCATCGCGCTGTCCGGCGAGGTCGCCGAGGGCGCGACGAGCCTGCTCGCGCCGCTGCGTGACCTGTTCGCCGCGGTGTTCTTCGTCTTCTTCGGCCTGCACACCGACCCCGCCAGCATCCCTCCCGTACTGGTGCCCGCCCTCGCCCTGGCGGCCGTCACCACCGCGACGAAGATCGCCACCGGCTACTGGGCCGCCCGGCGCTCCGGGATCGGGCCCAAGGGCCGCTGGCGCGCCGGCGGCACGCTCGTGGCACGCGGCGAGTTCTCCATCGTCATCGCCGGGCTCGCCGTCACGGCCGGCATCGAGCCCTCCCTCGGCCCCCTGGCCACGGCCTACGTCCTCATCCTGGTCCTCCTCGGCCCCCTGACCGCCCGCTACACCGAGCCCGTGGCCACCGCCCTGACCGGGCGCCTGCGCCGCAGGAGCGCCACGTCCCGCGAAAGCACAGCGCCTGCTCCGCCGGGCGCCCACGAGACCATCGACGACCAGGACATCGTCGGCCGCACCTGATCGACCGGCCGCAGTCGGGCCGGGGCGCCGGCCGGTGCTCTCCCGGCAGCTCAGCCCGCCGTACGGCCGATAACCCCGCCTGCCTGGCGGGTCCGCCAGTCGGCCGGCAGCGCAGGTCGCGCCCCTGTCCCCCGCCGGGCGGAAGCCTCCGCGCGGGTGTCACGGCCGGTGCGCGGTCAGCCGGTCTTCCAGCCGCGCCGCGTGTCGATCCGCTCCCATTCCGCGTCCCACTGCGCCATGCGCCGGCGGTCCAGGCACAGTCGTGTCAGCCAGGCGGCGCCCAGTACCGCCCCGCCCGCGAAGGCTCCCGCCAGCCCGCCGCCCATGGTCGTGTGCAGCCAGGCCTCGGCCTCGGACACCGGTGGGGCCGTGATGTCACCGCTCCTGTTCACCCACACGTGGATCGTGCTCCCGGCGGGGAGCCTTGGCGGCACCCGCGCCTCGTCCGTGTGCGTCGAACCGTCCGGCGCGGTCCACCGCACCTCGGCCCACACCCGGTGGTCACTCGCCGCCCGGGCCGGTGACGGGCCCGGCGCGTCCTCGACGGCGACCGCCGAGACCTGACGGGTCTCGGCCCGCTGCCGCTCGACGGCCCGCTCGACGGCGCCCGCCGCCATCAGACCCGCGCCCGCACCGCCCAGCAGGGCGAGCACCCAGCCGGCGAGCACGACCCAGGCTTCGACGACGTCGATGCGCCGCTTGAGCGCGTTGTGGCGCCACCGCCACCACCGCACGGTCACACGCTCTGACGTCTCCATCGGCCGACACCCCCTCGTGAGCACCGGCAGCACCCTTCCAGTGTGCGCCTGAACCGTGTCCTTGGCGTATCGCTCAGCCCGAAGACGCGGAGATCCGCACCCGGTCGCTCTCGTCACCGGACAGGAAGGACGCCAGCGCCCGCCCTTCCTCGCCGACGGAGCCGCGGTCGGCCCGGGAGAAGCGGCGCAACGGGGTGACCAGGACGGTGTCCTCCTCGACGGTCCAGGTCGCCGCGACCCGGCCGTCGACCAGGACGACGCGGGCGCCTTCGACCGACAGGCCGCGGTGGGTGTCGTCGATGATCCGGCCGCGGTCGTGGTAGCCGAGGATCGCGTTGTCGAACGCCGGCAGGAACCGCACCGGCGCGGGGGTGTCGGGGTCGGGGCGCGGCGCGTCGGGGAGGTCCAGCAGTTCACGGCCGCGTTCGTCGCGGAAGGTGACGAGTTCCTCGCGCAGGGCGGAGACCGCGGCCGGCAGTCCCGCCAGGCCGCACCAGGCGCGCAGGTCGGCCGAGGCGGCGGGTCCGAACGCGGCCAGGTAACGCCGCACCAACGTCTGCCCCACGGGGTCGGAGTCGTCCGGGACCGGCTGGTCGACCTCACGCCCCAGCCAGGAGGAGACCAAGGCGTAGCGCACTCCCGCCGTCGTGCGCCACAGCCCGCGCGGGGGCAGCTGCACCATGGGGAGCAGACCGGCGACCAGCATCTCACCCAGGGGCCGGTGCCCCGCCGCCCGCCAGCGGTCGGCGACGGCGCGCGCGAGGTCGCCCATCGAGCGGGGTTCGCCGTCGGCCATGACCTCCCGCCCCGCCGCCGCGAGTTCGCCGAGGTCCACTTCCTCCAGCTCGCGGCGGTACGTCCCGAGCACCCGCTGACGCAGCATCGCGTCATGGCGCGCCCGCCAGGCCAAAAGATCGGTGGCGGTGACGAGGTGGACGGTGCGGCGCATGAGATGGGTCCGCACCACACGCCGCCCGGTCAGCAGGTCCGACAGCACCGTCGGTTCGAACGCCCGCAGCCGGGACCAGAGCCCGATGAACGGTTCCTGCGGCTCCTGCGCCTGGAGACCGCACAGGTGCCCGGTGGCGTCGAGCGCCGGCAGGTCGGCGCGGTCGAGGAGCAACTGCCGCGCGAGGGTGGCGCGGTTGAGCGCCCGGGCATCGAGAACGGTCAACGGAGCACCTCTGCCTTCGAGTCGTGTGCCGACCCGTGGTTCGAGCGGTCCGGGCGGCCTGCCCGATCACCGTCGCACGGGATGCGGTCAGGTCGTGACCGCATCCGGTGTCACCAGCGCGGCACGGTCGGCCACATACCGCCGTCTCCTGGACCCTCTTCCCTAGTTTCCCTATAGAATTACTAGGGAATTACTGACGGCGTACAACGCGCCGCACAGCATGACGCGTGTGCCTCACACATCGACATGAGGAGACCTCTGCCATGGGCGTTGCCCCTGCGCCGTCCGGCTCCGACGTGGAGTCCGGCCGGACCGGGCCCGGGAACGCGCACTGGCTGCGCGTGGCCGGCGAGACCGCTGACGATTTGGCCACGGACGCGGTGGCCAGAGACCAGGCGGGCAAGCCCCCGTTCGACGAGGTGTCACGGCTGCGGGAGTCGGGACTGCTGACGCTTCTCGTACCGGCCGGGCTCGGGGGCGGCGGCGCGGACTGGCCCACGGCGTACGCGGTGGTCCGGGAGATCGCCGCGGCCGACGGCGCGATAGGTCAACTGCTCGGCTGTCACTACTTCATGTCGTGGAGCTCCCGGTTCTTCACCGAGCCGGCTCCCGCCGCGCGGCTGGAGCGGCGGTCCGCGGCGGAGCAGTGGTGCTGGGGTGGTGGTCTGGCACGTCAGGAACCGGCTCTCACACTGTCCAGGGACGGACAGGGTTTTGCGCTGACCGGCCGTCAGAGCTTTGCCGCAGGCGTCCTGGTCGCCGACCGCCTCGCCGTGCGGGCGGTGCGGGCGGACACGGGCGAACCCTTCGCCGTCGTGGTGGATCCCGCCCTTCCGGGCGTGGTGATCGACGGCGACGCCGACCCTTTCGGGCAGCGGCTCGCGGCCGGCGGCAGCGTGGAGTTCGACGCCGTGCCGATCGCCGCCGACGACGTCCTGGGCTCACTGGCCGCGGACGAGGACGTTCTGTCGCCCCTGACTGCTCTGGTGTCGCCGGTCGGGCGTCTCCTCTCGGCGCAGCTCCGTCTCGGCATGGCGGAGGGAGTGCTCACCGAGGCCCGTGAATACAGCAGGACCGGCCAGTCCCACTGGCACCCGGACTGGCCGGTCGGCTCGCCCCAGGACCCGCAGGTGCTGACCGCCTGCGGGGAACTCACCGTACTCACCCGCTCCGCGTCCGCCCTCGCCGACCAGGCACGGGACGCCGTGCACGCCGGGCTGGCCCGTGGTGAAGACCTCGGCTACGACGAGTACGCGGAGATCTCCGTCCTCGTCGCCATGGCCGAAGCCGCCGCGTCCAGGGCCGTGCAGGAGTCCACCGCCCGCGCCCTCGACATCATCGGCGCCCGCTCCGCGTCCTCGCGGCTGGGCTTCGACCGCTTCTGGCGCAATGCCCGGACCCACACCCTGTACGAACCCGTAGCCCACCGGCTCCGCGATGTCGGGGACTACTTCCTCAACGGTACGCACCCTCCGTTCGTACTCCCCGTCTGACCATCGACGGGCCGGCTCGGCGGCCATTGTGAACAGCGCGCTTCACTCTTATGTCGCCCTCCCGACCGGCGTTGACCAGGCGAATTCGCGCTGTGATCCTCATTCCTGTGAGCAATTCGGAGAACGCTCCTCTCCCCGCTCTCTTCCGCAGGCGACCATCACGGCTGTTCCGTGTCCAGGCGCCGCGTCCTCGTAGTCGACTGAATTCCCCGCAGACGTTCCGGAGTGAGTCGGCAGCACTGAAAGGACCCCGCACATGACCACCAGCACCGGCTTCGACGTCCGCAGGATCGGCGGCCGCATCGGCGCCGAGATCCTCAGTGTGGATCTCTCCGGCGACCTCGAACCCGCCCTCGTCTCCGAGCTCGACTCCGCGCTCCTGGAACACAAGGCGCTCGTCTTCCGCGATCAGCACCTCGACGACGCGGGCCAGCTCCGCTTCGCCTCCCTCTTCGGCGAACTCACCACCGCCCACCCCACCGTGCCCTCCGTCGACGGCCGGCCCCACATCCTGCCCGTCGACGGCGACGAGGGCATCCGCTCCAACGTGTGGCACACGGACGTCACGTTCGTCCGGACGCCCCCGAAGGCGTCCACCCTGCGCAGCATCGTGGTCCCGCCCTATGGCGGCAACACCCTCATCGCCAACTCGGCCGCCGCCTACCGGGATCTGCCCGAGCCGTTGCGCGAGCTGGCCGACAAGCTCTGGGCCGTACACACCAACGACTACGACTACGCCGCACCGAAGAGCGAAAAGGCGGCCGAGTACCGCAAGCGGTTCGTCTCGCGCACATACCGCACCGTCCACCCGGTCGTCCGCGTCCACCCCGAGACCGGGGAGCGCGGCCTGTTCATCGGCGGCTTCGCCCAGAGCATCGTCGGTCTCGGCCCGTCCGACTCGCGTGACCTTCTGCGCATCTTCCAGTCGTACGTCACCCGCCCGGAGAACATCGTGCGCGTGGCCTGGACACCCGGCGACGTCGTCCTCTTCGACAACCGCATCACACAGCACTACGCCCCCGACGACTACGGCGACCTGCCCCGCCTGCTGCACCGGGTGACCGTCGCGGGCGACGTCCCCGCCGGCGTCGACGGCACTCTCAGCCACGTCCTCGAAGGCGACGACGCCTCCCACTACACCCCCGCCGCGGCGTGAGCGCGACAGGGCCGCCGGAAGGGGACGCGTGCCCCTGCCGACGGCCCTGGATCTCGTCAGGCGTCCGCGTCGACGCGCGGGAGGGAGCCGCCCGCGACCTGCGTGCCGGCGTCCGCCGACTCCTCGGAGAGCCGCTCCATGCCGCTGGTGTTCTTCAGCGGCTTCTCCTTGATGAACAGCACGGCGATCAGCGCGAGCGCCGCGAACGGGGTGGCGACGAGGAAGAGTTCGGCGGTGGCGACCCCGTAGGCGTGCTCCACGATCTCCCGCATCGGCGCCGGCAGGGCGGTCATGTCGGGCACTCCCCCGTGCCCGGTCTGGCCTCCGCCCTCGACGGCACCGCCCGCGTCCTTCAGGCTCTCGGTCATCTCGGAGGTGACACGGTTGGCCAGGATCGCGCCGAGCACGCTGGTTCCGATGGTGCCGCCCATGCTGCGGAAGAAGGACAACACCGAGGTCGCGGCGCCCAGTTCGGCCGCCGGGACGTCGTTCTGCGCGGCCAGCACCAGGTTTTGCATCAGCATGCCGACACCGATGCCCATGACCGCCATGTAGACGCTGAGGAGACCGAAGTGGGTGTCCGTCCCGATCGTGGAGAGCAGCCCGAGACCGACGGTCATCGTGACGGCGCCCACGACGAGGTACACCTTCCACCGGCCGGTCGCGCTGATGATCTGCCCCGCGACGGTGGACGAGACCAGCAGGCCCAGGATCATGGGCAGGCTCATCAGACCCGCCATCGTCGGCGACTTGCCGAGCGACACCTGGAAGTACTGCGACAGGAAGACCGTGCCGCCGAACATGGCCACACCGACGAGGAGGCTGGCGACGGTGGTCAGCGCCACGGTGCGGTTGCGGAAGATGCCGAGCGGAATGACCGGCTCGGCGACCTTCGCCTCGACGAGGACCGCGAGGACCAGCAGCACCGCTCCCCCGCCGGTCAGTGCGGCGGTCTGCCACGACGCCCAGTCGAACTCGTTCCCGGCGAGCGTGACCCAGATCAGCAGCGCGCAGACACCCGCGACGATCAGGAAGGCGCCCAGGTAGTCGATCTTCGCCTCACGGCGGACGGTGGGCAGGTGCAGCGTGCGCTGGAGCAGGGCGATGGCGAGCAGGGCGAAGGGCACGCCGATGAAGAAGCACCAGCGCCAGCCGAGCCACGAGGTGTCCACCAGGACGCCGCCGATCAGTGGTCCGGCCACGGTGCCCACGGCGAACACGGCGCCGAAGATTCCCGCGTACTTGCCCAGCCTGCGCGGCGGGATGATCGCCGCCATCACGACCTGCGCCAGTGCCGTGAGACCACCGGCACCGATGCCCTGGGCCACACGGCTGAAGATGAGCAGCTCCACGTCGTGGGAGAAGCCCGCCAGCAGCGAGCCGACGACGAACAGGCCCAGTGAGAGCTGGAGCAGCAGTTTCTTGTTGTAGAGGTCGGACAGCTTGCCCCACAGCGGCACGGTCGCCGTCATGGCCAGCAGCTCGGCGGTGACGACCCAGGTGTAGGAGGACTGGCTGGCCCCGAGGTCGGCGATGATCCGGGGCAGCGCGTTGGACACCACGGTGCCGGCCAGGATGGCGACGAACATGCCCGCCATCAGCCCCGACATCGCCTGGAGTATCTGCCGGTTGGACATGGAGGACGGTGACGCCTCTACGGGCGCCGCTGAAGAATTCACATCGTCTCTTTCACGGTGTTGATGGCGGGCGACTCGAGCGGCACACGACCGCGGGCGCGCGAACCGTCCGAAAATCTGGGGCTGTTCGAGAAAGGGGGCCGGGCGGGACATGGACGCCGGAGCGATGAGCGGCGATGCCTACCGGCCGAGCGAATCGGTCGGTCCCGCCGGTGGCGGGGCCGGAAGCCCCGCTGCGAGATGCTCGAACGTCTCCCGGAAGACGTCCACGAAAGCGAGTTCGTCCTGCCGGACGCACCAGTGCTCGACGGCGATCCGGACGGCCGCGATGCCGACAGCGGCGAGCAGTCGCGGATAGAGGTCCAGCGCCCGCCTCCTGTGTTCGTCGTCCGACGACCCGGGCCCCGCGCGGTCCTCGGAGAAGAGCGGCGAGCCGGCGCCGACGCGCTCGGCGAGCGCTTCGGCCAGGGCGAGTTCATCGGCCATGTGGGCGCCGATGCTGCGCGCGAGCAGGTGTGGTGAGCGGCGCAGCACCTCGGAATGCAGGCGCCACAGTTCCTGCTGCTGCTCGACTTCCGCGAGCTCGGCCGCCATGGCGTCGCGCAGCGCCTCCAGCGGGGACATCTCCGTGGGCGCCGCCCGTACCGCGTGCCGGACCCTCGCACTCGCGTCCGCACCGATCATGACGAAGACGTCGTCACGGGAGTCGAAGTAGTTGAAGAACGTCCGCGCGGACACCCCGGCTGCCTCGCTGATCGCGTCCACGGTGACGTTCTCCGCCCCGTGCTCCGCCGCCAGCCGCACCGCGGCCGCCACCAGAGCGGCGCGGGTCGCCCGCTTCTTGCGCTCGCGCAGCCCGACGCCCTCCGGGTTCCCCTCCGTCATGATTGCATGGTACGCAAAAATGCAGACTCTGCAAAAATCAGGCTTTCCGCGGTCAGTCGCCCGCAGCCCTGGTCATCAGCGCGCTGTACCCCAGTTGCAGCGCGTCCGCGCCGGCCACGGCGGTGAGCGTGCCCATGGCTATGCGAGTCGGGCGCGGCCAGAGGAACTGGCCGGCGGTCAGGGTCGTGGCGACCCAGACGCTCATGCAGAACGGGCAGGTCGCGAGTTCGCCGACGGTGTGCTTGCCGTGCTCGGGCCGCGCCTCCTCGTGCAGTTCGGCGGGGCCCTGCGGGCCGACGTACCTGGTGAAGGGGGCCCGCAGCGGGCTGGTCACCGATGCCTTGCTCAGCAGCCGGCTGAGCCGGAACGTGGCCACCGAGGTCAGCACCACGTCCCACGGCTCGGGCCGCTCGGGCAGCGCGCGCCCCTGGCGCCGTACCGCCGTCGTCCAGGCCGCCGTGTACGCCGCGAAGCCCGCCATGGCCGCGAGATAGCCGCCCAACGGCCGTTCGTGCCCCGCCTCGTAGTTCCGTCGGGTGCGGTCGAGGAGCCCCTGGAGCCGCCGTGCGAGACGGCTGTCAGTCGCTGTCGCCGTGTCCACGCGTGACCTCTGGTCGCGTTCCGCTTCCCTGCCCGACCAGTTCCCGGTCTTTCCCCTCATGTTCTCCCTCGTCCTGGTGGCGCAGGCGTACCTCGACGTGGCCGTCGGTGATCCGGGTTTCGAAGGCGGGCTGAGGAGCGGTGGCCGGGCCGCGGACGTTCCAGCCGTCGGCGAGGCGGAAGACGCTGCCGTGCCACGGGCACTGGATGCAACCGTCGGCGACGGTGCCTTCGGAGAGCGGTCCCGCGAGGTGGCTGCACCGCTCGGCCAGCGCGTGGATCACCCCGCCGGGTTCGCGTACCACCAGCACCGGCACGTCATCCACGCTGCGCCGCACCGGCTGACCGGCCGGGAACTCGTCGACGGTGCCGATCCGGTGCCAGCCCTCCGTGACGACGTGCGGGACCTCTTCGGCGTGATTGGCGCCGGACGCCTGCCGGTAGGCCAGGTGGCCGCCCAGCATGCCGCCGAGTCCGACCGCCGTCAGCCCCAGGAAGCCGTAGGCCCGGCCCGCCGTTTCGCGTCCCTTGACCCGGCAGGTGAGCGAAGCGGCGTACAGACCGACGGCCGTGAGGTTGCTCAGGGCGTGCGCCAGCCCCACACGCTGCTGCTGACGGTGCAGGTCCGCCCAGTCGACCCAGCCCGCCAGGGCCGTGGGCGCGGCGGCGGCCAGACCGACGCCGACCAGCACCCCCGACTCGCGGGAGCGGCCGGGCCGCAGGTCCAGGACGGCCGCCGACAGCCAGCTTCCGATCGGCACCTGCACCATCAGCGGATGCACCGGATGCCCCAGCCACCTGCCGTGCAGCAGATCCCGGCCGCGCCCCAGCGGCAGGGCCCGCACGCCCCTGCGGAGCAAATCGATCACCGCATCGGCCCCAGGCTCCCGCTCCAGGCGGTCCAGCAGCCACAGGACCCGGTTCTGCCCCATCGGCCGACGGCGTGGCATTGCGCTCATGCCCAGCCGGGTCCCCACCGGCACCGACGGCAAACGGGCCCGGAGGATTACGGCCGGGCAGGCCGGGAACGCGGTGCGCTGAACCAACCCGAAGCGAGGCCGGTGCCGCGATGACCGAGTACGAACGTTCCCGCACGATGCCCGCACAGCCCGAGCAGGTCTTCGACCAGGCCGCCAACATCGGCCAGTTGGACACCTGGCTGCCGGAGGCCCTGCACGTCGAGGCCGAGGAGCTGCCCGCGGTCACCGTGCACGAGGACCGCACGGACGAGGACACCTCCGCCCTGCTGCGTGCCCAGCGCGACCAGATGCGGCTCGAATGGGGCACCCGCGACCAGGGCAGCTACACGGGCTGGCTCCAGGTCGCCGGGATCGGCGGCGGAGCCAGCGAGGTGACGGTGCACCTGTCGTTCTTCGACGACAGCCACGACCCCGGCGAGACGCTGGTCCGCGACGCCCTGGACACCAGCCTTGAGCGCCTGGAGGAGCAGGTGCGGCTGCGCGTCGACCACGCGGCCGGCTGATCCGGGACAGCACGGCATGGCACGCGTCAAGCAGTACGCCGTCGCGGCGTCCGGACAGTGGACCGACGAGGAGGAAGGCCGGCGCCGCCTGCCGTCCGGCGAGGTGCACGCCTGGGAGCCGGGGCTGAACCAGACCGTCTGCGGCCTGTCCCTCAGCCGCTCCCGGCTGGTCCGCTTCCCGCACGTCACCTGGCCGGACACCTTCCCGGAGTCCGGCGGTGCGGCGGACCGCGTCCGGCGCCAGTGCCCGCGGTGCGCCTCGGTCGCCGGACGCCGTGGTCAGGACGCACGCCCTCGGTGGCAGCGCACGAACCCGCGGCCGTGACGTCGTAGAACTGCTCCCGTCTCCCGTCGGGCCAAGCCGTCTGCCCGGCCTGCGCACAGGGCCCGGGGAGACGGCTTGGCGAGGACGACAACCATGGGGATGACGACAATCATGGGGACGACCAGGGCCGGCGGCTGCCGCCCCCGCCTGGGGAGCCACGGCTGAGGGGACGGGCGACCGGGGCGTACCGCCCGGCCACGACAGGCGCGAGGGCCCGTACTCGGCGCCCCGCCGACCCGTCAGGCGCCCGCCGGGCCGTGCGTCACCCGCCGCCCGGCCGCGACGGCCGCTCCCGCCAGCGCTGCGGCGACGGCCGTCCTGCGCAGCGCGGTGCGCCGTCGGCCGCCCCAGCCGCCGTGCACCGACCCCTCCCCCTCTGCCGGTACGTGCAGCGTTCCGTGCGTGGCCGGGGCCTCCTCGTCCTGGGACAGGTGGGTCTTGTCCGTCTGCCGTGCCATGGTCCGCTCCGCGAGCCCGGGTGCCATCCGGGACTGGCGTACCAGTGCGCGGCCCGCGGGGCCGACCACCACTTCGCGACGCGGCCTGCGGACGAGCCGCACGACGGCCCGGGCGACGCGCTCGGGGCTGTACACGGGCGGCATCGCCACGACCTTGCGCCCGGTGTAGTTGGCCGCCTGCTGGAAATGCGGCGTGTCGATGGTCGCGGGGAGCACCGTGCACACCTCGATGCCCTTCACACCCTCCACCCGGAGCTGCTGCCGAAGGCTGGAGCCGAGCCCGCGGACGGCGTGCTTGGACATTCCGTAGGGGTGGCTGTACGGCTGCGCCACGGCACCCACGATGGACGCGATGTTGATCAGCGTGCCCGTGCCCTGTTCCCGCATCACCCGCAGAGCCGCCCGGGCCCCGTGCACGTAGCCCATCACGTTGACGTCCAGGACCTTTCGGAAGTCCTCCAGCGGTACGTCCTCGAAGCGGCCGAAGGCGTTGACGGCCGCGTTGTTGACCCAGACGTCGATGCGGCCGAACTCCTGCACGGCACGCCGCGCCAGGTCCTCGACCGCCTTGGCGTCCGTCGTGTCGGTCGGCACGACCCGTGTCCGGGCCCCGCGGTGCTTCGCACACGCGTGGGCCGCCGCCTCCAGCGCCTCCTCGCGTCGCGCGGCCAGCACCACGGCGCAGCCCTTGCGCGCGAACGCCTCCGCCGTGGCCCGTCCGATCCCGCTGGACGCTCCGGTCACCACCACCACGTGATCGCGCAGTCCCATCCCGTACCTCCTCACGTCTGCCCGAGCCGGGCGCCTCCTGCCCGCCTCAGAGGCGGTACGAGTACCCGGGACCACCGAGTCACCTCATCATCCCGTTTTGCAAGGGTTTGCCATGCCGTCGCCGCGGCACTCGGGCCACGCGCGAGCGTCCGGCCGACAGCGTCCGGCCCACGCCGCGCGATCCGGTCCCGGTGACGGGGCAGAACAGAGGGTGACCGATGACGACGATCGGTGTGGAAGAGGAGTACCTGCTCCTCGACCCGGTTACCGGGCTGCCGGTACCCCTGGCCGACAAGGTGCGCGCCTCGGCGGGGCTGGCGCATCTCGTGGCCGACCAGGAGGTGCAGTGCGAGCTGCTCCAGGCGCAGGTCGAGGTGGCGACGCCGGTGTGCGGCACATTGGAGGAGGCGGGGGGACATCTGCTGCGGCTGCGGCACGCCATCGGGGCGGCGGCCGAAGCGCACGGCTGCCGGATCGCCGCCTGCGGGACGCCTCCGCTGCGCCATCGCCATCCGGTGGCCGTCACCGACCAGGCCCGGTACCGGGCCATGCTCACGCAGGCGCCCCAGCTGGTGGCGGAGCAACTGGTCAACGGCATGCACGTGCACGTGGCCGTGCCCAGCCGCGAGATGGGCGTTCAGGTGCTGAACCGGATCCGGGTCTGGCTGCCGACCCTGACGGCCATGTCGGCGAACTCCCCGCTCTGGGACGGCCACGACACCGGCTTCGCCAGCTGGCGCACCGTGATCTTCGGCCGCTGGCCGGTCAGCGGCGGGCCCCCGTTCTTCCGTGACGTGGACGACCACGACCGGCGCGTGACGCGACTGCTGGAGAGCGGCGTGATCTCGGACACCGGGCAGTTGTACTGGCAGGCCCGCCTGTCGGCCCGGTACCCCACCGTCGAGGTGCGGAGCCTGGACGTCCAACTGCGCGCGGACGACGCGGTCATGCTCGCGGGCATGACCCATGCGCTCGTGGACACGGCCATCGCGGAAACGGCCGCCGGGGCGCCCGTGCCCGACTGCCCGCCGGAGCTTCTCCAGGTCGCTCTGTGGCATGCCGCCCGGCACGGCCTGAGCGACACCCTGATCTGCCCGAACGGCCGGCCGCGGCGGGCCGGCGACGTGCTCTACCAGCTCCTGCGGCACGTCGCACCGGCACTGGACGCGTCCGGCGCGACCCGGCAGGTGACGGCCCTGGTCCACCGGCTTCTCCAGAACGGCACCGGGGCGGACAGACAGCGCGCCGCTCTCGCCGAAGGCGGCATACGGGCCGTCACCGACCTGATCGGCACGGAGAGCAGCATGACGTGATTCCCTGCCTGCCACGGCCGGGTCCCTGAAGCGTCCCCTGCCGCTTCGTCACACCCCCGACCGCTGTCAGCCAGGGGACCGGGTCGGGAGAGATCCGGGGCCGGCGCGATCGGCCTTGGCCGCGTCGGCCAGGGCCGCGGCAGCGGCTTGTTCCGCCTGCGCCGTGTCGTCGGCGGCCTGGGCAGCCATGTCGTCCGTCGGCTTCTCGCGCGTGGCCGGCGACGGGGGCAGTGCCTCGCTGAAGGCGCGGGACACCCCCTGGAGTGCGGAGGTGACCTCGCTCGGGATCACCCAGAACGTACTGCCCGCTCCCTGCGCCAGCTGGGGCAGCGTCTGGAGGTACTGCCAGGCGAGCAGCTTGGGGTCGGGGTCGTTGCGGTGCACTGCCTGGAACACCTCGTCGATGGCCCGGGACTGGCCCTCGGCCTGGAGGATCGCGGCAGTGCGGTTGCCCTCCGCGCGCAGGACGGCGGCCTGCTTGTCGCCTTCGGCGGTGAGGATCTGCGACTGACGCTGTCCTTCGGCCCCGAGGATCGCGGCTCGTTTGTCCCGCTCGGCTCGCATCTGCTTCTGCATCGCGTCCTTGATGGACTGCGGCGGGTCGATGGCCTTGATCTCCACCCGGTTGACCCTCAGCCCCCACTTACCAGTGGCCTCGTCGAGAACACCGCGGAGCTGGCTGTTGATGGTGTCGCGTGAGGTGAGGGTCTTCTCCAGGTCCATGGATCCCACGACATTGCGCAGCGTGGTGACGGTCAATTGCTCGACCGCCTGGAGGAAATTAGCGATCTCGTAGAAGGCCGCTCGCGGATCGGTGACCTGGAAATAGAGGACGGTGTCGATCTCGACGACGAGGTTGTCCTCGGTGATGACCGGCTGCGGTTTGAAGGAGACGACCTGTTCCCGGAGGTCGATCACCGGGTGAACCCGGTCGATGTACGGAATGACGAGACTGAGGCCGGGATTCAGGGTCCGGTGGTAGCGGCCGAGTCGCTCGACATTACGAGCACGGGCCTGGGGAACGATACGGACCGCCCGCACCACGGTGAAAACCGCGAACAGCGCGACGATCAGGCCGGCAATCAAGAACGCCGAGGCTTCCATGGTCATCAGTCCCGTGGGTAGACGATGGCGGTGGCGCCACTGATCTCTATGACGTCGACGGTCTTTCCGGCGGGAATGACCAGCGTCTCGTCCAAGGCGCGGGCCGTCCACTCCTCACCGTCGATACGAACCCTGCCGCCCAGGCCCGTCACCTCCGAGACGACATAGGCACCCTTGCCGACCAGGGCGTCCACGCCGAACCGTGCCGCTTGGGGCTTGAGCACGTGGCGCAGAGCGATGGGGCGCAGGAACAGCAGGGTGACCGCTGACACGGCGGTGAAGACCAGGAACTGGAAAGGCAGCGGCAGGCCGACCGCGGCGGAACCCGCCGTGACCAACGCGGCCGCGCTCAGCATCCCCAGCGCAGCGGTCAGGGTGAAGATCTCCGCCACAGCCAATACGCCCGCGATGATCAACCAGATCAGCCATGGGTCCATCGCGCGCCCCCTCTCAGCGGTGCGGCCCCGGAAGGGTCTTTTGCGTCCGTTTTACCCACAACGCGAAGATCCTTACCCCAGGGAGACGTCACAGACTTGCCACGTCGGCGTCGCTGGGGGTGGGGCCGGGCCTGGCGGTCCTCGCCGGGATCGGTTTCACTGTTGCCCCGCTGATCGGAGGGGAAGAGGAGACACGCGATGACGACGCCGACGGCATCCCCGGCATCCACCAGCGGACCGGCCCTGGTTTCGCCGGCGCCACGGGCGACCGCCGACATGGTCCGCGCCGCCTCATGAGCGGCGCCGGGTCGCTGCTGCCCGTGGTCGTCGTGGTCGCCGCACTGATGATCAGGGCCGCGATCGGCGAGCTGCGCCGGCCGGGCAGTGTCCGCCGGCAGTGGGCGTGCGCGACGAGCGGGCCTGCCGTGGCCGCCGGGCTCGTGGCGGCTGTGGCCGTCGCCGTGACAGGCTGGTCACAGGCCGGGGCGGTGGCCTTGGCATGGGCAGCGCTGGCCGGCGCGCTCGTCGCGTTCCTTGTGGGCCGTCCGACGAACAGGCCCTGACGCCCTCGCCCGCGTCAGACCGCGGAGATGCCTTCCATGCCGGACTCGTCGAAGGCGGGCAGGCCCTCGGCCGTGGTGACCTTGGCGAGAGCGCCGGCGGCCTGGACGGGGAAGCCGTCGGCGGTCCCCGAGACGGCCGTGAGAGTCCTGGTACGGGTCACCGCTCAGAACGATTTCGCCGGCCAGTCCAGCAACCGGGCCCCGATCACCGCGGTCTGGAGCGTGTAGCGGTGGACCGGGTCGGACGGATCGGCGCCGGTGAGCTTGTGGATGCGTTCCAGACGATAGGTGAAGGCCCGCACGCTCAGCGACAGCCGCCGCGCCGCTTCCGCGGACACACAGCCGGAATCGAAGTACGCGGTGAGGGTGTCCAGGAGCGGCTGGGCACCACCGCGGGCCTGACGCAGCGGGCCGAGAGCACTGTGCACCAGGTCGGCCATGGCCTGCCGGTCGCGGGTGAGGACCGGATAGACGAGGAGGTCGGCGGCGCGCAGCACGGGCTCGTCGAGTTCCAGTCGTTCGGCGAGTTCGAGAGCGTTCAGGGCCTCTTCGTACGAGTGGACGACGCCTGCCGCGCCGGGCTGGGGACGGCCGATCGCCACCTGTGCCCCGCCCGTGACCGCGAACGCATGCTTCGCGAAGTACGCGAGGACCTCGTCCTGGTCGCCGGGGGCGATGCACACGAGCCGTCCGTCCTTGGTGGTGAGCAGGATGCTGCGGTCCCCGAACCGGCTGATCAGCGCGCGCTCCACCTCCCGGGGGGCCGGATCTCCCTCGTCGTAGGCGGTCGTGCCGCGCGCCACGGCGACCGCGTGCTCGTACGACAGGCGCAGCCCGTAGCGCTCGGCGCGCTGGGCCAGGCGGCCCAGGTCGCTGCGGCCGTACAGCAGGTCGTCGATGAACTCCCGGCGGGCGGCTTCCTCCTGGCGCACGGCGTGCCGCTGGGCCCGCTCGTAGCCCTCGGCGAACGCGTCCATGGCCTGGGCGGCGGCAGCGAGCACGCTGTCCACGGAAACACCGTTCCCGGTCGGCCAGTTCGCCCGGGCCTCGGCCATGTGGGCAGCGACCAGGGCACGCAGTCCGAGACCGGCCTGCTCCGCGGCCTTCTCACCCAGCGCGCGGCGCGAGTCCAGTTCCTCCCGCGTCAGCCGGCGGCCCGTCGCGGAAGCGTCTGCGAGGATGCCCGCGTATCCGTCCAGGTACTTGCCGTACTCCTCGGACACGTGCTGACCTGTCATGGAACTCCCCCCGTTGTTCCCCTTGACATCCTTCCCTCCTTGCCGGATTCCGGCAATGCCGATGCTCCGCAAATGCGCCATCAAGTGCGGCTTCGACATATGCACGTCGGAATCGGGCAGCCGGGCCGGACGTCCAAGTGGCACCTCACCGCTCCCCGTTCGCCGGGGCCGGCCGGAACGCGTGGCGGGCAAGGGGGTTGGCCGTCAGGTGGCGTGGGTCGGCCGCGCGGTTGATCGCCGTCTCCACGGCCGCGATCCGGTCGGCGAGCAGCCCGAGGACGGCCACGGCGCGGGCCAGAGGGTCGTCGTGCGGTCCGCACAGCGTCCGGGTGCGTACGTGGGGTCGTCTCGGTGACGCCCGCGTGAGGGACAGGCAGTCGGAGATGCCGCGGACGAGGTCGGCGTTGCCGACTCGGGCGAGCGGGCCGGTGCCGATGGGCTGAGCGGCCGCGTACATGTCGGAGACGTACGGGGAGTTCCACAGCTGGAGGGGGTGCACGCGCTGCGGCTCGTCGGTGTCCGCCCGCAGCACCATCAGCGTGCCGTCGTCGACGAGGGCCCAGCCGTGGCAGGACAGCGGGGTGGCGACCTCCTTTCGGATCATGTTGTACGGCAGCAGGAGGCTGCGGCCTGCCACGCGCGCGTGGAAGGCGAACAGGACGTCCTCGCCGTTGGGCGAGCGGACCATCCGCTCGAATTCCAGGGCTGTCATGTCAAAGGGGGCGGCGATGCCGTCGAACGTCTTGTACGCCCCCGTCGCCAGGCAGTAGCCGCCGGGAAAGATCAGCTCGGTGATCTTCCGGATGCCCTGCGCGTCGAGCACGTTGGCCGGGTCGAGCTGGGTCAGCGGCGTCTGCTCCAGGTAGTCGATCGCCGCGTCCTCGAGGTGGTAGCCGTTGAGGTCGACGCCGATGACCTCGATGATCCGGTACCGCAGCTCCTCGCGCTTGGTGTAGAGGTCGGTGAAGTCCAGCTGCTTGCCGACGGTCTTCAGCACCTCGGAGAACTTCGCGTGGAACAGTTCCTGGAGCGTGTCCCGGTCGCTGGCCCGTGCGGTGCCCACGGCCTGGGCGACCTTGATGACGTCCTCGACGGTCTTGTTGACCTTCACGAAGAACGAAATCCGGATGTCCGCGCGGATGTTGTCGCGGCAGATCAGGCCCTCCTTGCCGACCCGGGTGATCTCGATGGTCTTCACCGAGATGTCCATCACCTCGGCCTTGTGCAGCACGGGCAGCACGACCTGCCCAGTGAAGGTCACGTCGACCTTGCGCATCTTGGAGACGATCAGCGCCTTGCCCTGTTCCACCTTGCGGAACAACCGGGCGACGACGAGTACGAGGAGCAGGCAGACGGCGACGAGCCCGCCGGTGCCCACGATCACGGCAGCCATGGCATACGTCCTTCAGCGTGAGGAAGTTGAAAGCGAGGGAGAACCCAAAAGAGAGGCACAACGGGCCGGAGCCGCGTTCCGGCGTCGCCGCGGCTCAGGCCGCGTGGTCCGCCCGTACGGACGGCCCGGGTTCGTCCGGGAAGAGGCGGTGCAGCGGACGCACGATCAGGCACGTCGCACCCCAGGCGACGAGCATCGCCCCCACGGGTGCGACCAGGTGCAGCAGCCCGGCGACCGGCCCCGGGAACGCGAACGCGGTGAGGAGAACCGCCGCTCCGACGCTCAGCGACCAGGCGAGCGCGGTCAGCAGTGAGAAGGCCACCGTCACGGGCACCCCGTCCATGCGCCAGGCCCGGAGATCCACGTCCGCGTCGAAGCTGCCGACGCCGGTGACACCGACGGCTGCGAGGAGCCAGAAGCAGACGACCACGACGAGTGCGGCGGTCAGCAGGATCGTGGGCGGGGCCGTGGCCGCTGCCAGAAGGGTGCGCATCTCGTGGTTCCCCCTCTCCCCCGCGGCGCGCCTCAGTCGTCTGCGGTGATGCACGGCCGTTCCGGGCCTTGGTGCCGGGCACCTGCCGGTGTCCGGCACCAAGGCGATCCGCCGTGCTCCCCGCGAGCCATGCTGCACGATCCGGCCTGGGCCGCGCATTGCCGGTTTCCGGCAGTGTTCATGGAGGGCTGTATGCCGGGCCCCGTCAAGAAGACGTCAAGAAGAGAGCGCCCTTCCGGCAGTCCCGTGGGGAGATGCCGCAGCCGGACCTGACGATCTGTCGGCAAGGTCGGCGTCGGGTCGGCATCAATACCGCCGGGACCCGCTGTCGACGGCCGGGAAACGCCAAGATCGACAACTGGTCAAGCCTGAGCCGGGCTGCGAGGATGAAGGCCAGAGGCGCACGTACCAGTCTCACCAGGAGGTACCCGTGAAGATGCTGATCAACGTCCCGGAGACCGTGGTCGCGGACGCGCTGCGCGGTATGGCGGCCGCCCACCCGGAGCTGACCGTGGACGTGGAGAACCGGGTGATCGTGCGGCGGGACGCTCCCGTGGCCGGGAAAGTGGGGCTGGTCTCGGGCGGTGGCTCGGGGCACGAGCCGCTGCACGGGGGTTTCGTAGGGCCCGGCATGCTGTCGGCGGCCTGTCCCGGCGAGGTCTTCACCTCCCCGGTGCCCGACCAGATGCTGCGCGCGGCCGCCGCCGTGGACAGCGGGGCCGGGGTGCTGTTCATCGTGAAGAACTACACCGGTGACGTGCTCAACTTCGACATGGCCGCCGAGCTGGCCGAGGACGAGGGCATCCAGATCGCGAAGGTGCTGGTCAACGACGACGTGGCGGTGACCGACAGTCTTTACACGGCGGGGCGGCGCGGTACCGGCGCGACCCTGTTCGTGGAGAAGATCGCGGGCGCCGCCGCCGACGAGGGCATGCCGCTGGAGCGGGTGGAGGCCATCGCCCGGCAGGTCAACGAGAACTCCCGCAGTTTCGGTGTCGCGCTGAGCGCGTGCAGCACACCGGCCAAGGGCAGCCCCACCTTCGATCTGCCGCCGGGCGAGCTGGAGTTGGGCATCGGCATCCACGGCGAACCCGGCCGTGAGCGGCGGGCGATGATGACGTCCGGCGAGATCGCCGAGGCCGCCGTCGAGGCGGTGGTGGAGGACCTGAAGCCGCGCAATCCCGTGCTGGTCCTCGTCAACGGCATGGGCGCGACGCCCCTGCTCGAGCTGTACGGCTTCAACGCCGAGGTGCACCGGGTCCTCGCCGCCCGCGGCGTCCCCGTCGCCCGCGTCCTCGTGGGCAACTACGTCACCTCCCTGGACATGGCGGGCACCTCCCTCACCCTGTGCCAGGTCGACGAGGAGATGCTGCGGCTGTGGGACGCGCCGGTGAGGACGCCGGGTCTGCGCTGGGGCGTGTGACGCGAGGGGGTAGAGGACCACCACGTACCTACCAGGCAAGGAGATCCAGTGCTCGACGCCGATTTCTTCCGCCGTTGGATGACGGTGACCGCCGCGTCCGTGGACCGCGAGGCGGAACGGCTCACCGCCCTCGACTCCCCCATCGGGGACGCCGACCACGGCAGCAACCTCCATCGAGGGTTCACGGCCGTGTCGGCGGCCCTGGAGAAGGAGGCTCCCGGCACGCCCGGCGGCGTCCTGACGCTGGCCGGGCGCCAGCTGATCTCGACGGTCGGCGGCGCCTCGGGGCCGCTGTACGGCACGCTGCTGCGCCGTACCGGCAAGGCGCTCGGGGATGCCGCCGAGGTCAGTGCGGAGCAGCTGGCCGAGGCGCTGCGGGCCGGGGTGGACGCGGTCATGACCCTCGGCGGTGCGGCGCCGGGCGACAAGACCATGATCGACGCGCTGGTGCCCGCGGTGGACGCGCTGGGCGACTCGTTCGCGGCGGCCCGGACCGCCGCGGAGGAGGGCGCCGTGGCGACGACGCCCTTGCAGGCGCGCAAGGGCCGGGCGAGCTATCTGGGCGAGCGCAGCATCGGGCACCAGGACCCGGGTGCCACGTCTGCGGCGCTGCTCGTCGCCGGACTCGCGGAGGCCGCCGGTGAGTGACGAGCGGCTCGTGGGAATTGTGCTGGTGTCGCACAGCGCGGAGGTGGCCGCCTCGGTCGCCGAGCTGGCGAAGGGGCTCGCGGGCGGCGGCCCGGCGGTGCCCGTCGCCCCGGCGGGCGGTACCGAGGGCGGCGGGCTCGGCACCAGCGCCGAACTGATCGCCGCGGCGGCCGCGTCCGTCGACCGGGGCGCCGGCGTCGCCGTGCTGACCGATCTGGGCAGTGCGGTGCTGACCGTGAAGGCGCTGCTCGCGGAGGGCGATGAACTCCCGGAGCAGACGCGGCTGGTGGACGCTCCGTTCGTGGAGGGAGCCGTGGCCGCGGTCGTCACGGCGGCCACCGGGGCCGACCTGGCGGCGGTGGAGTCGGCCGCGGCGGAGGCGTACACGTACCGGAAGGTGTGAGAACCGGGCTGGGCGCGCCGGGACGCGGCGTGCCCGGCGACCCGTCGGCCACCGGGCGGGAGGCTTCCCTGACACCCCGTCAATCGCTTACCGGCTACCGACGAATTGCCTCGCCAGCCGCTCCCCCGTCGCCACGGCCGCCGCATGGTCCTCGATGGGCGACACGCGGGCGTTCTTGAAGACGATGTAGGTGACGCCGGACGGTGTGCCGCCGCCCTGCGGGTCGGCGCGGATGCCGAGAGCCTTGGCGGTCGCGTAGGAGGCCTCTCCGATGATGTCCTGCGGGCCCGTGTCGCCGACGACCGCGTACTGCACACGGTTGCCGTGGACGACGGCCACGACCGAACCGCCGCCCACGCCGTGTGCCCGGTAGTCCCAGATGCTGCTCGGGGCGGGCACGACGATGAAGGGGAGGCGTTCGGCGCTCAGGGGGCGGCCGTCGGACTGCGCGTAGGCGGTGCTGTCGGAGAAGTACGGGTCCGTGCGGCGGTTGCAGCGGGGCCCGGGGCGGCCGTCGCAGTCGATGTCCATGTCGGCTTTCCAGAACACGGCCTCGCGGGTGCCGCAGACCGGGATGTTCGCGGGTGCGCCGTAGTCGCTGCGGTACCGGCCGCGGGAGACCGGGGCGCAGTTGCGCACCTTGGTCAGGAGGTCGGCGGCGGTGACGGGGTTTCCGCGCCACGCGACCGGCTGGGGCGTGGTGGCGGGGGGCGTCGTCGGGGCGAGCAGGGCGGCGCTGGCCGCGGCCAGTGTGAGTGACTGGACACGCACGATAGAGGAGCCTCTCCTGGGGGAACCTGACGGGCACTCAGCCCAATCTGGCCCCGGGGACGATCACCCGGCCACCGCTGGGGGGCCGGACGGTGCATGGCCCAACCTCCGACAGGGGCCGGGGGCCTGAGTCCGCGTAAGGACCCAGGCCTGCCCGGCCGCCCGCGCCGGCGCGGGATCTGCGACGACAGCGGTCCGCGCGACAGGCTCGAACTCCCTGGTGTCCGCCAGGAGTTCGGCCGTGAGGTGCTTCAGCATACGTAACTCTCCCGGGTGGTCACCAACGGCGGGAGGTGACGCCCTCTCAGAGGGCTCTCCGCATCCGCCCTCTTGATGTGAGCGCGCCAGCCACGCCATATTGGTCCGGACCATTCCCGAGTGCCGCCCCGGGAGGCAGTGTCGTGCGAGGCCTTTCCGCTCTCCCCTCCCACCTCGGTCGCCTCGCGTTCTCCGCGGCTCTCGTCCTGGTCGCCTCCTGCGGCTGGACCGGCACGGGCGAGGGGGACGGCGGCGCTCCGCCCGGCGCGCCGACGGGCGTCACCGCGACGGCGGGCACGGCGACGAGCGTGCACGTCATGTGGAACACGACCGCCCGGGCCGATGTCTACGAGGTGTATCGCGGCACCGCCAAGGTCAGGGAAGTGCCGGGCTCGAAGCACATGGTGGACGTCACCGGGCTCCGGCCCTCCACCCCGTATGTCTTCACCGTGCGGGCGCGGGACGCCGAGGGGCGGCCGGGACCGCACAGCCGGAAGGTCCGAGCGAGGACACCCGCGGCCGTCGCGGACGACCGCTCCGCACCCACCCGCCCGTCGGCGCCGCACGGCCGGGTGGCCGGCAGCCGGGCGGTCCAGCTGTCCTGGTCCGCCTCCACGGACGACCGTGGCGTGGCGTCGTACGACATCCATCAGGGGGACGTGAAGATCCACAGCGTGAGCGGGTCCCAGACGGCCGCCGTGGTCACGGGGCTGCGGCCCGGCATGGCCTACTCGTTCACCGTCCGGGCCAGGGACGCGGCCGGGAACGTCTCCCCCGCCACGTCCGCCGTCCGTGTCACCACGCCGGGCAGGGACGACGGCCGTGCGACGGCCCCCACCGGCTTCCGGGCGACGAGCCACCGCTCGGACGGGGCGTACTACGTCGACCTGAGCTGGGTGCCGCCGCGCGTGGACGGTGAGGTCACCGAGTACCAGATCCATCTGGACGGCCGGCCCGCCACCTCACTGGTGTACGGCGGGGACGCGCCGCGCGACCGGGCCACGTACAGCTTCTACCTGGGGCGGGACGCCGGTGTCAGCCACCGGGTCCGGGTCCGGGCGATGCTGCCGGACGGCACCTGGGGAGGCTTCTCGGCGGAACGGACGGTGACGACGGGTCCGGGACGCTGACGCGATCCTCGGCATGGTCCGGCCGCGGGAACCCGTCACCTGCCCGGCGGCACCCGGCGTGCGGCCGGGGCCCGTGGCGCTTTGGCTGACCCCTGAGGCAGCACGGGCGTTCCCCGATCCTCGGCGGCGCAAGGGATGTACCGCCAACCGTGCCGCCGGAGGGCAGTCCACATGCGCAACTCATCGCCAGTTCTCCGCTCCGGCCTGACCGTGGCAGCCGCCGCCGCGCTGCCCCTCGCCCTGGCCGCGGCGCCCGCCGCTGCGGGCCCGGGCATCTCCGTGAGCACCACGGGTTCCACGGTCTCGGTCACTACCAGCGCGTGCACCCAGATCAACGGCAGCTGGGGCACCGCCTCACTTCTCACCAGCAGTCAGGGCAGCTTCGCCCAAGGGCGGCAGGTGACCCTGTCGGGAACGTCGACCAGTCAGTCCGCTGCCTGGTCGAACGTCACCTCGGGGACGTACACCGTCATCGTCATCTGCTCCGACGGCACCACCGCGGGCACGCAGTCCGTCGTCGTCTCCCCCACGGCCTCCCCCACGAGGTCACCGTCCCCCTCGGCCTCGCCGTCCCGCGGTGTCATGGGCGGGGTGGGCGGGAGCGCCACGGACTACGGCACCGTCACGCTCGTGGCGGGCGGCACGCTGGTCGGGACCGGCCTCCTCGCGACGGCCTGGTACCTGCGCCGGCGCAACAGGCCGTACCGGCTCTGATCCGGTACGCGTGGCGGCCCGCCCTCCCGAAGCGCTCCGGTCGGGCGGGCCGCCGTCACGTCCGGGTCAGGCCGGGCGGGTCGCCCCGTCGTCCGGGAGTTCGGCGACGTCGGCCAGGGCGCGCTCGAGCCACCGGGTCCAGAACGTCTCCAGGTCGATGCCGGCCTGGAGCACCAGATGCCGCAGCCGGTCCTCGGTGCCGTCCCGGCCGGGCGGGAAGTCCCGCTTCTCGATCTCCTGGTACTCCGCCAGCTGCCGTTCGTGCAGCTCCAGATGGCGCCGCAGATCGGTCTCCAGACCCGCGGTGCCGACCACGGCCGCCGCCCTCAGCCGCAGCAGCAGAGCGTCGCGGTGCGGCTTGGGGTCCTGGGAAGCGGCCGTCCAGCGGGCCAGTTCGGCGCGGCCCGCCGGCAGGACCTCGTAGCTCTTCTTCTGCCCGCGGGTCGGCTGTTCGGCGGGCAGGGCCCGGATCAGGCCGTCGGTCTCCAGCTTTCCCAGCTCGCGGTAGATCTGCTGGTGCGTCGCCGACCAGAAGTACCCGATCGACCGGTCGAACCGGCGGGTCAGCTCCAGCCCGGACGACGGCTTCTCGAGCAGGGCGGTGAGGATCGCGTGCGGGAGTGACATGGCCTCATCCTAGGGACGCGTACCGGCACTACAGGGCGGCCGCCAGCTCGGTGCCCTGCTTGATGGCGCGCTTGGCGTCCAGTTCCGCGGCCACGTCGGCGCCGCCGATGAGGTGCGCGCTGCGCCCGGCCGCGATCAGCTCCTCGTACAGGCCGCGGCGCGGCTCCTGGCCCGTGCACAGCACGATCGTGTCGACCTCCAGCACGGTGCTCTCGCCGTCGATCGTGATGTGCAGTCCGGCGTCGTCGATCCGGTCGTAGCCGACGCCCGGGACCATGGTGACGCCGCGGTGCTTGAGTTCGGTGCGGTGGATCCAGCCGGTGGTCTTGCCGAGTCCGGCGCCGACCTTGGAGGTCTTGCGCTGGAGCAGGTGGACGGTGCGCGGCGGGGCGGGCCGCTCGGGCGCGGCGAGGCCGCCGGGGGCGCGGTAGTCCAGGTCGACGCCCCACTGGCGGAAGTACGTCTGCGGGTTCTCGTGTGCCTTGTCGCCGCTGTCCGTGAGGTACTCGGCGACGTCGAAGCCGATGCCGCCCGCGCCGAGGACCGCGACCCGGTCGCCGACGGGGGCGCCGTCGCGCAGGACGTCGAGGTAGCCGACGACACTCGGGTGGTCCACGCCGGGGATGTCGGGGGTGCGCGGCGTGACGCCGGTGGCGACGACGACCTCGTCGAAATCGTCGACGTCGCCGGCCCCTACGGAGGTGTTCAGCCGTATGTCGACGCCGTGCCAGTCGAGCTGGGTGCGGAAGTAGCGGAGCGTCTCGTCGAACTCCTGCTTGCCGGGGACCTTGCGGGCGACGTTGAGCTGGCCGCCGATCTCGCTCGCCGCGTCGAACAGCGTCACGTCGTGCCCGCGCTCGGCGGCCGAGACCGCGCAGGCCAGCCCGGCCGGGCCGGCGCCGACGACCGCGACGCGCTTGCGCAGCCTGGTCGGGGAGAGCACCAGTTCGGTCTCGTGGCAGGCGCGCGGGTTGACCAGGCAGGAGGTGATCAGGCCGCTGAAGGTGTGGTCGAGGCAGGCCTGGTTGCAGCCGATGCAGGTGTTGATCGCCTCGGGCCGGCCGGCGGCGGCCTTGGTGACGAAGTCCGGGTCGGCGAGCATCGGGCGGGCCATCGACACCATGTCGGCCACGCCCTCGGCGAGCAGTTCCTCGGCGAGTTCGGGGGTGTTGATGCGGTTGGTGGTGACGAGCGGGACGGACACCTCGCCCATGAGCCGCTTGGTGACCCACGTGTACGCGCCGCGCGGCACGGAGGTCGCGATGGTGGGGATGCGGGCCTCGTGCCAGCCGATGCCGGTGTTGATGATCGTCGCCCCGGCGGCCTCGACGGCCTTGGCGAGGGTGATCACCTCGTCGAGCGTGGAGCCGCCCGGGACGAGGTCGAGCATGGACAGACGGTAGATGACGATGAAGTCCTCGCCGACCGCCTCGCGCACCCGGCGCACGATCTCCAGGGGGAAGCGCGTGCGGTTCTCGTAGGAGCCGCCCCAGCGGTCGGTGCGCTGGTTGGTCTGCAATGCGATGAACTCGTTGATGAGGTAGCCCTCGGAGCCCATGATCTCGACCCCGTCGTAGCCGGCCTGCCGGGCGAGGCGGGCGGCGCGGGCGTAGTCGTCGATGGTCCGCTCGATGTCGGCGTCGGTGAGCTCGCGGGGCGGGAAGGGACTGATCGGCGCCTGGAGCGGGCTGGGCGCGACCAAGTCCTTGTGGTAGGCGTACCGGCCGAAGTGCAGGATCTGCATGGCGATCCGCCCGCCCTCGCGGTGCACGGCGTCGGTGATGACCCGGTGCTGCTCGGCCTCCGCCTCGGTCGTGAGCTTCGCGCCGCCCTCGTACGGGCGTCCCTCGTCGTTGGGCGCGATACCGCCGGTGACGATCAGGCCCACTCCCCCGCGGGCGCGGGCGGCGTAGAAGGCGGCCATGCGGGCGAAACCGCCCTCGGCCTCCTCCAGACCGACGTGCATGGAGCCCATGAGGACCCGGTTGGGCAGGGTCGTGAAGCCCAGGTCGAGGGGGGTCAGCAGGTGCGGGTAACGGCTCATCGGGCCCTCCGTGCGCGGTGTCGTGTCTGTAGTTGTAGAGGACTGCCGACCGTTTATGCAACTAGTTGCACAAGGTGATGGAGGGCACAGTAGGTCCATGACCTGGGATCTCGACCCTTCCTCCGTGGTGCAGCTGGCCGGCGAGCTCATTCGCCGGCCGAGCCGTGCCGGCGTCGACGACCACGAGCCCGTCCTGGCCGTCCTGGAGGACTGGCTCGCCGGCCGGGGCCTGCCGCACCGGCGTCTCCACGACGACGCCCGCCGCCCGGTCGCCCTGCTGGTGGAGATCGCGGGCGGCCGGCCCGGGCCCTGGTGGGCGCTGGACGCCTGCCTGGACACCGCGCCGTTCGGCGACGAGTCGGCCTGGTCCTTCCCGCCCGACGCCGGGGACGTCGTCGACGGCCGGCTGCGGGGCAGGGGCGCGGCCGACTCGAAACTCGCCGCGGCCCTGTTCTGCCACATCGCGGCCGAGCTGCACGGCCGGGCCGGCGAGCTGCGCGGCGGGCTCGCGGTACTGCTGGACGCCGACGAGCACACGGGCGGCTTCGGGGGCGCCCGGGCGTATCTCGCCGACCCGGCAGCGGCCCGCCCGGTGGGGGTGATGATCGGCTACCCGGGGCTGGAGGAGGTCGTGGTCGGCGGACGCGGGCTGTGGCGGGCCAGGATCGCCGTGCACGCGACGTCAGGGCACTCCGGGTCGAGCCGGGCGTCGGTCGGTGCGGTGTCGCGCGCTGCGCATCTGGTTCGGCTGCTGGACGAGGCCCCGCTGCCCGGGGTGAGCGGGGAGTTCCCGCTGCCGCCGAAGCTGACGGTGACCTTCTGCCACGGCGGCGAGGGCTTCTCCGTCGTCCCGGACCTGTGCGAGGTGGGCGTCGACATCCGCACGACGCCCGGCTTCGGCGCCCGAGCTGCCGAGGCCCTGGTCCGGGCGGCGGTGAGCGACCTGGACGAGCGGTCACCCGCACCGCGCCCGACCGAGGTCACGGCGGTTACGGCCTGGCCGCCGTACCGGCTGGCCGAGGACGAGCAGCCCGCCGCCGCGCTCCTGGACGCGGCGGCGGGCGAGGGGCTGCGGGTGCGGGCCAAGACGGCGGGCCCGTCCAACATCGGCAACCTGCTGGCGGCCGAGGGCATCCCGGCCACGGCCGGCTTCGGCCTGCCGTACGAGGGACTCCACGGCGTGGACGAACGCGTGCACCTCGCGGACCTGCCCGTGGTGCACGCCGTCTACCGGCGGGCCGTCCTCGGCCTGCTGGGGGCATGAGGGGCGCTCACCAGCTCGCGCGGGGCGGTCACCGGCACGTGAGGCGCGGTCACGAGCTCATGAGGGTCGGTCACCGGCTTTCGAGGCGCACGTGCAGTTCCTTCTCCTGGTCGCCGGAGACCGTGCTCATGTCCCGCACGGTGAACAGTGAGTCCAGCCTCCTGCGGAACTGCTCGATCGCCCAGTAACCGCCGTGCAGGTCGGCGTCGACGGAGGACGACAACCGGCCCGGTCGCGCGCCCTCGTGCGTATCGGCGACGTCGAAGGTGCCGAGCCACACGGTCGGGCGCGTCTCGTGCAGATCCTCCGGTACGTCGTCCGCGCACCGGTCGGACTCGAAGCAGGCGCACAGCGTGTCGAACACGATCCGGGCGTCCTGCTTGCTGCACCCGCTGATCTCCACCGAGACGTTGTGGGGATGCGGTTGCTCACGGTCCATCGTGATCGCTCCTCTCGTGGCGTATCCGCCCCTACCCCAGCAAAGCACCACCTTCTGCCGAGCACTACCGGCGGTACCCCTGCCGTGATGACGGGTTTACGGAGCGGGCCGCTCCGTGTTGGGAGAAGGTGGAAGGGTGACGGAAGGGGCCTCAGATCGACGGCTCCGCGCGGTAGAACATGGGGTGTCGGCACCGTGACGGCGTGCCGCGAGATCGGCGAAGGCGGGGCGTGGGATGAGTGCAGGCGGGTCCCCCATGGCCGAGGGCGACGGGCCGGTGCGCGCCCCGGCGCGGCCGAGCGGGCTGCTCGATGTCCTGCGCGTGGCCTCGGTGGTCCTGGACAGCGAGGGCCGCATCGTGCTGTGGAGCCCCCAGGCCGAGGAGCTGTTCGGGTACTCGGCGCAGGACGCGCTGGGCGAGTACGCCGCCCGGATCATGGTCCACGAGCAGCACGTCGACCTCGTGGTCAAGCTGTTCGCGGACGTCATGGGCACCGGGCAGAGCTGGGCCGGGGCCTTCCCCGTCCGCCGCAAGGACGGCACCACGCGGCTCGTGGAGTTCCGCAACATGCGGCTGCTGGACGACCAGGGGGAGGTCTACGCGCTCGGTCTGTGCGCCGACCAGTCGACCGTGCACCGGCTGGAGCGCGATGTGGCGCTGGCGACGCGGATGATCGCCCAGTCCCCGATCGGTCTGGCCGTGCTGGACACCGACCTGCGGTACGTCTCGGTCAACCCGGCGCTGGAGGAGCTCAACGGCGTACCGGCCGAGGAGCACCTGGGCCGCACGGTCCGCGAAGTGGTGCCGCGGATGGACGTCGACGCCCTGGAGACCGCGGCCCGCCGGGTCCTGGAGACCGGACAGCCCGTGGTCGACCAGTCCACGATCGGCCGCACCCCGGCCGACCCGCACCAGGACCACGCCTGGTCGATCTCGCTGTACCGGCTGGAGAACGCCTTCGGGACCGTGCTGGGCGTGGCCGTCTCGATCGTGGACGTCACCGAGCAGTACCGCGCGGGCATCGAGGCCGAGGCCGCGCGGCGCCGGCTGGCCATGATCGCCGACGCCTCCGGCCGTATCGGCACCACGCTGGACCTGGACCGCACGGCCCGTGAGCTCGCCGACGTGGCCGTGCCCGAACTCGCCGACGTCGCGGCCGTCGACCTGCTGGACGCCGTGGTGCAGGGCCGGAGCACCCGCCTCGGCCCGGCCGAGGCGGCCGTGATCCGCGCGCTGGCGGTCCAGGGGTACGACTCAGCCGAGGCGCTGGTGGCGGCCGACCCGCCCGGGCAGGTGGCCCGGTACGCGCCCGACCGGCTCGTCACCGAGTGCGTGCGCTCGGCCAGTGCCGTGATGCTGCCGGAGGTCAAGGACGAGGACCTGCCGCGCATCGCCCGGTCCCCGGAGGCGGCCGAGCTGCTGGGCCGGGCCGGGGTGCACTCGTACCTGGCGGTGCCGCTGATCGCGCGCGGCGAGGTGCTGGGCGCCCTGGACCTCAAACGCACCCGCAACCCGCTGCCGTTCACGGAGGACGACCTGCTGCTGGCCCGTGAGCTGGCCGCGCGGGCCGCCGTGCAGATCGACAACGCCCGCTGGTACCAGAGCGCCCGCGACACCGCGCTCACCCTCCAGCGCAGCCTCCTGCCCAGCCATCCGCCCGTGACGGGCGGGCTGGAGGTGGCCTCCCGCTACCAGCCGGCCGGGGCCACGAGCGAGGTGGGCGGCGACTGGTTCGACGTGATCGGTCTGGACGGCGGCAAGACCGCGCTCGTGGTGGGTGACGTGATGGGCAGCGGCATCCCCGCGGCGGCGGCCATGGGGCGGCTGCGTACGGCGACCAACACGCTGGCCTCCCTCGACCTCGATCCGGCCCTGCTCCTGGAACACCTCGACAAGATCACCGCAGGGCTGGAACAGACCATCGCCACCTGCGTCTATGCCGTCCACGACCCGCGTCTGCGGCAGTGCCGGATCGCCAACGCCGGGCATCTGCCGCCGGTGCGTCTCCGGGCCGGGCGGCCCCCCGAACTGCTCGACCTGCCGACCGGGGTGCCGCTCGGCGTCGGGGGTGTCGCCTTCTCCACCACGACCGTCGACCTGGATCCGGGCGACCGGCTGGTGTTCTACACCGACGGTCTCGTCGAGACCCGGCGCGACTCGCTCGACGAACGGCTCGACACCCTGCTGTCCCTGCTCGAAGGACCCGACCGCCCCCTGGAGGAGGTCTGCGACCTGCTGCTGCGCACGCTGCACGAGCCGGACAACTTCGACGACGTGGCGCTGCTCATCGCGCGGGCGACGGCACCGGACTGAGGTGCCGCCGCCGGCGTCCGGCTGCGTTCCGGCGTCAGGGTGCGACGCCGATCACCACATGGGCGTACAGCTCCTGCGAGACGGCCAGGTGTGCCGTCAGGCCGTTGCGTTCGAAGGCGTCGAGGGCGGTCTGTGCCTGGTGGCGGCTCGTCTCCACCAGGACGCAGCCGCCGGGCGCGAGCCAGTGGGGCGCCTCGGCCGCGACCCGGCGCAGGACGTCGAGGCCGTCCGCACCGCCGTCGAGGGCGACCAGCGGCTCGTGGGCGCGGGCCTCCAGCGGCAGCAGGCCTATCTCGCCGCTCGGTACGTACGGCACGTTGGCCGCGAGGATGCCGACGCGGCCCCGCAGGTCACCGGGCAGCGCATCGAACAGGTCGCCCTGGTGCACGTGGCCGCCGGCGGCGGTGACATTGCCGCGGGCGCAGCGCACCGCGGCGGGGTCGATGTCCGCGGCGTGCAGTTCGACGCGGCCGAGTCCGGCGGCCAGCGCCGCGCCGACGGCGCCCGAGCCGCAGCACAGGTCGACGACGACGCCGGCGCCGGGCGCCCGGGCCAGGGCCTGCTCGACCAGGAACTCGGTGCGGCGGCGCGGTACGAAGACGCCCGGGTCGACGGTGATGCGCAGGCCCCGGAACTCGGCCCAGCCGACGACGAGTTCGAGGGGAAGACCCGCGACGCGGCGTTCGACCATGGCGGCGGCTTCGGCCGGAGTGCGGGCGGTGGTGAGGATCAACTCGGCCTCGTCCTCGGCGAAGACGCAGCCCGCGGTGCGCAGGGCGACGACGACGGAGTCACGGGACGACGGTGGGACGGGAGACACGGAGGGCATGGAAGCCAGGGGCCTTTCGAGATTCGAAGGGCGCTCCTGCGGTCGCCTACGGCCGGCGATCCGCGCGACGTCGAGGAGAGAGCACCCGAGCTGACACAGCGGTAATGGGTCTCACCTCCTCGGTCCGGCGACGGCTGGGTCCGTCCGCAGCCGGCGGCAACACTACCCGACGGGTCTGCCGACCCGTACGGCACCTGATCCGCCTCCCCGTCGGCGGATGGTTGGGTTATGCAACCATGGAGTGACCGGAGGGCGACGTGGTGAGGAGGTCGGATGAAGCCTGCCGATGCCGTGGAGACCATCCAGCGGGAGATGACGGTCTTCGCCCGCCGTGCCCGTGCCGCGGCGGGGCGGATGCACCCGGAGCTGTCGCTGGTCTCGTACACGCTGCTCGGGCATCTGGAGGAGAGCGGCGGGTGCCGTGCCACCGACCTGGCCGCCCACTACGCCCTGGACAAGTCCACCGTCAGCCGCCAGGTGGCCGCGCTGGAACGCGCCGGTCTCGTCGAACGCCGCCCCGACGCGCAGGACCAGCGCGTCCAGGTGCTGCATCTGACGGAGGCCGGGCGGCGCATCCTGGCCCAGGTCACCGAGAGCCGCCGGGCGGCCTTCCGGGAGCGGCTGGCGGACTGGCCGGCCGAGGATCTAGCGCGGTTCGCGGACTACCTCGTGCGCTACAACGCGGGCCCTGGTTCCGGTCGCACGACCAGGGGCGCAGCACGTAAGCACGACTAGGGACGCATCCCACGTACGGTTGAACACGCAATCACTGATCACGCCGGCCCGGCGGGGCACCGTCGGCCCGGTCCGGAGGCACACCGCATGCACATCACCCGAGGCTTCACCGGGCGCCCACGCGTGGCCGGCCCCGGTCTGCCGCCCGGCCAGTACGACGCGGGCGACGACTGGCCCGTGCTGTCCGCCGAGGTCACTCCCGATCTCGCACCCGCCGACTGGACGTTCCGTATCGACGGTCTGGTGGACGAGCCCCGCACCTGGGACTGGGACGAGGCACACCGGCTGCCGCCGTCGGCGTACGAGGGAGCCATCCACTGTGTGACGAGCTGGTCGAAGTTCGGGGTGCGGTTCGCGGGGGTGTCCCTGGACGCGTTCTGGGATGTGGTCCGGCCCCATGGGTCGGCGACCCATGCCGTCGCCTACTCGCACACCGGCTACACCACGAACCTCCCGCTCGCCGACCTGACCGGCGGGCGCGCCTGGATCGCGTGGGAGTACGACGGCAGGCCGCTCGCCCCGGAGCACGGCGGTCCGGCGCGGCTGCTGGTGCCGCACCTGTACTTCTGGAAGAGCGCGAAGTGGATAGCCGGCCTGCGGATCCTCGACCACGACGAGCCGGGGTTCTGGGAGCGGAACGGCTATCACGAGCGGGGCAACCCCTGGCAGGAGCAGAGGTACTCCGGTGACTGAGACCTTCGTGCCTCCCACGCGGTTCGCCGTGCCCGGGCGCATCGCCGTGAGCGAGCAGGCCGCCTCCGTGTGGCAGACCGCCACGCTGACCGCGATCCGCCGCGAGACCGCGCGTGCCACCACCTTCCGGTTCGCCGTGCCCGGCTGGCCGGGGCACCTGCCCGGCCAGCACCTGATGGTGCGGCTGACCGCCGAGGACGGCTATGTGGCCCAGCGCCATTACTCGATCGCGTCCGTGCCGGACGACTCCGGGCACGTCGAGCTGACCCTCGATCACGTCGAGGGCGGCGAGGTCTCGGGCTGGTTCCACACCGTCGCCCGGCCCGGCGACCAGGTCGAGGTGCGGGGCCCGGTGAGCGGCTTCTTCGCCTGGCCCGGCGACCGGCCCGCGCTGCTGATCGGCGCGGGTTCCGGCGTCGTGCCGCTGATGTCGATGGTCCGGCACCACCGGGCGCGGAACCTACCCGTGCCGCTGCGGCTGCTGGTGTCCGCGCGCAGTCCGGAGGAACTCATCTACGCCCGGGAGTTCGGCGCCGAGACGACACCCGTGTTCACGCGGAGCGCGCCGGAGGGTGTGCCGGTGGGACGTATGGCGGCCGCACATGTGGCGCCGCTCCTGGCCGAGCAGCCTTCCGGTGGGTGGGAGGCCTATGTGTGCGGCTCCAACTCCTTCGCCGAGCACGCCTCCCGGCTGCTCGTGTCGGCCGGTCAGCCGGTGGACCGCATCCGGATCGAGCGGTTCGGCTGATCTCGGCGGCGGTCCTCCTGCCGTGGTGTCACAGGGGTGGCGTGGGGCTCGCCATCGGCGCGCCGGTCGCGGTCCGTCGTGTGCGCGGGCCGGTGTTTCGCCGCGGCCGGCCCGGGCACTCCGGCCGGAGGGCTCCGGCATGCGGCAACCCGGGCCGTGCCGAGCGATCGATGTGTGTCGGAGGGGTACCTGACCCGTGTGGGCACTCGCACGCGTGACGTGACGCGCAGGGAGCGGCGACGCCGCCGGCGCACGGCTGGTCGGGCCCTCCGGCCGCGGTGACGGCGAGGAGGTCGACATGCGAACCCGGGTGCGCGGCTGGCGCTGGCGGCGCAGTCCGCTGCGGCGCCGGTCGGATGCCGTCGAGGCGTGGACGGTGCTGGTGGTCGCCGTCCTGATACTCGTGGGCGCGCCTCTGGCCGGGGCGGCCGCCGCCTGGTGGGCCCACGACGAGGCGCGCTCGGTCTCGGCGGAGCAACAGGCCGAGCGTCACCGCGTCCGTGCCGAGGTGGTCGGCAGGAAGGGCGAGTCGCTGCCGTCGGTGCAGGCCGGCGGGCAGCACGCCTACCGGGCCACCGTGCGCTGGACCGAACCGGGCGAGGGCACGCGCACCACGACGGCACGGGTCCCCGGGGACACCCGGCCGGGTGAGGTCGTGGACGTGTGGTTCGACTCCCGGGGGCGGAGCGTGCCCCCGCCGGTGGACGGCACCGGCGTCTGGCAGCACACCCTCACCATGGGCACGTGCGCCGCGGTCGGCGAGGTGCTCGTGGTGCTCCTCGCCCACTCCGCGGTGCGCCGGGTCGCCCTGCGCCGCCGGCTGGCCGAGTGGGAGCGTGAGTGGGCCCGCACGGAGCCGGAGTGGACGCGTCGAGACGCGTGACGCGACCGAAGAACCGCAGGTGGACGGGCTACGGCAAAAATCATGGCGAGTCCTCCGACCACTCACGTAGTGTGATCATCCGCACTGTCTCCGCAGCCGTTCCTCACCCAAAGGCGGTCCTACATGGCCCAGTTCGACCTTCCTCTCGACGAACTCCGCGAGTACCGCAGCGCGTCGACCGAACCCGAGGACTTCGACGCGTTCTGGTCCAAGACGCTCCAGGAGGCGCGGGAGTACGACCTGGACGCCCGCTTCGAACCGGTCGACACGGGACTGTCCACTGTGCAGGTGTTCGACGTGACGTTCGCCGGGTTCGGCGGTCACCCGGTCAAGGGCTGGCTGATCCTGCCGGCGGGGGCGGACGGCCCGCTGCCGCTGGTCGTGGAGTTCATCGGCTACGGCGGAGGCCGCGGGCTGCCGCACGAGCATCTGCTGTGGGCGTCCACGGGCCGGGCGCACTTCGTGATGGACACCCGCGGGCAGGGCAGCGCCTGGGGCGGGGGTGGCGGCACGGCGGACCCGGTGGGTGGCGCGCCCGCGTACCCCGGTTTCATGACGCGCGGCATCGACGCGCCGGAGAACTACTACTACCGCCGGGTGTTCACGGACGCCGTGCGTGCCGTGGAGGCGGCCCGCTCGCACCCCCTCACCGACCCGGCGCGCACGGTCGCCGTCGGCGGCAGCCAGGGCGGCGGCATCACGATCGCGGTGGGCGGCCTGATACCCGACCTGGCGGGCATCGCCCCGGACGTGCCGTTCCTGTGCGACTACCCGCGCGCGGCGACGCTCACGGACCGTCACCCGTACCGGGAGATCGCCCTGTATCTCAAGACGCACCGCGGCCGTAGCGAGCAGGCGCTGCGCACGCTCTCCTACTTCGACGGTGTCCACTTCGCCACCCGTGGCAGGGCTCCCGCGCTCTTCTCGGCCGCCCTGGAGGACCAGACCTGTCCGCCCTCGACCGTCTTCGCGGCCTTCAACGCCTGGAGCCACGAGGACAAGACGATCGAGGTGTACGACTTCAACGACCACGAGGGCGGCGGTCCCTTCCAGGAGGCGGCCCAGCTGCGCTGGTTGCGTTCGTACATCTGAGTCCGCCGCCGTCCGGCGACTGATCCGGCCGTTTCACCGGGGCGGCCTTCCACCAAGTCCGACCAGTCGGTACGTTCTTCGCGCCCGGGCCGCTCACCGGCGGCCCGGCCCGGCGAGGTGGTGGAGGGGCCCATGCCCGAGGACGAGGCACAGGTGCACGGTCGCTGCGACGCGCGTTTCACGGCGGTACGCAGGACTTTCGAGGAGAACTTCCGGGAACGGGGCGAGCTGGGGGCGGCGGTGGCCGTCACCGTCGGCGGCAGGACCGTGGTGGACTTGTGGGGCGGCTGGGCCGACGCGGCACACACCCGGCCATGGGAACAGGACACGCTGGTCAACGTGTGGTCCACGACCAAGGGACCGGTGGCACTGTGCGCGCACATCCTCGCCGACCGGGGGCTGCTGGACCTCGACGCGCCGGTGGCCGTGTACTGGCCGGAGTTCGCCGCGGCGGGCAAGGAGAAGGTCCTCGTCCGGCACCTGCTGTCCCACCGCGCCGGTCTGGCCGGGCTGCGTGAACCGCACTCGCTGGAGCAGCTCTGCGACTGGGAGCTGACCACACAGCGGCTCGCGGCGACGCAGCCCTGGTGGGAGCCGGGAACCACGTCCGGCTATCACGCGCTGACCTACGGCCATCTGGTCGGCGAGGTCGTACGGCGGGTGTCGGGGCTGATGCCGGGGGCCTTCCTGGAGCGGGAGGTGACCGGGCCGCTCGGCATCGACTTCCGCCTCGGCCTGCCGGAGAAGGACCACGGGCGGGCGGCCGAGCTGGACCAGCCACCCGTCACCACGAGCAGTGAACAGGCCGCTGTCTTCGCCCAGTTGGCGCCCGCGGCGATCGCCGCGCTGACCAATCCCCCGGTGTCCGCCGCCGCGGTCGGCACGCCCGGGTGGCGGGCCGCCGAGATACCCGCGGCGAACGGGCACGGCACCGCGCGTGCGGTCGCCGAGCTCTACGGCGTCTTCGCGGGGCGCGGCTCGTACGGGGATCACCGTGTGCTGTCCCCCGAGGCGGCCGAGCGGGTGCGCGAGGGGCAGGGCAGGTGCCGGGATCTGGTGCTCGGCGCCGGGCTGGGCGAGACGGAGGCGGGGCTCGGGCTGTGGCTCAGCGGTTCCAACGGCTCCTACGGACCCAACCCGCGCGCTTTCGGTCACGACGGCTTCGGTGGCTCCTGCGGGCTCGCGGACCCGGAGGCGGGGGTGTCGCTGGGATACGTGATGAACCGCATGGGGCCTCATATCGCGGACGACCCGCGGAAGATGGCGCTGATCGACGCCCTGTACAGCGCGCTCTGACGGACGGCGCGGGCGGGCCGGTTTCGGCCGAACCGCCCGGCCGCCCTTCCCTGTTGGTTTAGACCAATGCTAGATCTGGTGGCGCACCGAGCCCGCACGGCTACCGAACGTCACCAACAGGAGGCGCGGCATGGCCCGCACCACCCCGCACGACCATCCGTCGGCCGAAGGAGAGCCCCTGTACCGGCGGATCGCCACGGAGTTGCTCGGCGAACTGTGCGACGGCACCGTGCCGCCCGGCGAACGGCTGCCGGGCGAGCGGCGGCTTGCCGGGCACTTCGGAGTCAGCCGGGAGACCGTACGGCAGGCGCTGGAGCTGCTGCGCCGCGACGGGCTGGTCGCCACCGACCGGCGCGGCAGCCACGCCACGCTGCCCGGCCTGCCGGTCGAGACCCCGGCCTCGCTCACCTTCCCGGTCGGCGCCCGGGCCGCGACCCCGGGCACGGTCGCCCGCGCCACCGTCGCCTGGGAGCCTCCCCCGCCGGACCACGCCGAAGTCCTGGGGCTGGCCCCGGGCCGGCCGACCCTGATTCACCGCTACCGGTACGCGACGGCCGACGGAAGCGGTCTGCGCACCGCCGTGACGTCCTTCTCGGCCGTGGCGCTCGCGGAGGTGGAGGAGCTGGCCCGCTACCGCGACCGCGCCGACGGCACCGCCGCCGCGCACCTGCGGCGGGCCTACGACTGGATGCGCCGGGCCGGTCTGACCCTGCACCACCGCGACGCCATCACCCGCCTCACGAGCACGCCGTCGGTGCGGGTCACGCGGCACGTACACGACCAGTACGCCCGCCCGCTGGAGATCACCGACCTCGTGGTGGATGCCCAACAGGACGCGCTGGTCTACGAGTTCACACTGCCGGGCCGGACGCCGGCGCCAAGCGGCACGTGAAGCGTCCGGGGTCGCTCAGATCCCGGACCGGTTACGCCCCGGCACCGTCGCAGCGCATCGGTCACTCGTTCGGCGGACCGCTCACGCCGATTCCCGCCGGGCGGAGCCGGTCCCCTACCGGCACCGGCGGCGCGAAGCATGGATCACGGAGATCATCGAGAGGAAGCCCAGGATCACACCCCGATGCCCCACCGAGAGGATGCTTCATGAGCACGTTCACCACGTCCGACGGAACCGAGATCTACTACAAGGACTGGGGCGAGGGGCAGCCCGTGGTGTTCAGCCACGGCTGGCCCCTCAACGCGGACGCCTGGGACGGGCAGGCGCGTCTGGTCGCCGAGCACGGCTTCCGGGCGGTCGCGCACGACCGCCGCGGGCACGGCCGCTCGGGTCAGCCGTGGCAGGGCAACCACATGGACCGGTACGCCGACGACCTGGCCGAGCTGATCGAGGCGCTGAACCTCGACGACGCGGTCCTGGTGGGCCATTCGACCGGCGGCGGCGAGGTCGCCCGCTACATCGGGCGGCACGGGACCGCGCGGGTCGCCAAGGCCGTGCTGCTGGGTGCGGTGCCGCCGCTGATGCTGCGGACGGAGGCCAACCCGGAGGGCACTCCGAAGGAGGCCTTCGACGGGATCCGCGCGGCCGTGGCGGCGGACCGCTCGCAGTTCTACTGGGAGCTGAGCGAGAGCTTCTACGGCTTCAACCGGCCGGGGGCCGCCGTGTCGGAGGGCGTGCGGCGGGCGTTCTGGATGTGGAGCATGCAGGCCGGGCTGAAGGGCGCCTACGACTGCGTCGCACAGTTCTCGGAGACCGACTTCACCGAGGACCTGGGGCGGATCGACGTGCCGACGCTGGTCGCGCACGGCGACGACGACCAGATCGTGCCGATCGGCGCCTCGGCCCAGCGGACCGCCCAGCTCGTCAAGGACGCGACGCTCAAGGTGTACCCGGGCGCGCCGCACGGTCTGGTGGGCGACTTCGAGAAGGCGTTCAACGACGATCTGCTGAACTTCCTGCGCGACTGACCAGTCCGGCGTCCGGACCGACTAGTCCGGCGTCCGGACCGACTAGTCCGGCGTCCGGACCGACTGGCCCGGCGTCCGGGCGACGACCAGACGCACCCGCGGGCTGCCGTCCCGTCGCCGCCCGAACTCCGGCAGCGCGTGGAGTTCCACCCGGAAGCCGGCCCGAACCAGCTCACGCCGTACGTCCCCGAAGCGGAACGCGCGGTAGTACATGACGAACGGAGGCCGCCACAGCGCGTTGCGCACCCGCATCACCACGTCGAAGCCGAGCAGCATCCAGTAGCCGAGCGAGCCCGGGCGGGGCGGGGCCACCAGCGGAAACGCGAAGCAGCCGCCCGGCCGCAGGACGGAGCGCACCTGCGCGAACAGTCCGGGCAGCTCGCGAGGCAGGAAGTGCCCGAAGGCCCCGAAGCTCACCACCAGGTCGAAGGCGGGCCCGAAGGGCAGGGCGCGGGCATCCGCGCGGACGAAGGAGACCGGCGGTCCGGCCGGCCGGACCCGCTCCCGGGCCACGTCGAGCATCCCCGCGCTGAAGTCGACACCGACGACCCGCTCCCGGCACACCCCTGCCAGCACGCCGACACCCGCGCCGGTGCCGCAGCACAGGTCGAGTCCGGCGTCGAAGGGTCCCGTCCGCCGCAGCGCCGACTCGACGGCGTCGAGGACCGCGTCGGGCGTCCGGAACGGGGTGTGGTCGAACTTCGGCGCGAGCAGGTCGTAGCCGCGCTCGACGGACGACAGCGCCTGGACGGCGAGCTCGCGCAGACTGGGGCCTTCGGGGCTGAACATCGGCTCAGACTAATCGGCTCGGCTCAGGGGAGCCCGCTGCTTGAGGATCGTGAGGACGCGCGCGCACCAGCGGAGGTTCTCCTCCTCGAAGGCGATGCCTCCCATCAGCGTGAGGTACGGGCCGATGCGGTCGGCCTCCCGCAGGTACTCCTCCTCGCCGCGGCCGGCCAGGAGGCGTTCGCGGACGCGCCCGTAGCGGGCGAGCTTGCCGCGAGACCACGCCTCTCCCTCCTCGACCAGCGCACGGGTGGCCTCGGGGTCCGCACCGTCCATGGCCTGGATCTTGATGAGGAGTTCGTCGCGGATGGCGGTGGGCCGGCGGGGCGGAGTGACGGCGAAGGCGCGCAGGTCCTGGCGGCCCGCCTCGGTGAGCGCGAACATCCGCTTGCCGGGCCGCCGTTCCTGGCGTACCACCCTGGCCTCGATCAGCCCGTCCCGCGCGAGACGCTCCAGCTCCCGGTAGAGCTGCTGCGGGGTCGCGGCCCAGAAGTTCGCGAGCGACACGTCGAACACCCTGGACAGCTCGTAGCCCGAGGCCTCGCCCTCCAGGAGAGCGGCCAGCACGGCGTACTTGAGAGACATGTGGACACGGTATCAACGGTTGATTAATCTACTCCGCACCTACTCAAATAATTAACTAAGGCGGGGTTCGATGCGTGCATTCCGTGAGGCGGTCGAGGCACTCGACCTCGACGCCGTCGAGGCGCTGCTGGCGCCGGACGTCGTCTTCACCAGCCCGGTCGTGTTCAAGCCGTACACCGGAAAGCCGATCACGGCGGCGATCCTGCGCGCCGTCTGCGGTGTCTTCGAGGACTTCCGCTACGTGCGCGAGATCAACGACGTGAACGGCCGCGACCACGCCCTGGTCTTCATCGCGCGGGTGGGCGACCGGGAGATCAACGGCTGCGACTTCATCCACGTCGACGAGGACGGGCTCATCGACGAACTGACCGTGATGGTGCGCCCGTTGTCGGCGGCGCAGGCGCTGGCGGCTGCCATGGGCGCGCAGTTCGAGCGGATCGCCGAGGAGGCGCGGGCGCGCTCGGTGTGAGCGACACGTCCGGCGGTCCGTTCCCTCGACTTGCCGCGTCCCGCGGCCCGTTCGCGGTTGGATGTCCCCATGACGTCCGCCGAGCACGACCGGCTGATGCGGGCCAACCAGGCGAACTGGGACGCCCGCACGCCCGTCCATCTCGCCAGCCGGTTCTACGGCCTGGACCAGGACCCCGATCCCGAGCGCTGGTTCGCGCCCTGGGAGTGGGAGGACCTCGGCGAGCTGACCGGACGTGATGTGCTGCATCTCCAGTGTCACCTCGGCACGGAGACGATCGCCTTCGCGCGGCGCGGTGCCCGGGCCGTCGGCCTCGACTTCTCCGAGGCGTCCGTGGCGGCCGCGACCGGCATCGCCGCGAAGGCCGGAGCGGACGTGACGTACGTACGGGCGAACGTGTACGACGCCGAAGACGCCTTGGACGGACGGCGGTTCGACCTCGTCTACACCGGCAAGGGCGCCCTGTGTTATCTGCCGGACCTCAACCGGTGGGCGGAGGTCGTCGGCCGGCTCCTGCGTCCCGGCGGGCGGTTGTACGTCGTCGAGTTCCACCCGCTGCTCAACTCGCTCGGCCCGAAACCCGCTCCCGGCGAGGGCCCCGAGCTGCTCCTGCGCCACGACTACCTGGGCGGCGACGGTCCCGTGCACCGGGACGCGACCCACACCTACACGGACGGCCCGGCCGTCGAGGGCGCCACGGACAGTTACGAGTGGATGCACGGAATAGGCGAGGTCGTCAACGCGTTGACGGGAGCGGGACTCACCGTCCGGCGGTTGCGGGAAAGTGACGAACTCCCCTGGCCGCGCTGGCCGCAGATGGTCCGTACGGAGTCCGGCTGGTGGCGGTTGACCGCGCCGCGGATCCCGCTGCTGTACGGCCTGCTGGCCACGCGCTGACGCGCATCTCCCTCCCCCGGCACCCCGTCGGGTGGTAACCTGCGAGCAGCACTCGTGCACGCCCCCTTTTGTGGGCGCCGGTGCGGTTCTCCCTTTCTCTCCATCTTTTCCGGCACCTGACGTGCTCTGCCACATCCCAGGTGCTGTTTCCCGCCGCCGGAGGCGCGCCCCAGGCCCTCCCTTCGCGGCCCTCTCCCCCTTCCCTTCGCATGTCCCATGCCTGCCGTCCGTGAAAGGACACCTCACCATGACCACCACACTCGACACCCCTCCCGCCCAGCAGCAGACCGAGCCCCGGACCGCCCTCGGCGTCCTCGACGTCGACGCGAGCGGGAAGGGTCACCTGCGCGGCGAGGACTGCCTGCCCGCGCCCACCGATCCCGCGGTCTCACCCGCCCTGATCCGCCGCCACGGCCTGCGCAAGGGCGACCTCGTCGAAGGGCCCTTGGGCGAGCGGCGCGGTCTCACCGACGTCACACGGGTCGACGGCCGTGCGCCCCTGCGCGGCCGCCGGCACTTCCGGGACCTCACTCCCCTGCATCCGCACGAGCGCCTCCGCCTCGAACATCCGGCCGCCGGACTGGCGGGCCGGGTCGTCGATCTGATCACGCCGGTCGGCAAGGGCCAGCGCGGGCTCCTCGTGGCCCCGCCAAAGACCGGCAAGACCGTCATCCTCCAGCAACTGGCGGCCGCCGTCAGCGGCAACCATCCCGCGTGCCGGCTGATGGTGCTGCTGCTCGACGAGCGGCCCGAGGAGGTCACCGACATGCGGCGCAGCGTGCGGGGCGAGGTGTACGCCTCGACCTTCGACCGGAGCGCCAAGCAGCACATCGCGCTCGCCGAGCTCGTGATCGAGCGGGCCAAGCGGCTCGTCGAGGCGGGCGAGGACGTCGTGATCCTCCTCGACTCCCTCACCCGGCTGTGCCGGGCGCACAACAACGCGGCCGCCTCCGGAGGCCGCATCCTCACCGGGGGAGTCGACGCGTCCGCGCTGACCGGCCCCAAGCGGTTCTTCGGCGCCGCCCGGTCGGCCGAGGAGGGCGGCTCCCTCACGATCCTCGCGACGGCACTGGTGGAGACCGGCTCCCGGGCGGACGACTTCTACTTCGAGGAGCTGAAGAGCACGGGCAACATGGAACTCCGCCTGAGCCGCGAGCCGGCGACCCGCCGCTTGTTCCCGGCCGTCGACATCATCCCCTCCGGCACCCGTCGCGAGGAACTCCTGCTACCCCCGGCCGAGTTGGCGGCCGTACACGGACTGCGCCGCGTGCTCCAGAACCGGGACGGGCAGGGCGCCCTGGAGACCCTCCTGGACCACATGCGCGACACCCCGGACAACGCCTCGTTCCTGCGGCGCATCCAGCCGACGCTGCCCCTCTGACTGAGGCGCGGCCGTCGCACCGGCCGGCTCCGCCACCCGCCCGGACGTTCTCCGTCTGCGCCGGCGTCGCGATCATCACCGCCACCGCCGGCCGCACGTGCGGCATACGGGTGCTCGCGCGTGGTGTCCGGCCCGGTCGTCGCCGTACGGAGCACATCCGTTTCTACGTTGATCATATGATCCTCGGATTCTCTTCCCGGGTGGCCTCGTCCGCCTGTGCGCTCTGTGCGGCGGGGCTTCTGGCCCTGATGCCCGCCGCGGCGGCCAGTTCCGGCCGGGCGGAACCCAGTCCGCCGGCCGGGCCGAGGGCGGCAGCCCCGCACCCCTCACTGCTGTACCGCCCCGGCACGCAGGTCCGTCCGCGCGCCGGGGCGCCCCGTCTCCCGGAGACCTCGGCGCGGTCCTGGCTGGTGGCCGACGCCCGCACCGGCGAGGTGCTCGCCGCCCACAACGCGCACCGCAGGCTGCCCCCGGCCAGCACCCTGAAGACCCTCTTCGCCCTCACGGTGCTGCCCTCGCTGCCGGCGGGCATCCGGCACACGGTCCGCGAGGAGGAACTCCGGGGCGTCGGAGCCGGCAGCAGCCTGGTCGGGCTCGCCGAGGGCCGTACCTACCGGGTCGCCGACCTGTGGCGGGGTGTCTTCCTCAACTCCGGCAACGACGCCGTGCGCGTCCTGGCCGAACTCAACGGCGGCTGGCGGGCCACGGCCGATCGCATGCAGGCCAAGGCCCGGTCCCTCGGCGCCCGCGACACGCGCGTGGTCTCCCCGGACGGCTACGACGCGCCGGGCCAGGTGTCGTCGGCGTTCGATCTGGCGGTCTTCGGCCGGGTCGGGCTGCGCAACCCCGACTTCGCGCGGTACTGCGCCACCGTCGAGGCCCGGTTCCCGGGCGGCGGAGGCTGGTCGTACCCGATCCGCAACACCAACCGGCTGCTGAGCGGCGCCCGTGGTGTGAAGCCGTACCGGGGGCTGATCGGCATCAAGAACGGCTACACCAGCAAGGCGGGCAGCACGCTCGTCGCGGCGGCGCGGCGGGACGGGCGCACCCTCGTCGTGACGGTGATGAACCCTCAGGAGGGCGGCGGATCCGCGGTGTACGAGGAGGCCCGCTCGCTGCTCGACTGGGGCTTCAAGGCCGGCAGACGGGTCGATCCGGTGGGTTCGCTCGACGTGTCGAGGGCTGCCGCGCCACCGGCGGCGAAGACCCCGCCCGCCGTCGCGGCCGCCGTGCCGCGGGAGGCGGCCGACTCCGGCTGGTCGGAAGCGGGGCTGATCGCGGGGGCCGCCGGGCTGGGTGCGGCGGTCGTGGTACTCGTACTGCGGCTGCCGGTCCGCCGGTCCGGAGGCTGCTGACCGACCGGCAGCCACAGCAGCAGGCCCAGGGTGATCCAGGCGTAGGTGTTGCTGCCCAGGAATCCGTCGACGCCGGACGCGTCGTCGAACCACAGCCACACCACGCTGGTGCACAGCACCGCGTACAGGGCGCCCGCGATCCGGGCGTGCCCGGTACGGATCAGTACGGCGAAGGACGGCAGCAGCCACACGAGATGGTGCACCCAGGTGATCGGACTGACGAGACAGGCGGCGAGACCGGTCAGGGCGAACGCCGCCGTCCAGTCCCCCGCGGCGACCGCCCGGCGGGCCCGCAGCGCCCACACGCCGAGGACCAGCAGGACCGCCGCCGCCCACACCGCCCGGTCCGGTTCCCCCAGGCGGGCCAGGATGCCCTGCACCGACTGGTTCGAGACGTAGCCGAGGCGGCCCACCCGGCTGGTGTCCCAGAGCGCCTCGGTCCAGTAGAAGCGTGAGGCCTCGGGGTCCGCCGATGCCGCGAGAGCCGTGGCACCGAGGGCGACGACCGTGGCGACCGCCGCCGCGCGCCACCGCCTGGCCACCAGCAGCAGTCCGATGAACAACGCCGGCGTCAGCTTGATCGCGGCCGCGAGTCCGATGCCGACGCCCGCCCAGCGTGTGCGTCCGGTGGCGATCAGCGCCGCGTCGGTGAGGACGAGCGCCAGCAGCAGCAGGTTCACCTGACCGAAGCTGAGGGTGTCGCGGAGCGGTTCGAACAGCGCGAGGGCGCAGGCGGTCAGGGCCCAGCCGTACCAGCCGTGGCGCCGCCAGGCGGGCCCGGCGAGCAGCCGCAGGACCAGCACCAGGGCCGCCAGGTTGAGCAGCAGGGCGGCGGCGATCGCGGTGTGGAGGTCCAGCAGGGCCATCGGCAGCATGACGACGGCGGCGAACGGCGGGTAGGTGAAGCCGTACGTCGTGCCGGGGACCCGGTAGTCGTAGATCCGGCCGCCGTGGTGGACCCAGCTGTCGATGCTTCCGTAGTAGACGCGCAGGTCGAACCAGTCGCGCAGCAGGGGCACGGTCGCGGTGAAGACCGTCACCAGCGTGGCGAGGGCGAGCACGAGCAGCAGTCGTCCGCGGTCGGTGCGCGGCGGGGCCGGGGTCATGCCGCACGTCCCAGCGCCGGGGCCAGCTGGGCCTGGTGGGCCTGCCACAGCACGACGACCGCGAGTGCGCCGCCGGAGACGGCCAGCACGAGTTGCCCGGTGTCGGCCGGGCCGCCGCTGGGCAGCACGCAGAGCGCGAGCACGCCGGTCACGGCCGCCATGCGGTGGCGTACGGAGGTGCTGGGCGCGGCGGCGGCGATGAGGAACAGGCCCCACAGGGCGTACCAGGGGCGGATCGCCGGGCCGAGCGCGGCCACAGCCGCCAGGCTCAGGCCCAGCGCGTACACCGGTCGCGGGCGCAGCCGGAGCCAGATCACGACGATCGCGGCCCCGGCCGCCACGACGCCCAGCGCGTGCCAGGCGGGGATCGCCAGGGGCGCCAGATCGCTGCCGAGATGTTCCAGCAGGGCCCGGGTGGCGCGGCCCAGCAGGGTGGTCAGGGCCCAGTTCTGGGGCGAGACGGGGGTGTTCAGGGCGCCGATCCAGCCGTATCCGGTGCCCGCCGCGGCCGTGGCCACGACGGTCGTCCCCGCGGCCGCGACGGCGGTCGTCACGAGGGCCTTCGCCGTACCGCGGCCCGCGCGGACCTGGAGGACGACGACCGCGGCCAGCCCGAGCACGGCGGGCGCCTTGACGAGCGCGGCGAGCGTGACGAGGACGGCGCCGAGGTACGGCCACCGGCCGAGCGCCGCCACCAGGCCTATCCCGAGGAGGCCCAGCATGACGGCGTCGTTGTGGGCGCCCGCGACCAGGTGCAGCAGGACGAGCGGGTTGAGGACGCCCAGCCACAGCGCGGCGGCCGGGTCGGCGCCGCTGTGGCGGGCGAGGCGGGGCAGCGCGGCCGCCATCAGGGCCACTCCGGCGAGCGCGACGAGCCGCATCCCGAACAGTCCGGCCGGCACCTCATCGCGTGTCAGCGCCGACAGGGCCGCCGCGACGGCGAGGAACACCGGGCCGTACGGGGCGCCGGTGTGCCGCCAGAGCGGGGCGACCTCGTCGGCGAGCGGGCCGCCGAGGCGGGACGGCCCGTGCGCGTACACGTCCATGTGCGCGTCGACCATCGCCCCCTGGGCGAGGTAGCTGTACACGTCCCGGCTGAACAGCGGCGGCGCGAGCAGCAGCGGGGCGGCCCAGACGGCGAGGACGGGCAGCAGGGCGCGGGGCGCGGGCGGTCTCGGTCCTCGGACCAGCCGGCCCAGCAGCACCCAGGCCGCGATCAGCAGGACGAGTCCGAAGTACACCCCCACCAGGCCGAGGGCGGCGCGCGCGGAGGCCGGGTGGAGGAGGTCCCGTACGGGCAGGGCTCCGGACGTCTCACCGCCTGCCGCGAGGAAGGCGGTACCGGCCAGACCGAGTATCTGGCAGCGGCGGAGATCGACGGGGAAAGCCATGGCCAACACTCCGGCAGCGTGTCAACGCGGGGTGGCTTCACGGCGACGTGGAGCCCTCCGGCGGGGAGCGGGAGTGTGACCGGCCGGTGATCAGGTGAGGGCCAGGAGGTTCTGTCAGAACACCGACAGTCCGGTCAGCGTCGTGAATCTGTCCAGGGCCGCCACGCCCGCCACCGAGTTGCCCCGTTCGTCCAGGCCCGGGCTCCACACGCACAGCGTGCAGCGGCCCGGGACGACCGCGATGATGCCGCCGCCCACGCCGCTCTTGCCCGGCAGGCCCACGCGGTAGGCGAAGTCGCCCGCCGCGTCGTACGTGCCGCAGGTCAGCATGATCGCGTTGATCTGCTTGGCCTGGCTGAGGGTGAGCAGGCGGGTGCCGTCGGCGCGGATGCCGTGCCGGGCGAGGAAGGCGGTGGCGAGGGCGAGGTCGGCGCAGGACGCCGCGATCGAGCACTGCCTGAAGTACTGGTCGAGCAGGACCGGCACGGGGTTGTCGATGTTGCCGTAGGACGCCATGAAGTGCCCGAGCGCGGCGTTGCGGTCGCCGTGCGCGGATTCGGAGGCCGCGACCTCCTTGTCGAAGGTGAGGTCCTGGTTGCCGCTCTCCGCCCGCAGGAACGACAGCAGTTCGCCCGACGCGTCGCCGGTACGGGTGTGCAGCCGGTCGGTGACGACGAGGGCGCCCGCGTTGATGAACGGGTTGCGCGGGATGCCGTTCTCGTACTCCAGCTGGACCAGGGAGTTGAAGGGGTTGCCGGAGGGCTCGCGGCCCACGTGTTCCCACAGGGCGTCGCCCTCGCGGGCCAGGACGAGGGCGAGGGTGAACACCTTGGTGATGGACTGGGCCGAGAACGGCCGCCGCCACTCCCCCACGCCGTACACCGTGCCGTCCGGCTCGGCGACGGCCATGCCGAAGCTGCGCGGGTCGCAGGCGGCGAGCGCCGGGATGTAGTCGGCGGGCCGGCCACGGCCCGGGGTCCGTTCGATCTCCTCGGCGATGCGCTCCAGGACCGGCTGGAAGGTGGTTGACGACGTCATGATCTCGATTGTCCCTCCGTGCCGGTCCCGGTCCGCTCGCGTGGGTCAGGCCACCGGAGCCGGGCCGCTGCCCGCCAGGACCTCCGGGCGCAACAGCCCGGCGAGCGTCTCGGCGGGCAGCAGGCCCTTCTCCAGCACGAGTTCGGCCACGCCCCGGCCGGTGGCGAGGGCCTCCTTGGCGATGTCGGTGGCGGCCGTGTAGCCGATGTGCGGGTTGAGGGCGGTGACGAGACCGATGGAGTTCTCGACGGTCGCGCGCAGCGCCTCGGTGTTGGCGGTGATGCCGGCCACGCAGCGTTCGGCGAGGGTGAGGCAGGCCGCGCGAAGGTGGGTGATGCTCTCCGACAGGGAGTGCAGGATGATCGGCTCGAAGGCGTTGAGCTGGAGCTGCCCGGCCTCCGCGGCCATCGTGATGGTGACGTCGTTGCCGATCACCTCGAAGGCGACCTGGTTGACGACCTCGGGGATCACCGGGTTGACCTTGCCGGGCATGATGGACGAACCGGCCTGCACCGGCGGCAGGTTGATCTCGCCGAGCCCGGCGCGCGGGCCGGAGGACAGCAGCCGCAGGTCGTTGCAGCTCTTGGAGAGCTTGACCGCGATGCGCTTGAGCACACCGGACATCTGGACGAAGGCGCCGCAGTCCTGGGTGGCCTCGACGAGGTTGGCCGCCGTCACCAGGGGCAGGCCGGTGATGGCCGCGAGGTGGCGGCGGGCCGACTCGGCGTATCCGGCGGGGGCGTTGAGGCCGGTGCCGATCGCCGTGGCGCCGAGGTTGATCTCATGGATCAGCTGGACGGCCTCGGCAAGACGGGACCGGTCCTCGTCAATCATGACGGCGTAGGCGGAGAACTCTTGCCCCAGCGTCATGGGGACCGCGTCCTGCAACTGTGTACGGCCCATCTTGAGCACGTCGTGGAACTCGACGGCCTTGCGGGCGAAGGCGTCCTGGAGGACGGACATCGCCTCGAGCAACCCGCGCACCGCGAACACCGTCGCGATCTTGACGGCGGTCGGGTAGACGTCGTTGGTGGACTGGCCGAGGTTGACGTCCTCGTTCGGGTGCAGGTACCGGTACTCGCCCTTGGCGTGACCCAGCAGTTCCAGCGCCCGGTTCGCCACGACCTCGTTGGCGTTCATGTTGGTGGACGTGCCCGCGCCGCCCTGGACGACGTCGACCACGAACTGGTCGTGCAGCTCGCCGTCGCGGATCTCCCGGCAGGCGGCGACGATGGCGGCTGCCTTCTTCGGGTCCAGCAGCCCGAGTTCCTCGTTGGCGAGGGCCGCGGCCTCCTTCACCGCGGCCAGGGCGTCGATCAGGTGCGGGTAGGCGGAGATCGGCATACCCGAGATGGGGAAGTTCTCCGTGGCCCGCAGAGTGTGCACACCCCAGTAGGCCTCGGCGGGAACGTCACGGTCACCGAGCAGGTCGTGTTCGGAACGGGTGGCGGCGGTCATGACGGTGAGGGGCCTCTTTCTGGGGGAAGTGAGGGTGGGTGTGCGCCCCTTCAGGGGCGCGGGGCTGTATTTGATGTGCGGCTACCGCCGCGCGGGCGCGATCAGCCACAGGGGACCCGCAGCCGCCGGCCGGGAGAACCCGGCACATCGTCAGGCGCGGGCAGCACCGGCAAGCGGCTCGAGCGAACGAACGGGCCGCACCCGCCCGACCTCCCGGCCACCGCCCAGCAGCGGCTCGCCCTGGAACTCGGTGAGCAGTTCCGGGTCGACACCCGCCCGGGCCAACGCCGCGGCGGTCACCGGCACACGGGCCCGGTTCGCACCATCCGCGATCTTCACAGCGACGGCCCGCCCATCGGCCAGCGCAGCCACCTGCACCCCCTCGAAGCCGTCCTTGGACAACAGCCCCGGCACGGCCCGCATCATCGCGGCGACGTCCCGGCCGGAGCCGGAGGCCATCTCGGCGTGCTCGCGCATCGCGTCGGCGACGCGGGCCTCGGGCGTCCCCGGCGCTGCCGTGGCGATCCGCGCCGTGGCCCGGGCGAGGCCGTGCAGGGAGATGGAGAACAGGGGCGCGCCGCAGCCGTCGACGGTCACCCCGGCGATGCGCTGCCCGGTGAGGTCCTCGAGGATCTCGGCGATGGCCTGCTGGAGCGGGTGGCCGGGGTCGAGGTAGTCCTCCAGCGGCCAGCCGTTGAGCATGCAGGTGTAGAGCATGGCCGCGTGCTTGCCGGAACAGTTCTGCGCGAGCCGGGAGGGCAGCCGGCCCTCGCGCACCCAGGCGTCCCGGACGACCGGGTCGAACGGCAGGTCGGGGACGTTGCGCAGGTGGTCCTCGGTGAGCCCGGCGAGGTCGAGGATGCGCCGGGCACCGGCGAGGTGGCGTTCCTCGCCGGAGTGGCTCGCCGCGGTCAGTGACAGCAGCTCGCCGTCGAGCGGGAGCCCGGCCCGTGCCATGGCCACGGCCTGGACGGGCTTGAGCGCGGAGCGGGGGTAGAAGGCGGCCTCGATGTCTCCGATCTGGAGCCGGACCTCTCCGTCGGCGCCGAGGACGACGACGGAGCCGTAGTGGATGCCTTCGACTATTCCGCCGCGTATGAGGTGGGCGACGGGGGCGTGGACGGGTTCACGGACCAGGGGTGCGTCCGCGAGGGAACTGCTGTACATCACTGCCTGCTTCTCGTGGAGCGGCGCGTCTGTCACGCGTCGGCTCCGGTCGTGGACTTGCGCGCGACACGGCCGCGGACGGCGAACCATCCGGCGACCAGTGCCCCGACGATCAGCGGCAGGCACAGCACTGTGGTGCGTCCCGCGCCGCCGTCGGCGTACATGAGGACCAGGACGGAGGCGAGGAACGCCAGCGTCACGATCTCGGTCCAGGGGGAGCCCGGCAGCCGGTAGCCCGGGCGGGTCAGCTCGCCCTTCTGGGTCTTCTGCCAGAAGAGGAGGTGACAGATCATGATCATGCCCCAGGTGGCGAGGATACCGATCGCGGCGAAGTTCAGCACGATCTCGAACGCCTCGGCGGGCACGACGAAGTTGAGGCCGACACCCAGGACGCAGATGCCGCTGGTGAGCAGGATGCCGCCGTAGGGGACCTGGCTGCGGCTCATCACGGAGGTGAACCGGGGCGCGGATCCGGCCATGGCCATGGAGCGCAGGATGCGGCCGGTGGAGTACAGACCGGAGTTGAGGGAGGACATCGCGGCGGTGAGGACGACGAGGTTCATCACGTCACCGGCCGCCGGGATCCCGATGTTGGACAGCACGGTCACGAAGGGGCTCTCGCCGGCGGTGTACTTGTTCCACGGCAGCAGCATCGACAGCAGGACGACCGAGCCGACGTAGAACACACCCACGCGCCACATGATCGAGTTGATCGCCTTCGGCATGATCTTCTCGGGGTTCTCGGTCTCGCCTGCCGCTACGCCGACCAGCTCGACGGAGGCGTAGGCGAAGACGACGCCCTGGATGATCAGCAGCATGGGCAGCAGGCCGTGCGGGAAGACGCCGCCGCTGTCGCTGATGAGGGACGGGCCGGGGCTGTGGCCGTCGACGGGGTGCTGGGTGACCAGCAGGAAGATGCCTATGCACATGAAGACGACGAGCGCGCCGACCTTGATGATCGCGAACCAGAACTCCAGCTCGCCGAAGATCTTCACCGAGATCAGGTTCACGGTGAGCACGACCGCCAGCGCGATGAGCGCGATCACCCACTGCGGGATGTCGGAGAACATGCCCCAGTAGTGGGTGTAGGTCGCGACGGCGGTGATGTCGGCGATGCCGGTCGTCGCCCAGTTGAGGAAGTACATCCAGCCCGCGGTGTAGGCGCCCTTCTCCCCCATGAACTCGCGGGCGTACGACACGAACGCGCCGGAGGAGGGCCGGTAGAGCACGAGTTCGCCGAGGGCGCGGACGACGAGGAAGGCGAAGAGGCCGCAGACCGCGTAGGCGAGGAAGAGGGAGGGGCCCGCGTCGGCGAGGCGGCCGCCGGCGCCGAGGAAGAGGCCGGTGCCGATGGCGCCGCCGATGGCGATCATGTTGACGTGCCGCGACTTCAGGGACTTGCTGTAGCCGGCGTCTCCGGCATCGACATGGCCGGAACGTTTCTGCACGCCTTCGTGCAGGGACTGCTCGCTCACGCCTCGGGTCCGCCTTCCGTGGGGGTGTCCGTGCGCGGGGAACGCACGATGTCGGTGAGGGTCGTCTCGACCCGGTCGAGGTGGTGGGCCATGGCCTCCACCGCGTCGTTCTCGGAACCGTCGGTCAGCGCCTCGACGATCGCCCGGTGCTCGCGGTTGGACTGCTCGCGGCGGCCGCCCAGCTCGTTGAGGAAGGCGGACTGGCGGGCCAGCGCGTCGCGGATCTCCTCGATGACCCGGCGGAAGACCGGGTTCTGGGCGGCCTCGGCCACGGCGAGGTGGAACAGCGTGTCCATCGCGACCCACGCCGTGGTGTCCGTCTCGCGTTCCATCCGGTCCAGGAGGTGGGCCAGGTGGTCGAGGTTCTCCGGGGTGCGGCGCCGGGCCGCGTACCCGGCGACCGGGATCTCGACGTGGCGGCGCACCTCCAGCAGGTCGCTGGCCGAGTAGTCGCCGAAGGTGGGGTCCTCGACGGTGCTGGCGACGACGAAGGTGCCCTTGCCGGTCCGGGAGACGGTCAGGCCCATGGTCTGCAGCGCCCTGAGCGCCTCGCGCAGCACGGGCCGGGAGACCTCCAGGGTGCGGCACAGCTCCGCCTCGGAGGGAAGCTTGTCGCCGATCGCGTAGTCACCGCGCTCGATGGCGTCGCGCAGGTGCGCCAGCACCGCTTCCATGGCACTGATGCGACGTACGGGCTGTCCGGCTGTCCGGCTGTCTGACAGGTTCACGGGGTGATCCTCCGGGGCGGGCGAGGCACCTGTCAAGGGCCCGAAAGGAAAGGTTCAGGGGGCCGGAAGCCGGCGTTCACGTTCTCGGCCCCTGGCTCCTCTCGACCGGTCAGCTGTGCAGCACACCAACTCCGAGCAGGCCGAACAGCAGGACTCCCACGACGATCCGGTAGATCACGAAGGCGTTGAAGGAGTGCTTGGCTACGAACCTCAGCAGCCAGGCGATGGAGCCGTAGGCCACCACGAAGGACACGATCGTGCCGACGGCGAGCGGGGCCGCCCCCACGCCGGCGCCCAGGGCGTCCTTGAGTTCGTAGAGGCCGGCGCCGGTCAGGGCGGGGATGCCGAGGAAGAAGGAGAGCCGGGTGGCGGCGACGCGGTCCAGGTCAAGGATCAGCGCCGTGGACATGGTGGCGCCGGAGCGGGAGAAGCCGGGGAAGAGCAGGGCGAGGATCTGGGAGCTGCCGACCAGCATGGCGTCCTTGAACGAGGTGTCGTCCTCGCCGCGCTTGTGCCGGCCCATCTGGTCCGCCGCCCACATCACCCCGCTGCCGGCGATCAGCGAGCCGGCCACCACCCACAGCGAGGCCAGCGGGCCCTCGATGAGCGGCTTGGCGGCGAGTCCGACGGCGACGATCGGGACCGTCGCACAGATGACCCACCAGGCGAACTTGTAGTCGTGGTGGTAGCGCTCCTCGCGGTCGCGCAGGCCCCTCCCCCACGCGGAGACGATCCGCACGATGTCCTTGAAGAAGTAGACGAGCACCGCGGCGATCGCACCGACCTGGATGACGGCCGAGAACCCGATCACGGCATCGTCGTCGACGGGGATGCCCATGAGCCCTTCGACGATCTTCAGATGGCCGGTGGAGGAGACGGGCAGGAACTCGGTGACCCCCTCGACGGCTCCGAGGACGAGGGCCTGACCGACGCTGATGACGCTCATGGGATCCAGTTCTGTGCGGGATAGGACGGGCATGGCGAGGACCGTCCTACTACACGCGGGCGAGAACCGATCTCACAGACGCGCGAGCGCCACCCCTGCGAACGCCGCTCCGAGACCGGCCGCCAGGCTCGCCGTCACATTGAGGACGGCGTAGCCGCGGGCCCCCGTCTCCACCAGGCGCAGCGTCTCGTAGGAGAACGTCGAGTACGTCGTCAGGGCTCCGCACAAACCCGTCCCGAGCAGCAGCTGCACGTGTCCGGCGACGCCGGTGAGCAGGCCGAGGATCAGGCAGCCGGCGACGTTCACCGCGAAGGTGCCCCAGGGGAAGACGGAGTCGTGCCGGGACTGCACCGCGCGGTCGGTGAGGTAGCGCAGCGGCGCGCCGACCATCGCGCCCCCGACGACCAGCAGCCAGTTCACAACGACCTCTTACCCTTCACGTCCGTTTCGCCCGGAATGTCCTCGCGGGAGGTGTACCGGATGACCTCACAGTCGTCGAGGGTGACCAGGCCCTCGGTGACGAGTTCGTCGAGCTGGGGCAGGAAGGCCCGCACGCGTGGCTCGGTGTCGACGATCACGACGGCGACGGGCAGGTCCTCGCTCAGGGACAGCAGCCGCGAGGTGTGGATCAGCGAGGAGGCGCCGAAACCCTCGACACCCCGGAAGACGCTGGCGCCCGCGAGGCCCGCCGCGTGGGCCCGGTGGACGATCTCCGAGTAGAGCGGTTTGTGGTGCCAGGTGTCGTTCTCGCCGACGAAGACGGTCAGGCGCAGGGCCCTGCCGGTCAACCGTGTCATGGCTGCCTCCGTTTCAGGGCGCGGCGGGTCGACCAGGCCGCGAGCCACACCGCCGTGAGCGACGCCAGCGGGGTCGTGGCGAGGTAGGCCAGGGCGGTGCGGAGGTGGCCGCCGTCGGCCAGCTTCTGGATGTCGACGGCGTAGGTCGAGAAGGTCGTGAAACCCCCGAGGACGCCGGTGCCGAAGAAGGGGCGGACCAGACGGTGGGCGGGCCGGAACTCGGTGATGACCACCATGAACACGCCGATCACGGCGCAGCCGACGACGTTGACCCAGAAGGTCGTCCAGGGAAAACCTCCCGTGGGCGAGGGCCACCACAGGGACGCCGCGTACCGGGCGGCGGCCCCCGCTCCCCCGCCGAGCGCCACCACCGCGACGACCGGCGCCTGTGCGCGCCAGGCGGGCGGGCGCGGGGCGGAGGGCTGGATGCGGAGGCTTTCCGCCTCGGGGGCCGTCATGGTCGTACGTCTCCTACTCGCCGGGGCCCGGGGTCGTGCGGGCGCGTGCCGTCGCAAGTAGGGACCGTTGGCGGCGTCCGTGCCGCGGTTCGGGTACGGCGGGCCCCACCGCCGCGCCGCGAGGGTGTCGCGGCCGGGGTTCAGGTTAACCCCGGCGGCGAACCGGCGTCACTTCGGGCCGGGCGGCTCGCAGACCGCCACGCCCGGCTCCCAGAGGCTGCCCAGCACGAGGTGTCCGCCCGCTTCGCACACGCTGGTGACCATCCGGTAGCCGGAGTGGCGGCGGGCGAGGTGGTGGACGACGCGGCCCTCGTCGTCGAAGGCCAGGACGGCGATGGCGCCGGTGGGGCGGAAGGGGGCGCGCACGGCCACGCGGGCGGCGGCGCGGCGGACCGCGGGCGGGCCGCGGTGGAGCAGGTCGAGAGCGGGGACACGGGGGCCGGCCAGCGCGACCCAGATCGGTCCGTCCGGGGTGCCGCGCCAGAGGTTGTCGGGCATGCCCGGGAGGTTCTCGGCGAAGGGCTCGCTCCGGCCGGCCTCGGGCCCGGTGAGCCGGTAGCGGGTGAGCCGGCGGGCGCCGGTCTCGGCGACGACGAGGAACGACTCGTCGGCCCCGGCGGCGAGCCCGTTGGCGAACCGGAGGCCGTCCAGCACCACCTCGGGAGTGTCCGCGCCGGGCGCGAGGCGCAGCAGCCGTCCCGTCCCGGTGTGTTCGACGATGTCGCCGATCCAGTGCTCCAGGGGGTGGCGGCGGCTGGAGACGGTGAAGTACACGCTGCCGTCGGAGAGGGACACGACGTTGCTGGCGAACCGGAGCCGCTCCCCCGCCACCGCGTCGGCGAGGATGCGGACCGTGCCGTCGCCGGTGCCGACGCGCAGCAGTCCGCGTTCGGCGTCGCACACCAGCAGGTCGCCGTCCGGGAGGAGTTCGAGCCCGAGCGGCCTGCCGCCGGTCTCGGCGATCACCTCGGTACGGGCCGTCACCGGGTCCCCCAGGCCGTCCAGGCGCAGGATGCGGCCGTCCGCCAGGCCGGTCAGCACCCGGCCGCGCGGGTCGGCGACCACGTCCTCGGGGCCGTGGCCCACCGCGACGTAGTGGCGTGGGACGAGTGCCGTGGGACGGTCCATCGCGCGTGTGTCCTTCAGCGTTGGGGGAGATTCCGCTGTACCGGGGGGGGCCGGGGTCGTAACGGGTGGCCTACCAGCCCTTTTCAAACATCCGGGCGACCTCGGCGATACGCATGTCGTCGCGGTGGTAGTGGACGCGGCCCTCGGACCGGCTGGTGCGCAGCATGCCGGTGGCCTGGAGCAGCCGGAGGTGGGTGACGGCGACCGGGTGGGGCATCGAGAACCTCTCGGCGACGGCGTCCGCGGTGACGCCGTCCGCGGCCGGGCCGGGTTCCTTCAGCCAGGCCAGGATGCGCAGGCGCGTCTCGTCCGTGGGAGTCCTCAGCATGTCGTGCCCCTGCCTCGCGGCTCTCGTCCTCTTACCGCGTCTTCCCACTGTCGCGCAGTCGAAGCCGCCTCGTCCGGGACTCGCCATCGTTGACCGATACCGAACTGCCGTAGCTCAGAGGCGAGTTCGGATATGAACGAGGGCCCGGCCGCGTGCGTGCGGCCGAGCCCCCCTTCCCCGCGTGGTCAGCGGTGGCGGAACCAGGACATCGACGAGAGTGCCCGGTCGTCGTAGCCGAACAGCGCCTGGTTCTCCCAGGCGTTGCCGGATGCCGGGTCGGTCGGGTCCCAGCCGTTGCCGTTCACCGCGGTCCAGGTCGCCTCCCAGTAGAAGATGCCCAGGCCACGGCCGTTCGGGACGGCCTCCACGATGCTCGCCACGTCGTTCATCCACCGGGTCTGGCCGGCCACGCTCGCCGGATAGCCGGAGACCAGTTCGGCACTGGTGTCGATGATGTTCTCGTGGGAGTCCTCGCTGTCGAGGCGGAACGGGTAGGCGGTCTCGGCGACGAAGACCGGCTTGCCGTAGCGGGCGGCCGCGTCGTCGAGGGTCGTCTGGAAGTCGGCCAGCGTGCCGTGCCAGTAGCCGTAGTACGACAGGCCGATCGCGTCGAACTTGACGCCGTTGGAGCGCGCGCTGTCGAACCACCAGCGGGTTCCGGCCAGGTCACCGCCCTTGGCGAGGTGCAGGGCGACGGTGGTGTTCGAGTTGACCGCCTTGACCGCGTCGTAGCCGGAGTTGAGCAGACCGGCCAGCTGTGACCAGTTGGAGGTCGATCCCTCGTTCCACAGCATGCCGCCGTTGATCTCGTTGCCGACCTGGACCATGTCGGCGGTGGTGCCCTGCGCCTTCAAGGCGTTCAACACGTCGTAGGTGTGGTTGTACACGTCGGTCCTGAGCTGACCGTACGAGTGTCCGGCCCAGGCCGCGGGCTTGTCCTGGCGGCCCGGGTCGGCCCAGAAGTCCGAGTAGTGGAAGTCGACCAGCAGCTTCATGCCCTGGGCCTTGACGCGCTTGGCCAGGGCCAGGACATGCGCCTTGTTGTTGTAGCCGTCGGCCGGGTTCACCCAGACCTTGAGGCGCGCGTAGTTCATGCCGGACGACTTGAGGATCGCGAGGGCGTCGCCGGACGTGCCGGAGCCGTTCCGGTAGATGCCGCCCTTGGCCTCGCTCTTGGGCAGGGAAGAGATGTCGGCACCCTTGATCGATGTACCGGACGTGCCCGACGTGAAGGTCAGGTCGTCGACATTGATCCAGTTGCCGGCGTTCGCGTCACTGTTGACGCTGATCGTGCACTGGTTGCTGGTCACATTGACCGGCACGACGATCCGGATCCACCCGCCGGCCGAGACCGGCAGATCGGTGCGCTGCTCGGCGCCGCCGCAGTTCTTCAGCGCTATGTACGCGGACTTCTGCCCGCCGCCGGAGCGCACCCAGGCGGTGAGCTTGTAATTGCCGTTGGTGAGTCCGGACAGGTACTGGTACGTCTCCACCTTGTGGGCGGTGGAGGCCCAGTGGCTGAGGCGGTAGCTGCCGCCGTGACCGCCGGACTCGGTGAACGAGGCGCCGGTGTCGCCGTACTCGGACCAGCCGCCCGGTGTGGCCGCGCCCGCGCCGTCGGACTCGAAGCCGCCGTTGGTCAGCGTGCTCGCGGCGTGGGCGGAGGTGGCGGGCAGGGCGGTGAGGGCGAGCCCCGCCGCGAGCGGGAGCAGCAGGGTTCTGAGCGTGCGTCTGGGATGGAACATCGTCGTCCGTCGTCCCTTCGACGTGGGGGTTGGGGGTGCCCCTCGCCCGGAGGTGAGGCGAGGGGGCCCCTCCGCCCGCGGCTCCTGCGGCTCGCACGGGCGGAGGGGAGTCGGTTCAGCCGTCGAGCCGGACGATCCGGACGGCTCCGGCCGGGACCGCCAGGCGGCCCGCGGCGCGTTCACCGGTCAGCAGTTCGGTGCCGTCGGCCTCCAGCGGCACCTTGGCGTCCGAGGCGGTGTGGTTGACGGCGAACAGGTAGGTGCCCGACTCGCCGGTGCGGCGCACCACTTCGACGTCCCGGGGCAGGTCGGCGCGCGGGGCGAGCCGGGCGTCCTCGACCGCCCAGCCGAGCAGCGCGTCGAGGCCGTCGGCGCCGAGCCGGGTGGAGACGTACCAGGCGGTGCCCTCGCCGAGGCGGTGCCGGGTGACGGCGGGCCGCCCGGCGGTCAGCCCGTCGGCGTACGTCAGGACGGTCTCGGCGCCGCGCGGCACGACGAACTCCGTCCACACGTCGGCGCCCAGCTCGGATCCGTCGGGGCCGGTGACGCTCACCCGTTCACCGGGCAGCAGCGGGGAGAACTCCTCGACGGTGAGGCCGAGGACGTTACGCAGCGGGCCCGGGTAGGCGCCCTCGTGGACGGCGTCGTGCTCGTCGACGATGCCGGAGAAGTAAGAGACGACCAGCGTGCCGCCGTTCTCGACGTAGGCCTTCAGATTGCGCCCGGCCGCTTCCGTCATCAGGTACAGGGCCGGTACGACGACAAGGGGATACCTCGACAAGCCGGCTTCCGGGTGGGCGAAGTCGACGGTGAGGTGGCGGTCGTAGAGGGCCTCGTAGAAGGAGTCGGCGCGCTCGCGGGCGTCGTGGTCGACGCTGGGGCGCCAGTCGAGGTTCTGCGCCCACCAGGAGTGCCAGTCCCACAGCACGGCCACGTCGGCCTCGGTGCGGGTGCCGCGGATCTCGCTCAACGCCGCGACGGACGCGCCCAGTTCGACGACCTCGCGCCACACACGGGTGTCGGTGCCGCCGTGCGGGACCATCGCCGAGTGGAACTTCTCGGCGCCGCGCCGGGACTGGCGCCACTGGAAGAACATGGCGCCCTCGGAGCCGCGCGCCACGTGCGTGAGGGAGTTGCGGGCCATCTGGCCGGGGGCCTTGGCGGGGTTGCGGGGCTGCCAGTTGACGCCCGAGGTGGAGTGTTCCAGCAGCAGCCAGGGGGCGCCGCCCGCGACGGAGCGGGTGAGGTCGGCGGCCATCGCCAGGTTGACGTGGGTGCGGCGGCCGTCGGTGATCAGGTAGTGGTCGTTGGTGACGATGTCGACCTCACGGCCCCAGGCCCAGTAGTCGACGGAGTCGCACTGGCTCAGCGCGGTCATGAAGTTGGTGGTGACCGGGACGCCGGGAGACAGGCGGTGCAGGATGTCCCGTTCCCTCACGAAGTTCTCGCGCATGGTGGCGTCGGCGAACCGCTTGTAGTCCAGCGCCTGGCCCGGGTTGACGGCCGCCGGGGTGAGCCGGGGCGGGTTGATCTGGTCGAGGTCCGCGTAGCGCTGGCCCCAGAAGGCCGTGCCCCAGGCCTCGTTGACCGCGTCGACCGTGCCGTACGTCGTCGCCAGCCAGCGGCGGAAGTGTGCGGCGCACGAGTCGCAGTAGCACGCCGAGACGGGGACGCCGTACTCGTTGTGCACGTGCCACATCGCCAGGGCGGGATGGTCGCCGTAGCGCTCGGCGAGCTTCGTGGTGATGGCGGCGGCGGCCGCGCGGTAGTCCGCGTTGCTGTGGCAGATCGCGGCGCGGGAGCCGAACTCGTAGCGCACGCCCTCGGCGGTCACGGGCAGGGCCTCGGGATGGGCCCGGTAGAACCAGGCGGGCGGTACGACGGTGGGGGTGCCGAGGTCGACGCGGACGCCGTTCTCGTGCAGCAGGTCCAGGAGCCGGTCGAGCCAGCCGAACTCGTACGTGCCGGGTGAGGGCTCCAGCAGCGCCCAGGAGAAGATCCCGACGCTCACCATGGTGACGCCGGCCTCGCGCATCAGCCGGACGTCCTCCTGCCAGACGCTCTCCGGCCACTGCTCGGGGTTGTAGTCCCCACCGAAGGCGAGCCTGGTGAGGCCCCTGGGGGTGGTCTCCGGCATGGATGGTCTCCCGGTCGGTCGATCAAATGGGAACGTGCACACACGATGGCGCAGTGCGGAGCCCAACATAACCGCACAGCAACAACCATTGACAAGTGTCCGGGATGTTTCTCTACTGTGAACGCTCACAGAAGCATGGCAGGTTCTCGCAGCAGGCGAGGACCCCAGGTCAGGGGAGAGATCCATGCCGTACACGAAGCGCCGCCGCCTCGTGACATCCGCCGTCGCCGTAGCGCTCGGCGCCACCGCCCTCGCCGCCTGCGGCTCGGAGTCCGGGGACAGCGAGACCGAGTCGGGACCGGTCTCGCTGACGTACTGGACCTGGACGCCCGGCATGGACAAGGTCGTGGACCTGTGGAACAAGGGGCCGGGTAAGAAGGACCAGATCACCGTCACGGTGAAGAAGCAGGCGTCCGGCGACACCCTCGTCACCAAGATCCTCACCGCGCACAAGGCGGGCAAGGCGCCCGACCTGGTGCAGGCGGAGTACCAGGCGCTGCCCACGCTGGTCAGCAACGACGCCCTGGCGGACATATCGGGGAACGTGGGCGAGGCGAAGGACAGTTTCGCCGACGGCGTCTGGCAGCAGACGACGCTGGGCACCGACGCGGTCTACGCGGTCCCGCAGGACATCGGGCCGATGATGTTCTATTACCGCGAGGACCTGTTCAAGCAGTACGGCCTGACGGTGCCGACGACCTGGGACGAGTTCGCGGAGACCGCGCGCAAGCTGAAGAAGGCCGCCCCCGACAAGGACCTCACCACCTTCTCGGCCAACGACTCCGGCCTCTTCGCGGGCCTCGCCCAGCAGGCGGGCGCCAAGTGGTGGACGACGTCCGGTGACCAGTGGAAGGTCTCCATCGACGACGCTGCGACGCAGAAGGTCGCGAAGTTCTGGGGCGGCCTGGTCAAGGAAGGCGCCATCGACAACCAGCCGATGTACACCCCGGCCTGGAACAAGGCGCTCAACACCGGCAAGCAGATCGCCTGGGTCAGCGCCGTGTGGGCACCCGGCACACTGACCACCGCCGCGCCCGAGACCAAGGGCAAGTGGGCCATGGCCCCGCTCCCCCAGTGGTCCGCGAGCGAGAACCGCACCGGCAGCTGGGGCGGCTCCTCCACGGCCGTCACCACGGACTCCAAGCACCAGCAGGCCGCCGCCAAGTTCGCCTCCTGGCTGAACACCGACAGAGACGCCCTGAACGCGCTGGCCAAGGAGAGCGGCATCTACCCCGCCGCCAAGACCGCCCAGACCAGCGGCGCCTTCCTCAAGCCGCCGGCCTACTTCTCCAACCAGGCCGACTTCTACTCCAAGGCCGCCGACATCGCGGAGACCACCGCGCCGTCCGCCTGGGGCCCCAACGTGAACGTCGCCTACACCACCTTCAAGGACGCCTTCGGGGCCGCCGCGAAGAACAAGTCGGACTTCGGCTCCGCACTCGGCAAGATGCAGGACGAGACCGTCGCCGACATGAAGAAGCAGGGCTTCGAGGTCGCGGAGTGAAAAGCACGGCACGCCGGCAGTCGTACGGGGTCAAGGGGGCCCCGTACGCCTTCCTCGTCCCCGCGACGATCCTGTTCACCCTGTTCTTCGCCCTGCCCATCGGCTACGCGCTCTGGCTCAGCTTCCACAAGGTGAAGGTCTCCGGCCTCGGCCTCGGCTCCGGCGCCCGCAAGGAGGTCTGGGCCGGCCTGGAGAACTACACCGACGCCCTCACGGACAGCGAGCTGATCAATGGGGCGTTGCGGGTGCTGGGCTACGGCTGCATCGTCGTCCCGGTCATGCTCGGCCTCGCCCTGCTGTTCGCGCTGATGCTGGACTCCGAGAAGGTGCGGCTGGCCCCCTTCACCCGGCTCGCGATCTTCCTGCCGTACGCCATCCCCGGTGTGGTGGCGGCGCTGCTGTGGGGCTTCCTGTACCTGCCGGACGTCAGCCCCTTCTACTTCGTGCTCGGCAAGCTGGGGCTGCCGCAGCCGGACCTGCTGGACGGCGGGCCGCTGTATCTGGCGCTGTCGAACATCGCGGTCTGGGGCGGTACCGGCTTCAACATGATCGTCATCTACACCTCGCTCCAGGCGATCCCGGCGGAGGTGTACGAGGCGGCGAAGCTGGACGGCGCCACCCCTGCGCAGATCGCCCTGCGGATCAAGATCCCGATGGTGGCGCCGTCGCTGGTGCTGACCTTCTTCTTCTCGATCATCGCGACGCTCCAGGTGTACAACGAGCCGACCACCCTCAAGCCGCTCACCAACTCCGTGTCCACGACGTGGAGTCCGCTGATGAAGGTGTACCGGGACGCGTTCGGCGACGGTGACATCTACGGCGCCGCGGCGCAGGCCGTGATCATCGCGTTCGCCACCCTCCTGCTGTCCTTCGGCTTCCTGCGAGCCGCGAACCGTCGACAGAAGCAGGAGGCAGCCCGATGAGCTCCCTTGCCGTTTCCCAGGCCGAGCCGGTGGCGGACAGCACGCCCGGTGCCGCCCAGGGCCGCCCGCCCCTGCGCCGCCGGATCGCCCTGATCCCCACGGTCACGCTGTTCCTGGGCGCGGTCTACTGCCTGCTGCCGGTGGCCTGGGTGGTCATCGCCGCCACCAAGTCGGGCCGTGAGCTGTTCTCCACGTTCACGTTCCTGCCGGGCACGGGCTTCGCCGACAACTTCCAGGACCTGAGCGCCTACCGCGACGGCGTCTACTGGTCGTGGATGGGCAACTCCGCCCTGTACGCGGGGCTCGGCGCCCTGCTGTCGGCGTGCGTGTCGGCGTTCAGCGGCTACGCGCTGGCGATCTACCGTTTCCGGGGCCGCGAGACGATCTTCAACGTGCTGCTCGCGGGTGTGCTGATGCCGCCGGTGATCCTGGCAATCCCGCAGTACCTGCTGCTGGCGAAGGCCGACCTCACGGACTCCTACCTGTCCGTCCTGCTGCCGCAGATCCTGTCGCCGTACGGCGTCTACCTGGCGCGGATCTACGCCGCCGCCGCGGTACCCGCCGACGTGGTCGAGGCCGGCCGGATGGACGGAGCAAGCGAGTGGCGGATCTTCACCCGGGTCGCGCTGCCGATGATGATCCCCGGCATGGTGACGGTGTTCCTGTTCCAGTTCGTGGCGATCTGGAACAACTTCCTGCTGCCGAACGTCATGCTCAGCGACGACGAGAAGTTCCCGATCACCCTCGGCCTGTTCACGTTGCTGGAGCAGGGCGCCAACACCCCGGCGCTGTACACGCTGGTGATCACGGGCGCGTTCCTCGCGGTGCTCCCGCTGGTCGCGCTGTTCCTGGTCATCCAGCGGTTCTGGAGTCTGGATCTGCTCTCCGGAGCCGTAAAGTCATGACCATGAACGCTGCGGGGGGCAGGCGCAGGCCGCCCACGATCCACGACGTGGCGCGCGAGGCGGGGGTCTCGCGCGGCACCGTCTCGCGTGTGCTCAACGGCGGCCACTACGTCAGCCCGGCCGCCCAGGAGGCGGTGAACGCGGCCATCCGCAGAACGGGTTACGTCGTCAACCGGCACGCCCGCTCGCTGATCACGGGCCGCTCCGACTCGATCGGCTTCCTGCTGACCGAACCGCAGGAGAAGCTGTTCGAGGACCCCAACTTCAACGTCCTGCTGCGCTGCTGCACCCAGGCGCTGGCCGCGCACGACATCCCCCTGCTGCTGATGCTGGCCGGCACGCAGGACGAGCGGCGCCGGATCACGCGGTACATCACCGCCGGCCACGTCGACGGCGTGCTGCTCGTCTCCAGCCACTCCGCCGACCCGGTCGCCGAGCAACTGCACGAGGCGGGGGTGCCCCTCGTACAGTGCGGCAAGCCCATGGGGCGCGGCACCAAGGTGAGCTACGTGGCGGCGGACGACCGGGACGGCGCCCGCGACATGATGCGCCACCTGCTGTCGCTGGGCCGCCGCCGTATCGGCATGGTGAACGGCCCGGTGGACACCCCGGGCGGTGTCGATCGCCTCGCCGGCTACAAGGAGGTGCTGACGGAAGCGGGCCTCGAGATCGACGAGCGGCTCATCGTCTCGGGTGACTGGGGCCGGGCCAGCGGCGAGGCGGGCGCCGAGCGGTTGCTGGCGCAGGCCCCGGACCTGGACGCGGTGTTCGTCGCCTCGGACCTCATGGCGCAGGGCGTGCTGGCGGCCCTCCAGCGGGCGGGGCGGCGCGTGCCGCAGGACGTCGCGGTGGGCGGCTTCGACGACTCCCCGGCCGCCCTGGCCTCCAGCCCCGAGCTCACGACCATCCGGCAGCCGTGGGACCGGATCAGCGCCGAGATGGTGCGGGTGCTGCTCGCGCAGATAGGGGGCGAGGATCCGGCGGCGGTGATCCTGCCGACGGAGCTGGTCAAACGGGAGTCGACATAGGGCCCCGCTCCCGGCGACGTGGGGTCCCCGCTCCCGGCGACGTAGGGTCCCGCTCCCGGCGAGGGGCGCGCACTGCATGCACGGTCATGGAACGCCGCGCCGGTGTTACCGTTCACATATGGCGTCGAAAACGGCTGGTGGGCGGCTCGAGGAACGGTGGCGGGACATCCTGTCGGCGCACGCGCGCACGATGTGCGAGATCGACCGGGCTCTGCATCCGCACGGTCTCGGCGCGTCCGATTTCGAGGTCCTGGACATCCTCGCGACCGCGGCGCCCGAGGAGGGCGAGCAGTGCCGGGTCCAGAACCTGGTCGGTCGGGTCCACCTCAGTCAGAGCGCGCTGTCCCGGCTCATCGCCCGGCTGGAGAAGGACGGGCTGGTGACGCGTTCGGTGTGTGTGGAGGACCGGCGCGGCGTGTGGGTGGCCCTGACCTCCAAGGGCCGTGACCTGCACGCGGAGGTACTGCCGCTGCAGCGGGCCGCGCTGGCCCGGACCCTGGGCGCGTAAACCGCCCGGGCCCGGGCTCCGGCCCGCTCGGTCCTACGGGCGTGCCAGCAGGGTGCGCACTCCCTCCGAATTGAGCGTCAGGCGGTGCTCCGAGCTGCCGTCTATGGTGAGCGACAGGTCGTCGGCGGGCCATTGGGCGGCCAGGGCGCCGAGCGGCACCAGGCGGTAGCGGGAGACGAACGGCAGCAGCCCGGCCATCTCCACCTCGGAGGTGAACACGGGCACCACCGGCTCGCCGCCCGGCTGCTCCAGCACCGGCAGTGCCACCGCCGAGGGGTTGGCGGTGTCGGCGTCGTTCGCGTCGTCGGGCACGGGGATGAGCACGTCGCTGTTGGCGAGCGCGTCCAGAGCCGCCGCGTCCTCGGTGTTGTCGGCGAGGACGTCCAGAGCCCGCTGGGCGGGCGTGGGCGTGGGGTCGTTTGCGGGTGTCTCCATGGCAGATTCCCTGGTAGCGGCGGTCGTGCGGCCCGCCCGGGACAAGATCCGCCCCGGGCGCGGTCCTGCTCGCGTACCCGATCGCGCCCGAAGCAATCCTGTTGATCTTCCGAGGTTCGGGGGATCAGCGGGATGTGGCCGGAGGTTCGGGAGCGCCTCGCCTACCGGGAGGCCCCGAGCAACCGGCTTGGCAGCGCACGCTCGCTCACGCCACCGCCCCCGGCCGGTTCCACCCGGTACACCCCGGCCCCCCGCGCCCGGGTGACGGATTCCGTCGGCACACCGTCCGTGAAGAGCACTCCGGCCCCGTCCTCCACCGCCCAGCCCGACGGCAGGTGTCCCGCTGCCACGGCCGCGCGGTAGGAGGGCCGACGACCCGGTTCGCTGTCGTAATGCGGGCAGACGGAACCGGGCAGCAGCCCCAGGCCGTCGGGGAGACACGTCAGCGGCCCGAAGGAGTCGGTGTGCGAGCCCTCGGCCCAGCAGTTGGCGCCGGCGCTGATGCCGCACAGCAGCGTGCCGTGGTCGTAGGCCTCCCGCAGCAGCCGGTCCACGCCGTGGGTTCGCCATACCGCGAGGAGGTTGGCCGTGTTGCCACCGCCCACGTAGACGACGTCCTGGGCGAGCAGGTGGGAGCGCAGTGCGTCGTCGTCCAGCTCTCGGCGGAACAGGTGCAGGACGGAGGGTTCGCAGGCGGGGCGGTCCCCGAACGCCGTACGGAACTGTTCGATGTAGGCCGGCGCGTCTCGCTGGCCGTGGGCACGAAACACACCTTGGGGCGGGAGGCGCGTGCCCGGGCCAGTACCCAGTCGTCCAGCAGGCCGTCGTCGTCGGTGGAGAAGCCGCCGCCGAGGAGGGCGAGGCGCTGCGGGCCTTCGACGGCCATGGCGGTGTCTTCCCGACTCAGAGGTTGACCCCGGGGCCGCCGTGCAGGACGGCGAACACTCCTCGGGCGCGGGTGCCGTCCGGGAGCTGCCAGGAACCGGTGACCTGGCCGGTCACTCCCGGGGAGGGCGGGAGCGGGCCGTCCGGGGCAGGTCGCAGGACCCGGTGCAGGCGGAGGGTCGTACCGTGCGGGGTGGTCAGTTGGGTGCCGTCCTGGTCGTCGGTGGTGACGAAGTCCGTGAGGATCGGGCCTTCGCCGGTGTGGGACGCGACGACCTCCCGGTCGGGGACATCGCTGATGTTCTGGTCCTGTGCCTGCGCCCGCCCCTCGATCAGGGCCGCCAACCGGTCGAGCAGCACGGGGTCGTGGCAGCCGTCGTAGGCCCAGCGCCGCCCGAGCACGCCGTGCTCCATGGTGCCCACGAGGGCGTGCTCCGCCCCGGCGAGCGGGGCGCCGCGGTAGGTGAGCGGCACCAGGTAGGTGGCCGGGTCAGGGCCGGAGGCGTCGGTGACGACGATGAACTCGATCCCGACCTCGCCCTGCGGGTCGTCCAGCCGGAACCCGCCGGCCTTGGCCGGCTTCGGTTCGCCCGCGCCGCCGCGGTACCACGGGCGGGAGGGCAGCCAGGAGGTGAGCAGTTCCAGCTTGGTCGGATGGAGCGAGGTGTTGTGGATGACGGCCACGGTGAAGGTTTCCTTCCGTTACGCCGGCCCGAACACACGGTTGCGACGCAACTGCCCGGCACACCACCGGAAGTGTCCGTCGCGGTCGTCCAGGCCGAACAGGTCGTAGGTGGTGAGGGCGTAGGCGGCTTGATAGGCGGTGAGGGCCGCGGGCGCGTAACCGAGCTCCCGCGCGAAGAGCTCGGTGAGTTCCGCGGTGTGCTCCTGGGCGTGCGGGCCGTACATGTCGCAGACGGCGGCGGTGACGGCCGCCTCGAAGGCCGGGTCGCCCGCGGCCGTGTAGAAGCCGAAGTCGAGTACGGCGACGGGTCGACCGGCCGGGTCGACGTGGATGTTGGGCGGCACGAGATCACCGTGGATCGCGGTGACCGGGGCGTCGGGCAGCGACCGCAGCGCGTTCAGCGTGCGCTCGACCCCGGCGTCGAAGTCGGGCACCCGCGCGGCGAGGGCGGCGCCGTGCCGGGCCGCGGCCCGGGCGACCAGGGCCGCGAGCGCGTCCTGAAAGCGGTCGTGGCCCTGCCAGAGGGGCCGGTCGTCGCCCTGGACGGTCAGCCGGCGCATCGCGTCCGTGCCCGGCACCGAGGCCAGACCGCGCAGGACGGCGAGCAGCGTGTCCTTGTGCCGGGCGGGCAGTTCGCGCTCGTACTCCTCATGTGCGGAGTCGCCCCGCATCGGCACACCGGGCAGCTCACGTTCGTACGTCACCACGGTGCCCCGGTGCTCTTGGACGTCGAGGATCTCGGGGGTGGCGAAGGGCAGGCGGTGTGCCGCGACGTCCGCGTAGACCTGGCGGGTGAGCTCGCTCGGCGGCCTGCCGGTCCACACCTTGGCGACCCGGCCGGCGCCCAGCCCGTAGACGACACCCTCGACGCCGGCGCCGATACGGCGGGCCCGCGGGTGTCCGCGGTCGGCGAAGTATCCGGGCCAGGGGTCGGCGGCGGGACGCTTTTCGTCGCTCCTGGGGATCTCCACGCGCGCATTAGATCAGCCAACGCACCGGCTCGACCACGCGATTACAGGAGTGCTCACAGCGGCGGGGAACTCGCCCGGAGCTTCCCATTCGTGCCGTCAAAGGGTGTCGGCAGGTCTGATGTTACCGGTAACATCACCCTTCTCCACCGTCGGCCGTACCCCGGAGTCCGCGTGACCGACCAGCCCGCCGCACAGCGCGCGACCACCCTCTCCCCCGCTCCCTCCACCCCAATCTTCAGCCGGTCCGCCGCGATCGCCTCCTGTGTGGGCTTCGTGCTCATGGGTGCGTTGCAGGCCCTGTACGGGCCCGCGATCCCCGGCTTCCGTGCGGAGTTCGGGCTCTCGCCGTCCGCCGCCGGGCTGGGGCTCAGTGCCCACTTCGTCGGTGGCGTGGCCGGTGTGCTGCTGTTCGACCGGCTCTACGGGCGAGTCGGCAACCGGCACCTCCTCGGCGGCTCCTACCTGCTGATGGCGGTCGGCGCGGCGGGTGTCGCGCTGGCGCCCGGCTGGCCCACCGCACTGGCGGCGGCCCTGCTCGCCGGGCTCGGTTTCGGCGGCATCGACTACGGGCTCAACCAGCTGTTCGCCGTGGGCTTCGGCCACCGTTCGACCGCGATGCTGAACATCCTCCACGCCCACTTCGGCATCGGCGCCATCCTCAGCCCCGTCCTGATCGGCGTGGTCGGCTCCGAGCACTACCCGGCCGTCTTTCTCGGTTTCGCCCTCGTCAACCTGCCGTTGCTGCTGTGTCTGAGGGGCGTACGGAACGAGGCGCCCGTTCCGGCCGGTGACGAGGCGAGCGGTGGGGCGGTACTCCGGCGGAGCCTCGCCTCGGTGCTCGCCGTCTTCGTCGCGCTCTACGTCCTGCACGTGGGCATCGAGGCCGGTGTCGGCGGCTGGGAGCCCACGCATCTGGAGACCGTCGGCTACGGCGCGGGTGTCGCCGCCACCGCCACCTCCGTGTACTGGCTGATGATGACCGTCGGCCGCTTCCTGGTCGCGCCGCTCGCGCTGCGCTTCTCCGCCCAGGTGATCATCACCGTCTCCTGCGCCGGCATGACGGTGTGTCTGCTGGCCGCGTCCGTGCCGGCGCTGGCGCCGTACGCGTACGCCGGTGTCGGTCTGTTCATCGCGCCGATCTTCCCCACCGGGCTGCCCTGGCTGAACCGGGCCGCCCCGCGGGCCCGCAGAGCCGGTGCCCTCGTCATAGCCGCCCCCATGGTCGGCGGTGTCGTGGCGGGTCCGGCGCTGGGCAAGGCCATCGAGTGGTCGGACGTCCGCGCGGTGCCCCTGCTGCTGTGCGGTGTCTCGGCGCTGTGCCTGGCCGCGACGCTCTGGCTGATCCGCGTCACCCGCTCCCACTGAAACGCCCATCGACGCCCCCCTGACTTCCACCCGCATCCCGAAGGGAAGCCTCCTCATGCCCGCCCTGACGACGACGTCCGACGGATTCCTGCTGCACGGCGAGCCGTTCCGGATCATCTCCGGTGCGCTGCACTACTTCCGTGTCCACCCCGGCCTGTGGTCCGACCGGCTGCGCAAGGCACGGCTGATGGGTCTCAACACGGTGGAGACGTACCTCCCGTGGAACCACCACCAGCCCGATCCCGACGGGCCTCTCGTGCTCGACGGCCTCCTCGACCTGCCCCGGTTCCTCCGACTCGCCCAGGACGAGGGGCTTCACGTGCTGCTGCGTCCCGGTCCGTTCATCTGTGCCGAGTGGGACGGCGGCGGCCTGCCCGACTGGCTGACGTCGGACCCGGACATCCGGCTGCGGTCCAGCGACCCGCGTTTCACCGGCGCCGTCGACCGCTACCTCGACCTGCTGCTGCCGGCGCTCCGGCCGTACCTGGCCGCGGCCGGAGGCCCGGTCATCGCCGTGCAAGTGGAGAACGAGTACGGGGCCTACGGCGACGACAGCGCGTATCTGAAGCACCTGGCGGACGCGTTCCGCTCCCGGGGCGTCGAGGAGCTGCTGTTCACCTGCGACCAGGCCGACCCCGAGCACCTGGCCGCCGGAAGCCTGCCGGGTGTGCTGACGGCCGGCACCTTCGGCAGCCGCGTCGAGCAGAACCTCGGGCGGCTGCGCGAGCACCGGAGCGAAGGCCCGCTGTTCTGCGCGGAGTTCTGGATCGGCTGGTTCGACCACTGGGGCGGGCCGCACCACGTGCGGGACGCGGCCGACGCCGCCGCCGATCTGGACCGGCTGCTGTCCGCCGGGGCGTCCGTCAACATCTACATGTTCCACGGCGGCACCAACTTCGGCTTCACCAGCGGCGCCAACCACAAGCACGCCTACGAACCCACCGTCACGTCGTACGACTACGACGCCGCGCTCACCGAGTACGGTGACCCGGGCCCGAAGTACCACGCCTTCCGCGAGGTCATCGCCCGCCATGCCGGAGTCCCCGACGAGCCCGCCCCGGCTCCCGGGCCCAAACTGCCACCGGTCGACGTCGAGCTGGACGGCCGGTCCCCCCTGCTTCCCCTCGCCGCCGCGCTCGCCACTCCCGTCCGCGCCGACGACCCGGTGACCATGGGCGAGCTCGGGCAGCACACCGGCTACGCGCTCTACCGCACCGTCCTTCCCGCCTCCGGTGACGGCCTGCTGCACTTCGCCGGCGGTGTCGGCGACCGTGCCCAGGTCTTCGTCGACGGCGCACCCGTCGGTGTCCTGGAGCGCGAGCGCCACGACGAGACGCTCCCGGTGCGCATCCCGCACCCGGGCGCCAGGCTGGAGGTGCTCGTCGAGAACATGGGCGGCGTCAACTACGGTCCCCGCATCGGCGCCCCGAAGGGCCTGCTCGGGCCCGTCTCCTTCAACGGCACCGTCCTGCGCGGCTGGGACTGCCACGCGCTGCCGCTGGACCACCTGGACGCGGTGCCGTTCACCCCGGGCGACGGGACGCCGGTCACCGTGCCCGGCTTCCACCGCGGCACCTTCGAGGTGGACACGCCCGCCGACGCCTTCCTCTCCCTGCCCGGCTGGACGAAGGGGCAGGCCTGGGTCAACGGCTTCCATCTGGGCCGCTACTGGAACCGCGGCCCGCAGCACACGCTGTACGTCCCCGCGCCGGTCCTGCGGCCGGGCGCCAACGAGCTGGTCCTGCTGGAGCTGCACGGCACCACCGCCATCCGCGCCCAGCTCACCGACACGCCCGACCTCGGCCCGGAGAACACCTGGTGACCCCGCACCGGCTGCGCGTGCCCTCGCCCTCCGCTCCCCCGCTCACCGGTCACCTGCCCTTCGCGGACGCGCCGGGCGTACCCGACCCGATCGGGGTCACCAGCCGCTGGCTCACCCGTGGCGGCCGCCCCTGGTTCCCGGTCTCCGGCGAGTTCCACTACTCCCGCTACCCGGCCCGGGAGTGGGAGGAGGAGCTGCTGAAGATGAAGGCCGGCGGGGTGACCGCCGTCGCGTCCTACGTCATCTGGATCCACCACGAGGAGACCGAGGGGCGGATCCGCTTCGACGGCGACCGCGACCTGCGTCGCTTCGCCGAACTGTGCGCCCGCCACGGTCTGGACTTCATCCCGCGCATCGGACCCTGGTCCCACGCCGAGGTGCGCAACGGCGGCCTGCCCGACTGGCTGCTCGCCCGCGCCTGCACACCGCGCACCGACGATCCGGCCTATCTGGAGCCCGTGCGCGCCTGGTTCACGGAGATCGCCGGGCAGTTGCGCGGACTGGACCGGGCGCACGGCGGCCCGATCGTCGCGATCCAGATCGAGAACGAGCTCTACGACCAGCCCGGCCATCTCCACACCCTGAAGCTGCTGGCCCAGGAGGCCGGACTGAGCGCGCCGCTGTGGACGTCGACCGCCTGGGGCGGGGTCCAGCTCCCGGGCGAGGAACTGCTTCCGCTGTTCGGCGGCTATCCGGAGGCGTTCTGGACGGAGGCGGACGGCGGCTGGCCCGACACCTGCCGCAAGCACTTCTTCTTCACCCATGAGCGCGACGACGAGGGCATCGGCGCCGATCTGCGGCCCACGACCGTGCGGGGCGCCGAACCGGTACCGGCGGACCGCTTCCCCTGGGCCACTTGCGAGTTGGGCGGCGGCATGGCGGTGGCCTACCACCGGCGGCCCAGGGTCGAGGCCGCCGACGTGGGTGCCCTGGGGCTCACCAAGATCGGCTGCGGTTCGGTGTGGCAGGGCTACTACATGTTCCACGGCGGGACGAACCCACCCGGTGAGCTGACGTCCCTCCAGGAGTCGCACGCCACCGGCTACCCCAACGACCTGCCCGTCCTGACCTACGACTTCCAGGCCCCGCTCGGCGAGTACGGCCAGGTGCGGCCCTCGTACCACGAACTGCGGCTCCAGCACCTGCTGCTGGCCGACTTCGGGCACCGGATCGCGCCCATGGAGTCCGTGCTGCCCGAGCGGCTGCCGACCGGGCAGCACGACCGGGACACGCTGCGCTGGGCCGTCCGCACCGACGGCACCTCGGGCTTCCTGTTCGTGACCAACCACCAGCCGCACGAGCCGCTGCCCGACCACCCGGACACGGTCTTCACGGTCGACTTCCCGGACGCACCGCCGCTGACGCTGCCGAGCGCTCCCGTCACCGTGCCCTCCGGCGCCTGCTTGTGCTGGCCCCTGCGGCTGGACGTGGCCGGGCTGCGGCTGGAGTGGGCGACCGCGCAGCCGGTGTGCACCGTCGAAGCGGGCGGACGTACGGTCCTGGTGCTGGCCGCGACCGACGGCATCGCGCCCGAACTCGCCCTGGACGCCGACACGGTGGCGTCCCTCGCGACACCGACCGGGGAGGTCACGCCGGTCGGCGGCCGGGTCCTGGTCAGCGGGGTGCGGCCCGGCACCGACGCCCTGGTCGAGGTGGACGCCGCCGAGGGTTCACGCGTCGGGCTGCTGGTCCTGGACGCGGCGACGGCCCGAACCGTCTACCGGGGTGACGCCTGGGGAGCCGAGCGGCTGGTGCTGTGCGGGGACGGGGTCGTCTTCGACGGTGACGAGGTCCGGCTGCACAGCCCGGCCGCCGAGCCGTCGTTCGCGGTGCTGCCCGCGCCGGATTCCCTCCCGGTTGTGGCGGGGGCACGGCTGCGGGCGGCGGCGGACGGCGTGTTCACCCGCTGCACGATCGAGGCGGCGCCCCTCGCAGCCACCGCTGCCACGACCGAGGCCGCGTCCCTCGCGGACATCGCGGTACCCGTCACCCTGGTCAGGCCCGCCGGTCCGGCGCCCGAGCCGGTGAACGGCGTGCAGGGGCGGGCGAGCGTACCGGCGGACAAGTACGTGGAGACGGTGGCCGCCGAGTACCGCGTCGACGTACCGGAGGACCTGCTTCGGGCGCCTGCCGGTGTCCTGCTGCGGCTGCGCTGGACGGGCGACCTGGCCCGGGCCTACGTGGGAGACGTCGTGGTCGCCGACCAGTTCTACTCGGGCCGGGTCTGGGACATCGGCCTGGACCGGCTGCCGGTGGAGGAGGTACGGGCGCGTGGCCTGCGGCTGAGGGTGCTGCCGCTGGCCGAGGACGCTTCCGTGCACGTGCCGGGGCAGGCGGGTGACGACTGGCGGGCGGCCGGGGTGCGGCACGCCGAGTGGGTGGTCACGCGCTCGTGGACGGTGCGGGCCGGCTGAGCAGCCCGCGGGCCCCGCCCGGCCTATGCTGTGCTCCTGCCGGGCGGGGCCAAGGACCGCCGTAACCGACGTCGAGGAATCACCCGTCATGACACCGAGCGCCACCGACAGCCCTGTCCCGAAGGGCCGCAGCCGGCGCAACTTCGCGGGGGCGCGGCCGGTGATGGCCGACGTGGCCCGGCTGGCCGGCGTCTCCAAGCAGACCGTCTCCCGGGTGCTCAACGACCATCCGGCCGTCCGCCCCGCGACGCGCGAGGCGGTCCTGGACGCCATGCGCACGCTCGGCTACCGGCCCAGCCGCAGCGCGCGCTCGCTGGCCAGCGGCCGGACCCGGATGCTGGGGGTCATCTCCTTCGACGCCGCCCGGTACGGTCCCGCCTCCATCCTGACGGCCATCAACACCGCGGCGCAGGAGGCCGGTTACCTGGTGAGCTCCATCGCGCTCGACACGGCCGACCACGACACCGTCGTGGAGGCCGTGAACCGGCTGTCGGCCGAGGGCGCGGACGGCGTGATCGCGATCGCCCCGCAGCAGTGGGTGGGCCTGGCCCTGGCGGAGACCGACGTCGGGACTCCCCTGGTGGTGCTGGAGAGCGCCCTCGACGACAGCACGCCTCTGGTCACCGGCGACTCCCGCACCGGGGCCCGCAAGGCGACCGAGCACCTCCTCGGCCTCGGGCACGCCACGGTCTGGCACATCGCGGGCCCCGCGGGATGGACCTCCGCCGAACACCGCCTGGCGAGCTGGCAGGCGACGCTCCAGGCGGCCGGTGCGGACATCCCGGCCCCGCTCGCCGGGGACTGGAGCGCCGACTCCGGGTACGACCTGGGCCGCCGGCTGGCCCGGCGGCCGGAGGTGACGGCGGTGTTCGCCTCGAACGACCAGATGGCGCTGGGTCTGCTGCACGCCCTGCACGAGTCCGGGCGGTCCGTCCCCGGGGACGTCAGCGTCGTCGGTTACGACGACATCCCCGAGGCCGCGCATCTCCTGCCGCCGCTGACCACCGTCCGCACCGACTTCGCCGAGATCGGTACCCGTTCCCTGCGGCTCCTGCTGGACCGCATCGACGGACCCGGGGAGGTGCCCCTCGTCGACACGCTCGTCCCCGTGGACCTCGTGGTGCGTGCCAGCAGCGGCCCGCCACCGGTGAACTGACGGCGTTCCTCAGGCGTTCCCCTCGGCGGCCGCCCGCTGCCAGGCCGTCTCCCGCAGCAGACGCAGGCCGTTCAGACCGACCAGGACCGTGGAGCCCTCGTGGCCGGCGACGCCCAGCGGCAGCGGCAGGTTTCCGGCCAGGTCCCAGATGACGAGACCGGCGATGAACACCCCGGCGATGACGAGGTTCTGGACGACCAGCCTGCGCGCACGCCGGGACAGGGCGACGGTGGTGGGGACCGCCGCGAGTTCGTCGCGCACGATCACGGCGTCGGCGGTCTCCAGGGCGAGGTCGGAGCCCGCCCGGCCCATGGCGATTCCGGTGTGGGCGGCGGCCAGGGCGGGCGCGTCGTTGACGCCGTCCCCGACGACCAGCACCTTGCGGCCCGCGCCCTCCATCTCCTGGACGGCCGTCAGCTTGTCCTGCGGCAGCAGCCCCGCGCGCACGTCGTCGATGCCGGCCTCGGCGGCGAGGTGCGCGGCGGCCCGGGGGTTGTCGCCGGTGAGGAGCGTCGGGGCGGTGCCGGTGAGCGTGGTGAGCGCGGCGACGGTGGCGGCGGCGTCCGGGCGCAGCCGGTCGGCGATGCCGAGCAGCCCGGCGGGGGACCCGTCGACCAGGACCAGGACGGCGGTACGGCCGGACTCCTCCAGCTCCTCGGCGACGGCGGTGACCCTGCTGCCGGTGCCGTCCAGCAGGCGGGCCGGAGCACCGACGGCGACCCCACGGCCGTTCACGACGGCGGTCACTCCCACGCCGGGCGCGGAGGTGAAGTCCTCGGCGCCGGGCAGGTCGAGACCGCGCTCGCGGGCCGCGTCCACGACCGCCCGGGCCAGCGGATGCTCACTGGGCCGCTCGGCCGCCGCCGCCAGCGTCAGCAACTCGGCTTCGTCCAGGCCGGATCCGGCCAGCGGCCGGACATCGGTGACGCGCGGGCTGCCCTCGGTCAGCGTGCCCGTCTTGTCCAGTGCGACCGCGTCCACCTGGCCGAGCCGCTCCATCACCACGGCCGACTTCACCAGCACGCCGTGCCGTCCGGCGTTGGCGATGGCCGACAGCAGGGGCGGCATGGTGGCCAGCACGACCGCGCACGGAGAGGCCACGATCATGAACGTCATGGCACGCAGCAGCGCGTCGGTGAGCTGCTCGCCGAAGGCGAGCGGCACCAGGAAGACGGCCAGGGTCGCGGCCACCATGCCCAGCGAGTAACGCTGTTCGACCTTCTCGATGAACAGCTGCGTGGGCGCCTTGGTCTCGGACGCCTCCTCCACCATCCGGACGATCCGGGCGATCACCGAGTCGGACGCGTCGCGCTCGACGCGGACCCGCAGGGCGCCGGTGCCGTTGAGGGTGCCCGCGAAGACCTCGTCGCCCGGCTCCTTCGCCGCGGGGAGCGGCTCGCCGGTGATGGTCGCCTGGTCCACGTCGCTCGCCCCGTCCAGCACGCGGCCGTCGGCGCCGACGCGCTCACCGGGCCGGACGAGGACGGTGTCACCGACCGCCAGCTCCTCGGCGGGGACGGTCTGTTCACCGCCTTCCGGGGTCAGCCGGGTTGCCGTGGCGGGGGCGAGATCGAGCAGGCCGCGGACGGAGTCGGCGGTGCGGGCGGTGGCCAGCGCCTCCAGCGCGCCGGAGGTGGCGAAGATGACGATGAGCAGGGCACCGTCCATCACCTGCCCGATGGAAGCGGCGCCCAGGGCGGCGACGACCATGAGCAGGTCGACGTCGAGGGTGCGCTCCTTCAGCGCCTTGAGCCCTTCCCAGCCAGGCTCCCAGCCGCCCGTGACGTACGACAGGGCGTAGAGCGGGCCCCAGGTCCAGGCGGGGGCGCCGGTCAACTGCAAGGGCAGCGCGAGCAGGAAGAAGACGGTGGCGGCAGTGGCCCAGCGCGCCTCGGGGAGCGCCAGGACACGGGTACGCCGCCGGGGCGCGGCCCCGGTACGGGCGGGCTCCGCCCGGTCGACCGGCTGCGGCGTGAGGGTGGAGGTCATCAGAAGAGTCCTTCGGGCGGGGGCATGCCTCCCCACCATACAGGAACACATGAAGACTGATTCATGTCTTCATCGATGACCCGACTCAGCCGTTGGGGATCGCTCCGGGACTAGTGCTTCTCGGTGGCTCCCCACGTGTCGAGGTAGGACTCGGCGCCGCGGAACAGGTCGTCCACCACGTCCTGGCCACCGACCCGGCGGATGTCCTCGATCCAGTCCGGGACCAGGCCGTAGTGGGCGGCGCCGTCGGTGTTCAGGTCCCAGGTGCGGTCCCCAGTGGTCTGCCGGTCGATGACGGAGCCGCCGTCGACACTCTTGAAGGGGTAGGTGACCTTGTTCGGGGCGTCCGCACCCCGTGGGGCCGGCCAGCCGCCGACGCCGTTCATGTCGGTGCCGTAGCCATAGCCCACGCCGTACTTGTCGCGCAGGGCCTCCGTGCGCTTCGCCTCCGCGATGAATCCCTCGGAGCCGTGCATGTACTGGGCGATGAAGCCACCGAGGCCGTAGACCCGTTCGGTCCAGTCCAGGTCCATCCAGCTGTGCGAGGAGAGCACTCCCGGGTAGGACTCGGCCTCGAAGATGTCGAGCACCCGGCCGGTGGCCTTGACGCTCATGTGGTCGATCTCCAGCATCATCCCGCGTTGCATCATGCCGCGGACGGCGTACTCGCCGAGTCCGGTGAGTCCTCGGACGTTGCACTGGGCGTCCGCCTTGTACGAGGGAACCCGCACACCCGCCGGAAGCTTCTTCTCGGCCGCGGCCGCCGTCGCGTCGCCGATGGGGTTGTCGTGCTGCGGGCCCTTGCACGTCTCCGTCTTCCAGAAGGTGCCCGTCGAGAGGAACTGCCCGACGTTGATGGCCGTTCCGAGCGTGCCCGAGTCGAAGCGGACACCGCACAGCGCGTTGTCGAACTTGTGGCACAGGAACATGCTGCGCACGCCCAGCGCGTACAACTCGTCCAGGCCCTTGTCGATGTCGGCCCTGCTGCACTGCGGGATGTCGAGGACCTGCTTGCAGCCGAAGGGCTCAGAGGTCTCGACGCCGAGGACGACCGCCAGCTTGCCCTGTTCGATGACCTCACGGGCCTGCGCGCTGTCGGTGACGATCCGGAACCAGCCCTTGCCGGGCCCGCCGTACATCTTGTCGACGAAGGACTGCATGTCGTACGTCAGTTTCGCCTGGAGCCGGATGGACGTCATCTCGTCGCAGCCGCGGTCCTTGAAGAAGTAGACGGAGCAGATGACGCCGTTGGTGACGAGGTCGTTGACCAGGACCCGCTGGCCGCCGCGCCAGGCCCGCTCCACCCAGGCGTAGTAGTTCTGCTGGTGGGTCAGCGAGTCGTGGGCCGGCCAGTCCTTGAAGGTGGGCCAGCCCACCGGGTCGTGCTTGCCGTCGCCCCCGTTGGTGATGAAGTCGAAGATCGCGAGCGAGCCGTCCGGGTAGTGCTCGGGACAGTCCTTGAGCGCGTCGGCGACACCCTGCTCGGAGAACGGCTTTCCGCAGATCAGACGACCGCCGAAGCCCTCGTTGGCGAAAATGTGGTCGTGCGCGTCGACGAAGCCGCGCACTTCGCCCTTGGCGTCGGTGCCGGTGAACGGCTCGCCCGTGACGTTGATCCGGGAGTCCGGCCCGGGCCGTGCGGTCGGGTTCCACCAGCCGGATCCGGCCGCCGAACTGGGCGTCGGGCCCAGCGCGACGGCCAGGACGAACAGTAGGAGCGACACGACGGTGACGTTCTTGCGTCGGCGGTACGGGCGTCCTGCACTGATCACGGCCCACGTCCTCGGTCGGGGGGTGGCGGGGTCGACGTACCGGCCGCCCGGGGCCCCGAAGGCCCGGAACCGAGGGCCGGGTTGTCATGACCTCATCCAAGGGTCCGACGAGGATGGCCACTGCCGCGCCACGAGTCAAGAGCCCGTGACCCATGACCTACTGACGGGTCATCAGATCACCGCCGTTAGGCACAGCGCCCCCTGGTGCCACCGGCACCAGGGGGCGCGACACCGTCAACGCACAGGCACCGCGACGTACTGGTACTCCAGGAACTCCTCGATGCCGACCCGGCCGCCCTCACGGCCGAGGCCGGACTGCTTGACCCCGCCGAAGGGCGCGGCCGGGTTGGAGACGAGGCCGGTGTTGAGGCCCACCATGCCGACCTCCAGACCCTCGCTGACGCGCAGCCCGCGGTCCAGACCCTGGGTGAAGACGTAACCGACCAGGCCCCAGGGCGTGTCGTTGGCGCGACGCAGGACCTCGTCCTCGTCGTCGAAGGTGAGGATCGCCGCGACGGGGCCGAAGATCTCCGTGTCCATCAGGCGGCTCTCGGGGGAGACGTCCGTGAGCACGGTCGGCGGGTAGAAGCAGCCCGGCCCTCCGGGCGTACGGCCGCCTACGAGCACCCGGGCGCCGCGCTCCACCGCGTCGGCGACGAGTTCCTCGACCTTGCCGCGTCCGGTCCTGTCGATCAGCGGGCCGACATCGACTCCGTCGCGGGTACCGGGGCCCACCACGAGCGCGCCCATCCGCTCGGCGAGCCGCCGGCCGAACTCCTCCGCGACCGACCGGTGCACGAAGAAGCGGTTCGCGGCGGTGCACGCCTCGCCCATGTTGCGCATCTTGGCGACCATCGCACCGTCCACGGCCACGTCCAGATCGGCGTCGTCGAAGACGATGAACGGCGCGTTGCCGCCCAGCTCCATCGAGGTCCGTACGACGGTGTCGGCGCACTGGGCGAGCAGGATGCGGCCGACGCCCGTCGAACCGGTGAAGGACAGCTTGCGGATCCGGCCGCCGCGCAGGAGGGGTTCGCAGACCTCGCCGGCGCGGGAGGTGGTCACGATGTTCAGCACACCGTCCGGGAGCCCGGCCTCCTTGAGGATCCCGGCCAGGGCCAGGCTGGAGAGCGGGGTCTGCGGGGCCGGCTTGAGGATCATCGTGCAGCCCGCCGCGATGGCCGGGCCGATCTTGCGGGTGCCCATGGCCAGCGGGAAGTTCCACGGCGTGATCAGCAGGCACGGGCCCACCGGGCGGCGGGAGAGCAGCATGCGGTTGCGTCCGTCGGGCAGCGTGCCGTAGCCGCCGTCGATGCGGACGGCCTCCTCGGAGAACCAGCGGAAGAACTCGGCGGCGTACGCCACCTCTCCCCTGGCCTCGGCGAGCGGCTTGCCCATCTCGGACGTCATCAGGTGGGCGAGCTCGTCCGTGCGCTCGAGGATGAGCTCGTGGGCTCGGCGGAGGATCTCGCTGCGGGCCCGGGGTGCGGTACGTGCCCACTCCTGCTGGGCCTGAACGGCCGCTTCCTCAGCGAGCTTGGCGTCCTTCGGGCCGGCGTCGGCGACGTGGCAGAGGATCTCGCCGGTCGCGGGGTCGTCGACGGGCATGGTGGCGCCGTCCGCGGCGTCCACCCAGGCGCCACCGATGAACAACTGGTTCAGTACCTCGGTCATGATGTCTCTCCTGTTCGATCGGCGGCGGGGTCCAGGAGTTCCGCGAGGTGCAGGGCACGGATGTCCCGGTCGCCGGCGAGGTGGTCGATCTGGGTGGCGCAGCTGAAGCCGTCGGCGACGACGGTGCGTCCGTCGAGGTTGTCGATGCGGGGTTTGAGAGCGAGGTCGGCGACGGCCATGGAGGTGTCGTAGTGCTCTGCCTCGAAGCCGAAGTTGCCTGCGAGTCCGCAGCAGCCCTCGGCCTCGTCGACACTGCCTACGCCGAGTCGGCGCAGGAGGTCGGCGGGGCGGCTGCCCTTGAAGGTGGCGTACTCGTGGCAGTGGGTCTGGAGGACGACGTTCTCGGGCAGCGGCGGGGGGCTCCAGTCCTGGTCGGCGAGGTCGGTGAGGGCCCCGGTGAAGGTCTGGACACGGCTCGCCACGCGCTGGGCGGCCTCGGTGCCGAGCAGTTCGGGGACGTCGCGTTTCAACGCGGCCGCACAGCTCGGCTCGGCCACGATGATCGGCCGGTCGTCGCCGGTGTCGAGCGCGGCGACCGTGCGGGCCATGATCCTTCGGGCCACGGACAGCTGGCCGGTGCTGACCCAGGTCAGTCCGCAGCACAGTCCGTCCTGCGGCGCGCAGGAGATACCGGCGTCGGCGAGCACACGGCTCGCCGCTCCGGCGACCTCGGGACGGAAGGCGCGGGTGAAGCTGTCGACGAAGAGCACCGCCTTCGCCCGCTGTGCGGTTCCGGCGGCGCGCAGTGTCTTGCGCAGGGCGCGCCGGGAGGCGAAGGCGGGGATCCTGCGCTTGGTGGTGACGCCGCCGAGGCGGGCGAGGAGCTTGCCGAGCGGTCCGCGCAGCAGCGCGTTGACCGGGCGGGCGGCGTATCCGGCCAAGGCGGAGGTCAGCGGCAGCCAGCCCAGTGAGTAGTGGGAGCGGGGGCGCAGGCGGCCCTTGTAGTGCTGGTGCAGGAACTCCGCCTTGTAGGTGGCCATGTCGACGCCGACCGGGCAGTCGCTGGAGCAGGCCTTGCAGGACAGGCACAGATCGAGGGCGTCCTTGACCTCGGTCGAGCGCCAGCCGTCGGAGACGGCCTCGCCGCGGACCATCTCCTGGAGCATGCGGGCCCGGCCGCGGGTGGAGGCGTTCTCCTCGCCGGTGGCCCGGTAGCTCGGGCACATCACGCCGCCGGAGTCGCTGCGGCAGCGGCCCACACCGACGCAGCGGCGTACCGCGCCCGCGAAACCGTCCTCGTCATGCGGGAAGCCGAACGTCGTCTCCAGCAACGGGAGTTCACGCAGCGCGAGGTCGGCGTCCAGCGGGGCCGGATCGACGATCACGCCGGGGTTCAGCAGTCCCTCGGGGTCGAAGGTCTTCTTGAAGGCGGCGAACGCGGCGATCATGCGGTGGCTGTACATGACCTGGAGCAGCTCACTGCGGGCGCGTCCGTCACCGTGCTCTCCCGACAGGGTGCCGCCGTGCTCGACCACCAGCGCGGCCGCCTCGGTCAGGAAACGCCGCATGACCGTCCGGCCGGCCTCGGTGGCCGGGTCGAAGTCGATGCGCACGTGGACGCAGCCCGCGCCGAAGTGCCCGTACAGCACGCCCGTCAGGTCGTGCGAGGCCAGCAGTTTACGGAAGTCGCGCAGGTAGGCGGCGAGGTTCTCGGGTGCGACGGCCGCGTCCTCCCAGCCGGGCCAGGACTCCCCGCCGTCCACGAGCCGGGCGGCCAGCCCGGCTCCGTCCTCGCGCACCCGCCACAGCGAACGCCGCTCGGCCGGGGTCTCGACGACCCGGCCGCCGGTCATCCGCCCCCGGTCCTTGAGAGCATCGAGGAGCTCGGCGGCGCGGGCGTTGACCGCTGCCTGGTCGTCGCCTTCGAGTTCGACGTACAGCCAGGCCCGTCCCTCGGGCAGGCCGGTGACGGAGTCCGGGCCACGGCGGGCGCGCATGGTGGCGACGATCGCCTCGTCCATGCCCTCCACCGCGCTGGGCGACCAGCGCAGGATCTCCGGCACGTCCTCGGCCGCCTCGACCACGTCCTCGTAGCCGAGCGTCAGCAGTGTGGAGGCCTGTGCGGTCGCCACCAGGCGGACCGTCGCGGCGGTGACGACCGCACAGGTGCCTTCGGTGCCCACCAGAGCACGGACCAGGTCGAACCCGTTCTCCGGCAGCAGGTGGTGCAGCTGGAAGCCGGATACCTGACGCGGAATCCGGCCCAGCTCGGTCCGGATCAGCGCCAGATTGTCCTCGACCAGCCGCTTCAGGCCGGATTCGAGCCGGGTGACGCGCCGCACAGCCTCCGCGTCACCCGGCTCGGCGGCACGCAGCCCGGAGTGGTCGGCCACGGCCCGCACGCCGTCGGCCGTCACGATCTCCAGGGCCTCGACGTGGCCGCTGGTCCGCCCGTCGCGCACCGACCGGTTGCCGCACGCGTCGTTGCCGATCATGCCGCCGAGGGTGCAGCGGCTGTGCGAGGACGGGTCGGGTCCGAAGTCGAGCCCGTGCAGGGCGGTCGCCCCGCGCAGCGCGTCGAGGACGACACCGGCCTCGACCCGCGCGGTGCGTGCCTCGACGTCGATGTCGAGGATCCGGTTCATGTACCGGGAGAAGTCCAGGACGACTCCGAGCCCGACGGCGTTGCCCGCCATGCTGGTGCCGCCGCCCCGGGCCGTGACCGGAACACCCGCCTCCCGGCAGGCCCGCAGCACCGCGACCACGTCGTCGGCGGTGCGCGGGAAGGCCACCGCCCGCGGCAGCACACGGTAGTTGGAGGCGTCGTAGGCATACGGGCCCGTCGCCCCCGGGCCGGTCTCCACCCGCAGACCGGGCGCGATCTCGGCGATCCGGGCCGTGAGACCCGCCAGGTCGCGGGTGGCGGTGGTCATCGGTCCGCCGCTCCCGAGGTGCCGGCCTCGACGGCGTTCGCCCAGGCCTGGAGGCCCTCGTCCACGCCCGCCTCGTCGATGACGAGCGCCGGGATCATGCGGACCACCTGGTTCCAGGCGCCGCACAGCAGCAGGAGCAGGCCCTCGTCGATGGCGGCGCGCTGTACGCGGGCGGCGGTCTCGGGGTCGGGGCTGCCGTCCTCGGTGACGAACTCGGTGGCGAGCATGAGTCCGAGGCCGCGGACGTCGCCGATGCCCGGGGTCCGGTCGGCCACCGCCTCCAGGCCGTGGCGCAGCCGCTTGCCCATCGCCTCGGCGTTCTCGACGAGCTTCTCGTCGCGCACGACGTCGAGGGTCGCGCAGGCCGCGGCGCAGGCGACGGCGTTGGCGCCGTACGTGCCGCCCTGCGAGCCGGGCCACGCCTTGGACATCAGTTCCTCGGACGCGGCGATGCCGGAGAGGGGGAAGCCGCTGGCCAGGCCCTTGGCGGTGACGAGGATGTCCGGGGTGACGCCGAAGTGGTCGTGTCCCCAGAAGCGCCCGGTGCGGCCGACGCCGGTCTGCACCTCGTCGAAGATCAGCAGGAAGCCGTGCCGGTCCGCCCGCTCGCGCAGCCCCTCGATGAAGGCGCGGTTCGCGGGCACGTAGCCGCCCTCGCCGAGCACCGGCTCGACGATGATCGCGGCCGTGTCGGCGGGCGACGAGATCGTCTGGAGCGTGTAGTCGAGCTCCTTGAGGGCGAAACGGGTGGCGGTCTCCTCGTCCCAGCCGTACCGGAAGGGCGTCGGGAACGGGGTGACGACCACGCCGCTCATCAGCGGGGAGAAACCGGACCGGAAGCGGATGCCGGAGGTGGTCATGGAGGCGGCGGCGACGGTACGGCCGTGGAAGCCGCCGTGGCAGACCAGGACGTTGGGGCGGCCGGTGGCCTGGCGGGCCAGCCGCAGTGCCGCCTCGACGGCCTCACTGCCCGAGTTGGTGAAGAACAGGCTGTCGAGGCCGGCCGGCAGCACCTCGCCCAGCTTGTCGACGAGGCGGCGCAGCGGCTGGTGCATGACGGTGGTGTACTGGCCGTGGATCAGCGTCCCCACCTGCTCCTGCGCCGCCGCCACGACCTTGGGGTGGCAGTGCCCGGTGCTGGTGACGCCGATGCCGGCGGTGAAGTCCAGGTAACGGCGGCCGTCCTCACCGTAGAGGTGGACGCCCTCGCCCCGGGCCGCCAGCACGGGTGTGGCCTGGCGAAGGTGCGGTGACAGTGCGGTCATGGTGTCTCCCGGCCGTACGTCGAGGGGTGGTTGCTTGGCTCAGCTCCGGTAACCGAGCATCCGAGCCCCCGCGTGGGGCGACAACGCGTGATCTGTCCAGCCGGAACGCGTTGTTCGGACGTTGTGTCAACCTCCGAACCCCCCGCGTCCCGCCTGCCCCTGCCGTGGACAGCTCTTGCGCAGGTCAGTGCCGCTTGTCAGAGTGACCGGGCGAGCAGGGAGTCACCGTGAACGAGAACGACCCGAAGGCCCCGGCCGGTCGCGCGCCGACCGTCGCCGACGTGCTGGCCCTGCCCGTCCTGGCCGCCGGACAGCCCCAGGTCGTCACCGGGCTGCCGTATCTGGACCGGCCGGTGCGCTGGGTGCACATCACCGAGCTGACGGATCCGGCGTCCTTCCTCAAGGGCGGGGAGCTGGTCCTGACGACGGGCATGCCCCTGCCCGAGGACGCCGCGGGGGTCCGCCGCTACGTCGACGAACTCACCGACGTGGGAGCGGCCGCCCTGGTCATCGAGCTGGTACGGCGCTACCACCGCCCGCCCGACGCCCTCGTCCAGGCCTGCCGCGCCCGGGGGCTCCCGCTGGTCACCCTCGCCCGGGACGTCAACTTCCTGGAGGTCACCCAGGTCGTCCACGCGCTCATCCTCGGCAACCAGGCCGAGGCGATGCGCCGGACCCAGCGGATCCACGAGGCGTTCACCGCGCTGACGCTGCGCGGGGCCGGGCCGGAGGACGTGGTGCGCGCGGCGGCGGAGATGAGCGGCCGCACGGTCGTCCTGGAGAACCTGGCGCACCAGGCACTGATCTGCGAGCCGTCGGGGAGCACGGTGGGGGAAGCGCTCACCGGCTGGGAGCAGCGCTCCCGGGCCACCGAGCCGCGCGACCACACGGAGGTGGGCGGTCCGGAGGGGTGGCTGACCGCGCCGGTCTCCTACCAGGGCGAACGCTGGGGCCGGCTGGCCATGCTCCGGGCTCACGACGACGGGCCGGTCTTCGGGCCGGAGCACGTCACCGTCCTGGAGAGGACGGCGATGGCGCTGACCGTCGCCCGCCTCATCCACGCCACTCCGTGGGAACACACGGCCCACCGCAACGCCCTGCGGGAACTGGCGGAACAGCGCCACCACTCCCCCGCGGACGCCCGTGCCCGCTGCGCCGCGCTGGGCCTGCCCACCGAGGACAGCCGATACGTGGCGCTCCTCGTCGACCTGGGCCCTGGTGTGTCGGGGACCGAGCCGGAGTCCCGGCTGCACCGGGAGCTCAGGTCGGCGGGGGTCCCGGCGCTCGTCGGGGAGATCTCGCCCGGCCGCCTCGGTGTCCTGCCGGCCCTGCGCGCCGCCCAGCCCTGGCGTCCGGTGGCCGAGCGCCTGAGCCGCACGGCGCTGGGGCTGTCCCCGGAGGCGCTCGTGAGTGCCGGCTCGGAGGTGGCGGACCTCGCCGACATCACCCGTTCCTTCCGGGAGGCGGCCCGCGTCATAGAGGCCACCCCGCCCGGCCAGCCCCTTCCCCCGGACCGCTCCTTCCACGAGCTGCCGGACATCGACCTGCGCCGCCTGCTGTACGCCCTGCGCGAGGACACCCGGATCCAGGACTACACCGAGCGGCGGCTCGGCCGGCTCATCGACCACGACAGCCGGCACGGCACCGACCTGATGACGACGCTCGGCCACTACCTGGACGCCGCCGGCAACAAGACCACCGCGGCCCGCCGCGGCGGCCTGTCCCGGGAGACCATGTACCAGCGTCTGCGCACCATCGAACGCCTCCTCGACACCGACCTCGAATCCGGCGAACGGCGCACCGAACTCCACGTGGCGCTCACGGCGTTGCGCGTACTGCGCGACGGCTGAGCATCAGTGGGGCCGGGGTCCCGCCTGCCGGACCAGCCGCCACTCCTGCGAGCCGTCGGCGGCCTCGTTCTGGAGGGTCAGCGGCGCCCCTCGGGACGCACCGGTCAGGTAGAGGCCGGGGTTCTTCGCCGCCTGGAACCTGTAGTAGCCGTCGCCGGTGCTGATGACGTTCCAGGTGCCGGTGGCGTTGTCGTCGACCCACTGGCCGATGCGCTGCCCGGCGGAGGCGGTCCCGGTCCAGATCGCCGCCGCCCGGCCGCCCGACTTGTTCAGCAGGGTCGTACCGCCCCGGGGCCGGGTCACCACGTGCCAGTACTGGGTGTCCTCGTCCGTGGCCGCGCCGGCGTCCTCCAGGCGGACGTCGGGGACGTCACCGTTGCCGATGTTCGCGTCGTTGGTCCTGCCGCCGGTGCCGATGACCTGGCCGGTCCGGCGGTTGACGAGCCGGTGGTAGGCGCCGTCCGAGTGGCCGAGGTCGACCTCGGCGTGGGCGATCACCGACGTGTCCTGGTTGTTGAGGATCACGATGCGGCCGGTGCCGGCGACGTACTGGAGATTGCGGCTGTAGCCGGCCCGTGAGGTCGTCTGGTACTCCTTCCACACCCCGTCGCCGCGGCCGCTGTCGTTGACCCAGACGTTGCCGCTGCCGGCCGCGTTGTAGACCAGGCGCCCGTCGGGGAGCCGGATGACGACCGGGCTGCCGCAGGTGGCGAGGGGGCGGGAGCCGGTGTCGACCGGCAGGGAGGTGACGCCCTCTCCGGTGGGAGACCCGCGGTGGAACGTCAGCTGGTCGTCGGCCAGCACGTATCTCGTGTTGGCTCCGCCGCCCCAGTGTTCGAAGGTGAGCAGCCACTTGCCGTCCGAGGTCCGCACCACGTTCGTCATGCCCGGGCGCCCGCCGCCGATCTCCGTCTTGCCGCCGCCCATGTCCTGGGTGTGTCCCGCGACGTCCACGACGGGCTCGCTCCACCCGGCGGCGCGTCCGTCCCACGTCCTGTGCACGAGGATCTGGCCGTGCGAGTCCGGCGCGGTGTCGTTCGCGGGATCCGGTACGGGCACGCCGGTGTCGGGGTCAAAGCCGAGGTAGTCGTTCTCGTCGGAGTAGTAGCAGACGAGCCGGCCCTTGTGGGCCATCAGATACGGCTCCCAGAGGGGGTCCACCTGCCGGTGGGTGTTCGCGGCGGCGACGTTCCGGCCGACCGCGCCCGCGCTGCCGCCCTGCCATCCGCCGGTCGCGACGACGTTGACGACCTTCCACGACCTGCCCTCGTCCGTGCTGGAGTACAGCGCGATCGCCAGGTCCTCGCGGTCGCCGTCGTTGGACGGCGTCCAGTCCGGGTCGTCCGCCTTGTGCTCCCGGTAGTACCGGTCGTCGCCGGACACGACGCTCGCGAGCGGCAGCGTGCCCTTCTTCAGCTTCCCGACCGTCTGGGGGAGCACGTAGAGGTACGGATTGGTCCAGTTGCTCGTGTACTTCGCGTACTTGGGATCGCGGGAGAGGTACGCGGGAGCCCTGACCTCCGACAGAGGCTGCCAGGACGGGCCGTGGTCGTGGTCGTCGCTCTTGTAGACCGGCAGCGTCTCCCCGTCGGCGCTGCCCGTCTCCGGTACGACGGTGGCCTTCTCGAACGACGCGACGAGACGTCCGCCCGGCAGTTGCGCCGACTTCGGGTAGACCGCGCAGTTGCCCCTGCCCTTCAGGCACGGTTCGTCCCCGAGCCGGTACATGATGCCGCCCGTCGGGTTGTACGCCCGCGCGGTGGCCATGGGGACGGCCAGCAGCGCGGCCGCCGCGATGAAGCTGCCCAGCGCCTTGGCCGGTCTTCCTCCGTGCATGGCCCCTCCACGTTCGGCGTCATCGTATGACTGCGCAGTCAGAGGGGAGTCTGTGGGCGGTGTCGCGCCGCAGTCAAGACTCCGGCACCATCTGTCGAGGGAGGGGATTGCATGAAAGACGCGTGCAGCGGAAGGGCCGGCCGTTGAGTGCCCGTCGGCGGATCGTCGCCGCCTGGGCAGGAGTGTGTCTGGCCGGTCTCGTCGGTACCTACGCGCTCAACGCCGAGTCGCCCACGGGCGGTTCGGGCTCCCCCGCCGGGGAGCCGACGCCGACCGGCACGTACGCCGTCGACTGCCAGGAGTTCGCCGACCACATCGAGCAGGCCCGGGCCGAGGCCCTGCGCGAGCACCGGGAGGCGTTCGGGCCGTCGCCGACCGTGGGGTACCAGTCGGTCATCGTCGGGGACGTGGCCGTGCCGGAGGAGTGCGCGGAGGAACTCGAAGACCTGGGTATGGGAGAGCCCTGACGCGGGGTCAGGTGTCGAAGTCCACCGTCAGCGCGTCGGAGACGGGGAACGACTGGCAGGTGAGGACGTAGCCCGCGTCGACCTCGGCCGGTTCGAGGGCGAAGTTGCGGCGCATGTCGGCCTTGCCGTCGGTGACCAGGGCGCGGCAGGTGCCGCAGACCCCGCCCTTGCAGGCGAACGGCAGGTCGGGACGGGTCTGCTGGGCACCTTCCAGGATGGTCCGCTCGCGGGGCAGGGCGGAGGTGGTGGACCTGCCGTCGAGGGTGACGGTGACCTGGCTGACCGGGCCGGAGGGGCCGGCCTCGGCGTGGTGGACCTCGCGTACGGGTTCGTCGTCGGCGTAGAACAGCTCCTGGTGGACGCGGTCGCCGGGCACGCCGAGACCGGCCAGGACCTCTTGGGCGGCGCGGACCATGCCGTGCGGGCCGCACAGCCACCAGTGGTCGGCGGCGTCCACATCGACCAGCGCGTCGATGAGCGCCGACAGCCGCTCGGCGTCGAGGCGGCCGGAGAGCACCTCGGCCTCGCGGGGCTCCCGGGAGAGGACGTGGGCGAGCTGGAACCGCGTCGGGTACAGGTCCTTCAGGTCGGCCAGTTCGTCGGCGAACATCACCGTGCCGGTGCGGCGGTTGCCGTAGAGGAGCGTGACCGTCGAGCGGGAGTCGGCGGCCAGGACGGACTCGGCGATGGACACCATGGGCGTGATGCCGGAGCCGGCCGCGATCAGGACGTGGTGGCCGGAGGTGGTGAGGTCAGGTGTGAAGGCGCCGGTGGGGGCCATCACCTCGACGGTGTCGCCGGGGCGTACCTCGTGCACCAGCCAGGAGGAGAACAGGCCGCCGGGTACGACCCGGACGCCGATGCGCGGTGCCGTGCCGACGGGTGAGCAGATCGAGTACGAGCGGCGCTCGTCCCGGCCGTCGACCTCGCGCCGCAGGGTGAGCGACTGGCCGGGCGCGAAGGCGAACTCCTCGGCCAGCTCGCCCGGGATGTCGAAGCCGACGGCCACCGCGTCCTCGCACAGCGGCTGCACGGCGGCGACCCGCAGGGGGTGGAAGACCGGACGTCGGCGGGCACGCGCGCGTGCCGCCGGGGCGGGGGCCGGCTCCATCAGGTCCTCCATCAGATCTCCTTGACGTACTCGAACGGCTCACGGCAGGCGAGGCAGCGCCACAGCGCCTTGCAGGACGTGGCGGCGAAGCGGGAGGTCTCCTCGGTGTCCGCGCTGCCGCAGCGGGGGCAGGGCACGGAGCGGCGAGTCGGCGACAGCACGAGCGGGACCGATCCGGCAGTGCGCGCGGGGGCCGCCCCGGGCGGGGCGATGCCGTGTTCGGCGAGCTTGCGGCGGCCTTGTGGGGTGATCCAGTCGCTGGTCCACGGTGGGTCGAGGACGGTGCGGATCTCCACGCGCGCGTAGCCCGCGTCCTTGAGCCGGGCGGCCACGCCGGCGCGCATCTCGGCCATGGCAGGACAGCCCGAGTAGGTCGGGGTCAGGCTCGCGACCACCGTCCCGTCCGAGTCCAGGGACACCTCGCGCAGCACTCCGAGGTCGGCCAGCGTGAGCATGGGCAGCTCGGGGTCGGGCACCTGCTCGGCGATGCGCCGGGCCCGTCGCGCGTCCAGGGTCGTCGTCACCATGTCGCCTCCGGGTGGGCGCGGGCCACGCCCTGCAACTCGGCCAGCAGCGGGGCGAGATGCTCGGTGTGTTCTCCGGTGCGGCCCGAGCCGGGCAGCGGCCGGTAGACGGGCATGGGCAGCCCGGCCGCCTCGGTGACCTGGCGCAGGACGGCGACGACCTCGTCCCGTACGTCGTACGCCGTGAACAACTCGCCCAGGTAGGGCGCCACCTGCTCAAGCGCCCTGCGCGTCCGGCGCTTCGACTCCTCGGTGCCGTCGCCCAGCCGTACCGCCCACTCGGCCGCGTACTGCCGGTGGTAGGCCAGTTCCTTCACGCCCTTGGCGGCGATCGCGGCGAGCACCGGGTCGCGATGGGCGGTGAGCCGCTCGAAGTGCGCGAGGCGCCAACTGGAGAACACCAGCAGCCGCACGACCGAGAACGCGAAGTCGCCGTTGGGGAGTTCGGCCAGGCGTACGTTGCGGAACTCGCCGGCGTCGCGGAAGTAGGCGTAGGCGTCCTCGCCGCGCCCGGTCCCGTCGACCTGGCCCGCGCGGGAGTACAGCAGACGGGCCTGGCCGAGCAGGTCGAGGCCGATGTTGGCCAGCGCCACCTCCTCCTCCAGCTCCGGGGCGCGGGTGGTCCACTCGGCCAGCCGCTGAGCCGAGACCAGGGCGTCGTCGGCCAGGGTGACGCAGAGGGCGGCCAGTTCTCCGGCGTCCACGCCGTCGGGTACAGCGGTGTCGACGCCGTGCAGGGGGTCCTCGAAGCCGGTGCCGTAGGCCCAGCGGGTGTCGTCCTCGTGCCCCTCGGCGAGGGTCATGTAGACGTGGTCGTCGCTCATGCCTGTTCCTCGATGGCCTCGGTGACTAGATGTGCGGGACGTCTTCGGGGATGTCGTAGAAGGTCGGGTGCCGGTAGACCTTGTCGGCGCTGGGCTCGAAGAACGGGTCCTTCTCGTCCCGGGTCGAGGCGGCGATGTGCTCGGAGCGCACCACCCAGATGCTCACGCCCTCGTTGCGCCGCGTGTACAGATCGCGGGCGTGCGTGAGCGCCATGCGGTCGTCGGCGGCGTGCAGCGAGCCCACGTGGACGTGGTTCAGTCCGCGCTTGCCGCGCACGAACACCTCGTACAGCGGCCAGTTCTGCTTCCCGTCGGTCATGCCACCGCTCCCTTCTCCGCGCGGGCGGCCTGCTTGGCCGCGTGTGCGGTGGCCGCCTCACGCACCCAGGCGCCCTCCTCGTGGGCCGCCCGGCGCCGCTCCATCCGCTGGGCGTTGCACGGGCCGTCGCCCTTGATGACCCGCATCAGCTCGTCCCAGTCCGGGGTGCCGAAGTCGTGGTGCCCGCGTTCCTCGTTCCAGCGCAGCTCCGGGTCGGGCAGCGTCACACCGAGCTTCCCGGCCTGCGGGACCGTCATGTCGACGAAGCGCTGACGCAGCTCGTCGTTGCTGTGCCGCTTGATCTTCCAGGCCATCGACTGGGCGGAGTTGGGCGAGGCGTCGTCGGGCGGGCCGAACATCATCAGCGACGGCCACCACCAGCGGTCCACCGCGTCCTGCACCATCTCCCGCTGCTCCTCGGTGCCGCGCATCATCGTCATCAGCAGCTCGTAGCCCTGCCGCTGGTGGAACGACTCCTCCTTGCAGATCCGCACCATCGCGCGCGCGTACGGCCCGTACGACGACCGGCACAGCGGCACCTGGTTGCAGATCGCCGCCCCGTCCACGAACCAGCCGATCACCCCCACGTCCGCGAAGCTCAGCGTGGGGTAGTTGAAGATCGAGGAGTACTTCTGGCGGCCCTCGATGAGCCGCTCGGTCAGATCCGCGCGGTCGGCGCCCAGCGTCTCCGCCGCCGAGTACAGATACAGCCCGTGCCCGGCCTCGTCCTGGACCTTCGCGAACAGAATGGCCTTGCGGCGCAGCGACGGCGCACGCGTGATCCACTCGCCCTCCGGCTGCATGCCGATGATCTCCGAGTGCGCGTGCTGCGCGATCTGCCGGACGAGTGTCTTCCGGTAGCCCTCCGGCATCCAGTCACGCGGCTCGATCCGCTGGTCCCGCGCGATCGTCGCCTCGAAATGCCGCTGGAGAACCGGCTCGGCGCCGTCCGCCCCCGGGGGGCTGGAGTGTGTCGTGTCCATCCGTCCCACTTCCCAACCGACCATTCGTTCGGTCCATCATAGAACGACGCCGCGCGCCTTGGTAAGCCCCCGACCCTTGACAGGCCTCAGGGCGACTGGATTACTTGGCAACGCCGAAGCTAACCGAATGTTCGGTCGGGTCACAAGATGATGCGATCGATCCACGAGGTGGTGCGAGAAGTGACCGATACGGCTGACATGACGCCGGCCGCGGAGGCGATGTTCGCCACGGACGAGGCCTCCCGCAGCCTGGGCGTCGAGCTGCTGGAGCACGGTGAGGGGGCCGCCGTCCTCCGGATGACCGTGACGCCGGCGATGGTGAACGGCCACGGCATCGTCCACGGCGGCTACGTCTTCCTGCTCGCCGACAGCGCCTTCGCCTGCGCCTGCAACAGCCACGGCCCGGTGACCGTCGCGGCCGGGGCCGACATCACCTTCGTGGCTCCGGCCTGCGAAGGCGAAATTCTCGTCGCGCGGGCCGAGGAGCGCACGCGGTACGGCCGCAGCGGCCTCTACGACGTGACCGTCCTGCGGGGTGACGAGGTGATCGCGGAGTTCCGGGGCCGCAGCCGCAGCATCCGGGGCACGACGCCGAAGGAGTCGGGATGACCAGCGAGACGACGGCCATGACGACCCCGGCGACGGCCGGGCAGCGGCGGGGCGAGCCCCTCCCCCACGACCTGCTGGACGACGGCGAGCGCCTGACGCGCGAGGAGCTCCGCGAACTCCAGCTCGACCGGCTGCGGCGGAGCCTGCGCCACGCCTACGACAACGTGGAGACGTACCGGAAGAAGTTCGATGACGCCGGTGTCGGACCCGACGACTGCCGCTCGCTGGAGGACCTGTCCCGCTTCCCCTTCACGACCAAGGCGGATCTGCGCGACACCTACCCGTTCGGCATGTTCGCCGTCCCCATGGACCGGGTCCGGCGCGTCCACGCCTCCAGCGGCACCACCGGCCGTCCCACCGTGGTCGGCTACACGGAGAACGACCTGTCGATGTGGGCGGACCTGGTCGCGCGCTCGATCCGTGCCGCGGGCGGCCGCCCCGGGCACAAGGTGCACATCTCCTACGGCTACGGGCTGTTCACCGGGGGCCTCGGCGCGCACTACGGGGCCGAGCGGGCCGGGTGCACCGTCATCCCCGCCTCGGGAGGCATGACCGCACGCCAGGTGCAGATCATCCAGGACTTCCAGCCCGAGATCATCATGGTCACCCCCTCCTACATGCTCACGCTCCTCGACGAGTTCGAACGCCAGGGCGTCGACCCGCGCGACAGCAGCCTGCGCGTGGGCGTCTTCGGTGCCGAGCCGTGGACGGAGGAGATGCGCCGCGAGATCGAGGAGCGCATGGACATCCACGCCGTCGACATATACGGCCTCTCCGAGGTCATCGGCCCGGGTGTCGCCCAGGAGTGCGTGGAGACCAAGGACGGGCTGCACGTGTGGGAGGACCACTTCTACCCCGAGGTCGTCGACCCGATCACGGGTGAGGTGCTGCCCGAGGGCGAGGAGGGCGAGCTGGTCTTCACGTCCCTGACCAAGGAGGCCCTGCCGGTCGTCCGCTACCGCACCCGCGACCTGACCCGGCTGCTGCCCGGCACGGCCCGGCCCGCCTTCCGCCGCATCCGGAAGATCACCGGCCGCTGCGACGACATGATCATCCTGCGTGGGGTGAACGTCTTCCCCAGCCAGATCGAGGAGATCGTGCTGCGCACGCCCGGTGTCGCACCGCACTTCCAGATCCAGCTCACCCGGCGCGGCCGCATGGACCACATGACCGTCCGTGTCGAAACCCGCCCCGGCACGCCCGCCGAGCGGCGCGAGGCCGCCGCGCGCGCGATCGCCAAGGACGTCAAGGACGGAGTCGGCGTCACCGTCGACGTGACGATCGTCGAACCGGAGGCTCTGGAGCGCTCCGTCGGCAAGCTCCGCCGGGTCAAGGACCTGCGCGAGCAGCGGTAACACGCCCTCACAGGTAGCACCGCGCCTCGGAAGCCGCACCGGGAGGGGTCACCTCGGCGGGCACCCCTGCTTCGGACGCGGCCGGCTTGCGGATCAGGAGCAGTGCCGCGTCGTCGTGCAGCCGGCCGCCCACATGGGCCAGCAGCTCGTCGTGGAGCGCGTCGAGGGTGCGGGCCGGCTCGTGGGACACGTGGCGCTCCAGTCCTTCGGCGAGCGGGTAGAAGGCCCGCCCGTGGTCGCGGGCTTCGGTGACCCCGTCGGTGTAGAGCAGCAGCTGGTCACCGTCGGCGAAGGGCAGGGCGTGGAGGCTGGGCGCGTGACCGGCGAGGGCGCGCAACCCGAGAGGCGGGGACGGGTGGGCGGGCTCCACCGGCGTGACGCTCCCGCCGGCGCGCACCAGCAGCGGAGGCGTGTGCCCGCAGTTCACCACCTCCAGATGCCCGGCGGCCTGCGGGTATCCGGCGACCACGGCGGTGACGAAGTCGTCGTGACCGAGGTTGCGCGCCAGACTCCGCTCGATCCTGTCGACCACGGCGAGGAGGTCGGGCTCGTCGTGGGCGGCCTCGCGGAAGACACCGAGCACCAGCGCGGCGGTCCCCACGGCGGGCAGCCCCTTGCCGCGCACGTCGCCGACGATCAGCCGCACCCCGTGCGGGGTGGGTATCAGGGCGTAGAGGTCCCCGCCGATGCGGGCCTCGGCCGCCGCGGCGCTGTAGCGGACGGCCACCTGGAAGGGCCCGACGGTCGACGGCACGGGCTTGAGCAGCGCGTGCTGGGCGGTCTCCGCGACCGAGCGGACGGCCGCGAGCACCCGTTCCCGGCGCCCCCGCAGGACGCCGGCCAGGCCGCTCGCGAGGGTGACGGCCGCCAGGGCGGACAGTACGGCGGCCAGTTCGCGGCCCGGGATGCCGTCCCGGAAACCGAGCGTCGCGCCGAGCACGACGGCGAGGAAGCCGACCGAGAGGACTCCGCGCGGTCCGTTGGTCGTGGCCGCGAGGGCGGGACCGGCCGCGAGCAGGGGCAGCCAGATCATCCCGGCCCCGCCGACGAGGTCGACGAGCGCGATGACGATGACGATCAGTACGGGCAGGACGGGCGTACCGGCGGCCAGCTGCGCGAATGCGCGTCTGCGGGCCGAGGCCCGGGTACCGGCCACTCGGTTCCTGAACGGCCGTACGGCCCAGTGGTCGTCACCAAGGTCTCGGGGGTGGCTCATGTCTGTATCCGTGTTCCTCACCTGTGAGCGGGGCGCCGGGCTGGGGGCGCACCCCTGAAATGTCTGTTTCATCCAGAAAACGGGGTGAGCCGGGACAGCGGCAAGGAGCGGATTTTCAGATAGTGAGCGAGAGACTCCGCGTCACGCGGCTCGCGGTCGGGAGCAGCCGCGCGCTGATCTCCGGCAGCCGGGAGAGCCGGTTCGCCGGCAGTGACACACCGAGGGAGCCGAGTGTGTCCCCGCTGTAGACCGGGACGGCGACGCAGACCGTGCCGAGGGCGTACTCCTCCAGGTCCGTCACGGCCGGGGCCAGGGGCGAGGTCTCCAGCCTCCGGAGCAGTTCCGGCAGGCTGGTGACCGTCCGCGGGGTGAGGTCGGCGAGGTGGTGGCGGGAGAGGTAGTCCTTGCGGGCCTCCTCGTCCAGTTCCCTGAGGACGGACTTGCCCAGCGCGGTCGCGTGCCCCGCGTCCTCGAAGCCCACCCAGAGATCGACGCGGGGCGCCCCGGGGCCGTCCACGATCTCGGCGACCCGGATCTCACCTTCCTCGTAGAAGGTGAGGTAGGCGGGGGTCGTGAGCTCGTCCCGCAGCGCGGCGAGCGTGGGCCGGACGCGGCTGAGCAGCGCCTGCGCGCGGCCGGTGGTGCGAATCGTCTGCAACTTGTCGCCGAGGACGAACCCGCCGTCGTCCAGTTTCCGCACGTACCCGTCGTGCACCAGCGTCCGCAGCAGGTGATAGGCGGTGGCCAGGGGCAGGCCGGTCTCACGCGCCAGCTGCTTCGCCGGCGCGCCGTTCTGGTGCGCGCTCACCGCTTCCAGCAGCCGCATGGCCCGCTGGACGGAGGTGATGAGCGTAGGGCCCTCTTGCGCACCCATAGGAACAGCGTGCGCCACCGGTCCGGCGCGGGCAAGGCCCGGGAGGAGGCGGGCATCACCGGGAGGGCGGTGGTGCGGTCGAGCCGCGGACCACGAGTTCGACCGGGGGGTCGTTCGCCGGTGCCGGTTCCGCGTCCGGTTTCTCGATGGCCCGCACCAGGAGCCGGAGTCCCTCGCGCGCCACGGCGTCGAAAGGCTGGCGCACCGTGGTCAGCGGCGGGGTCACATACGCGGCGACGGGGACGTCGTCGAAGCCCACCACGCTGACGTCGTCCGGTACGCGCCGTCCGGCTTCCGTCAGGGCGCGGATCACGCCGATGGCCATGTCGTCGTTGGCGGCGAACACGGCGGTGACGTCACCGTCGGCGGCGAGTGCGCGGCCCGCCTCGTAGCCCGACGCGGCCGACCAGTCGCCGACGAGCACGGCCGGCCGCTCCCGGCCCCGCGCGGTGAGTGCGCCGCGCCAGCCCTCCATGCGGTCCCGGGCGGCGAACCACCGTTCGGGGCCCGCGAGGTGGTGGACCGTCGCGTGGCCGAGGTCCAGCAGGTGTTCGGTGGCCGTGCGCGCGAGGAGTTCGGCGCCGACGCCGGTGGCGACGGTCCGGGTGCCGCCGAACGTCGCCGGCGCTCCGAGGACGAGGACCGGCACGTCGACGCTGAGGGAGACGGCTCCCTCGTCGATGGGCTCGGAGACGACGATGCCGTCCACGCCCTGCTCCAGCAGCGACTCCACGGCGCCGACGACACCTCCCGGCTCGCCTTCCAGCGTGTTGACCACCCGGAGCGCGTATCCCGCGTCCCGCGCGGCCCGCTCGACGCCGATCAGGAGCGACGCGGGCCCGTAGAGGGCGGTTCCGAGCGTGACGACACCGATGGAGCGGGTCCGGCCGGAGGCCAGCGCCCTGGCCGCGCTGTTCAGCCGGTAGCCGAGCTCCCCGGCCGCGTCCAGCACCCGCCGGCGTACCTCGTCGGAGACGTACCGCTCCCCGTTGAGGACCCTCGACACCGTCTTCTGCGAGACGCCGGCCAGCCGGGCCACGTCCACGCTGCGCGGCGCGGTTCCGCCGGGCCGTCCTCCCGCTGACGTCATGCGTGTCTCCTTCGTCCTGCCGGATGCCGGATGCCGGATTGCCGGATGCCGGACTGCGCAGTCATACGTACGCAGTGAGACGGGCCGCGTCAAGGCGTCGAGCCTCGTGCGCTCGACGCGCGCCGCCCGGCCCCCGGCCTCCTGGAGGGGCAGGTCGGGGCGCGCTGAGCGCATTCGCGAGCAACGCCACCCTGAAAGGTTTTCCGGACCCGCGACCGCGTCGTTCACTCACTCTCCGACCACACCTCATCACCCGGCCGCCCAACTCCCATGATGTACGGCTCTCTTGACACTTCATCAGCTCCCTCCTACGTTGCGAAAACCTTTTAGGTCGTTTCCGTGCTCTTCCCGGTCCGGACAGGGAGCATCCGATGAGAAGACCGCAGGTACTGCTGGCCGCACTGGTGCTCGGCGTCTGTTCCCTCGTCCCGGCCGGCCCGGCCGCGGCGGCGCAGACGATCGGGTTTCCCACCTTCAGCGGCCCCTCGATCCCCGCCCCGCCCGTCGCCCACACGCCAGGCGACATGATGCGGGCGATCTACGACGCGGAGAGTTCGGGGACCGACTTCTGGATGGACCGCCTGCTCGCCCGCTCGGGCAACGACCCGGCCGGGCCCTGGCTGATGAGCCGGGGACGCGCGCTCTTCATGAAGGAGCACGACCCCGCCCGGTTCGGCTTCGGCGGCAAGGTCGCCTACTGGGAGAGCATCACCGGCGACAACGCCTACACCGTCGCGGTGTCCCCGGGCACCTTCACCGAGCAGGTCGCGCAGCGCCGGCAGACGCCCAGCCACTGGAAGAGCGTGCACACCAGCGGCTCGGTCACGGTCGAGCAGACGAAGTTCATCACGGACGACAACGTGGCCGTGACCAACCTGTCGATCAGGAACAACGGCTCCGGCTCCACCACGCTCCGGTTACGGGCGACGTCGCCGTACGCCACCTCCGGCAGCGGCAGTGAACTGACCGGGCAGGTGAACGCCCACAACAACCTCACGACCATCCGCCCGCGACTCACGGGCGACGGGTTCACCGTCTCCGGCGGCGGCCTCGACCGGTCCGTGACGGTCGCCGCCGGGGCCACCGTGACCGCCAAGGTGGTCATGGGCTTCGTCACCGACGAGATCCCCGGGTCGCGCACGGAGTACGACGCCTACGCGGGCTACTCGGCGGCCACCGCGTTCGCGACCCACGTGAGGGCCTACAACCGGTGGTGGGCGCAGAACGTGCCCTACATCGACGTGCCCGAGCCCGCGATCAAGAAGAACATCTACTACCGCTGGTGGCTGATGCGCTTCAACCACCTCGACGCCGACATCCCCGGGCAGACCTTCCAGTTCCCGACCTCGACCGAAGGCGTCCTCGGATACAACAACGCCATCGCGCTCACCCAGCCGATGCACATCGACGACCTGAAGTACCTGCGCGACCCGTCGTACGCCTACGGCGACTGGCTCAGCGTCGGCCAGACCTCCAAGGGCGGCCGTTTCCTGGACAACCCGGGCGACCCGGAGAACTGGTCCAACAGCTACACCCAGTACATCGCCGAGGCGGCCTGGAAGAGCTACCAGATCCACGGGGGCCAGCCGGCGATCGCCGCCGGCCTCGCGCGGTACGCCGAGGGCGACGTCAAGGGCCAGCTCGCCCACTACGACCACGACGACAACAACCTCATCGAGTACGACTGGGGTGCCCTGACCGGCAACGACGCCGACGCGGTGTCCTTCCACTGGAAGCCCGGGAACATGGACCGTGCCGAGTCCGCCTACCAGTACAGCGGGGCGCTCGCCGCCGCGCAGGCGTACGAGGCGACCGGCAACACGGCCAAGGCGGGCGAGATGCGCACGCTGGCGAACCAGATCAAGGAAGCCATCGTCGATGTGCTGTGGAACCCGAACCGGCAGCTGTTCGAGCACCGGCTGAAGTCGACGAACGAGTGGGTGCCCTGGAAGGAGATCAACAACTACTACCCGTTCTCGGTCGGTGCCGTCCCGAACACAGCGACGTACCGGCAGGCCCTTCGGCTGTTCGACGACCCGGCCCAGTACCCGGTCTTCCCCTTCTTCACGGCCAACCAGGCCGACAAGAAGGCGGCGGCCGAGGCCGGTGAACCGGGCTCCAACAACTTCTCGACCATCAACTCCACCGTCCAGTTCCGGCTCTACTCCTCGGTGCTGCGCAACTACCCCAACTCCTGGATGAACGCCACCGACTACAAGAAGCTCCTCTACTGGAACACCTGGGCGCAGTACGTCGGCGGCGACACCCGGTGGCCGGACGCGAACGAGTTCTGGGCCGACTGGAACGGCAACTCGATCAACTACCGGTCATGGATCCACCACAACATCCTCGGCAGCAGCAACTGGACCGTGATCGAGGACGTGGCGGGATTGCGGCCGCGCAACGACGCCAAGGTCGAGCTCTCCCCCATCGACATCGGCTGGTCCCACTTCACGGTGAACAACCTCCGCTACCGGGGCGCCGACCTGTCCATCGTCTGGGACGACCCGGCCGACGGCGTGGCGCGCTACCCCGGCGTCCCGGAGGGCTACTCGATCTACGTCAACGGCGACCGGGCCGCCACCGTCAGCTCACTGACGCCCTTCACCTGGGACCCGGCCACCGGTGAGGTCACCACCAAGGGCACGGTCACCCACCGCACGGCCGTCGCCGGGCTGAAGGCCCCCACCCAGGTCGTGCAGGACAGTCCCCGCATGGTCGACATGTTCGCCAAGGCCGGTGTCGACCTGACCGCCGACCCGGCGAACCTCGCCTCCGGGGCGACCGCGTCCGCCTCCCACACCGGGCCGGGCAGCACGGTCTCGGGTGCCGTCGACGGCTACCCCGTCAACGAGCCGTTCTGGGGCGCGGGCGGCTCCGCCGGAAGCCAGGACTGGTACGAACTGAACTTCGGCACCGCCCGGACGCTGAACGAGATACGCCTGTACTTCAAGGACAGCCGCCCGGCGAGCACCACCTACCGCGCACCGTCGTCGTACACGGTCCAGTACCACGACGGCGGTTCCTGGGTGAACGTGCCCGAGCAGACCAAGAGTCCGGCCGCCCCTCGGGCCAACTACAACCTGGTGCGGTTCCCGGCGATCAGCGCCCAGCGCGTCCGGCTCCTGGCCACCCATGCCTCCGGGGCGAAGACGGGCCTGACCGAGATCAAGGTCCACCACCGGGGCGGTGCCCAGCCACCCGCCAACCTGGCGTCGTCGGCGACGGCGTCCGCTTCGTACACCTCCCCCTGGGAGAGCGTCACCGCCGTCAACGACGGGGTCGACCCGCCCTCCTCCCACGACACGGTGAACCCGCGGTGGGGCACCTGGCCGGAGAGCGGGCAGCAGTGGGCCGAGCTGACCTGGCCGTCGGCGAAGACGCTGAACAAGGCCGAGGTGTACTTCTTCGACGACGACCAGGGCATCGACATGCCCGCCTCGTGGAAGCTCCAGTACTGGAACGGCGGCGCCTACGTCGACGTGCCCGGTGCGAGCGCCTACCCGGTGGCGAAGAACCGGTACAACACCGTCACGTTCACCGCGACGAACACCACGCGACTGCGTGTGCAGCTCACCAGCAACGGCACCAACTCCGTCGGCCTCCTGGAAGCGAAGGTGTACGGCCCGTGACCCGTTCCCGCCGCCTGTCCGCGCTCCTCGCCTCCCTCACCATGGCGGTCGCCTTCCTGGCCGCACCGCCGCCCGCTGCCGCCGCCGTCTCGTTCACCTCGACGGGCGTGAACCAGAACGGCGGCAACTGCCTCGACCTGCCGGGCGGTTCGTCGGCCAGCGGGACGCAGCTGCGTGCTTTCGCGTGCGACTCCGGCGCGAACCAGAGCCTCGGCTTCGCCCCCGTTGCGGGGACGAGCGACTCGTACACGATCACGACCCGGTCCGGTCAGTGCGTCGACGTCCACGGCGCCTCCACGGCGGACAACGCGACGATCATCCAGTGGCCGTGCCACGGCGGCACCAACCAACGGTGGCGACTGGTGCCGGTCAGCGGCGGGGACAAGACCTTCAACCTCGTCTCGGCGAGCTCGGGCAAGTGCGTCACGCCCAGTGGAGGTTCCTCGGCGTCGAACACCGGCCTGGTGCAGCTGCCGTGCTCCGCTTCGAACGGCAGGTTGTGGCGGCTGCCCGGCTTCACCCGGGGCGGCACGGGCCCGAACACCTTCACGAACCCGATCGCCCAGCGCGGCCCCGACCCCTGGATGACCTACCACGACGGCTACTACTACCTCGCCACCACGACCTGGAACTCGACGATCACCATGCGCAGGTCCCGCACATTGGCAGGGCTGGCCACGGCCACCGAGCAGGTGCTCTTCAACCTGACCCGGCCCAACGGGGCGGGCACGATGTGGGCGCCCGAGTTCCATCTGCTGGACGGCCCGAACGGCAAGCGGTGGTACTTCTACTACACCGCCGGGCGGGAGCCGTTCGACCTGGGTACGCAGCGGATCCACGTCCTGGAGAGCGCCGGCCTGGACCCTATGGGGCCGTACACCTTCAAGGCCGACCTGCTCGACCCGGCCCAGGACAACACCTGGGAGCTGGACCCGGGCATCCTCCAGCTGAACGGCAAGCTCTACCTGCTGGGCACGTTCTACAACGGCTCGCAGCCGATGTTCATCCGGCCGCTGTCGAACCCCTGGACCGCGAGCGGTACCCGCCGGATCCTGTCCACCCCCACCTACGGCTGGGAGACGGTCGGCGGCGCGGTCAACGAGGGCGCCGAGGTGCTCCAGCGGAACGGGAAGACGTTCATCGTCTACTCCGCCAGCCACTGCTCCACCCCCGACTACAAGCTGGGCATGCTCACGTACAACGGCGGCGACCCGCTCAGTTCCTCGTCCTGGACCAAGTCACCGAACCCGGTCTTCCAGCGGTCCGACGCCAACGGCGTGTACGGCCCCGGTCACAACGGCTTCTTCAAGTCGCCCGACGGCACGGAGGACTGGATGGTGTACCACGCGAACAGCTCGGCGAGCGGCGGCTGCGACATGAACCGCTCGACCAGGGCACAGAAGTTCACCTGGAACGCCGACGGCACGCCGGACTTCGGCACCCCGGTGGGCCTCGGCGTTCCGCTGACCGCGCCCTCGGGCGAGTAGCGGCCGCGCAGGTATCCGGATGGAGCAAGGGGCCCGTGAAGACCGGCGAAACGCCGCCGCGGTCCTTCTCGGGCCCCCCTCGACCGGCGAGCATGCCATGTCATGGACATCTTGCTCGTCGTCAGCGCGTTCAACAGCCTGTCCCAGCGTGTGTACGCGGAACTGTCGGACCAAGGGCACCACGTGGACGTCGTCCTGGCCTCGCACGGCGCCGACGCGGTCCGGGCCGCCGTACGGGAGGTGCACCCGGAACTGATCGTCGCGCCGATGCTGAAGTCGGCCCTGCCGGAGGACGTGTGGCAGGAGCACACCTGCCTGATCGTGCACCCGGGACCGCCCGGCGACCGGGGCCCGTCGTCGCTGGACTGGGCGATCGCCGAGGAGGCACCCGAGTGGGGCGTGACGGTGCTCCAGGCCGAGGCGGCGATGGACGCGGGAGACATCTGGGCGGACGGGTCCTTCCGGGTGCCGCAGGCCGGCAAGAGCGACGTGTACCGCAACGAACTGTCCGACGCCGCCGCGGACGCGGTGCTGCTGGCCGTCGGGCGGTTCGCCGACGGATCGTTCAAACCGCGGCCGCAGAGCGATCCCGGGATCCGTGTGGTGTGGCGGGACTTCTTCCGCCAGGAGCAGCGGCGGATCGACTGGGAGGACGACAGCACCCAGACGGTACTGCGCAAGCTCCGCGGCGCCGACTCGCAGCCGGGCGTCCTGGACGAACTGTGCGGCCAGGAGGTGTTCCTGCACGGCGGGCATCCCGAGGACCGGCTGCGCGGCCGGCCGGGCGAACTGCTGGCGACCCGGTCCGGCTCGCTCTGCCGGGCCACCCGGGACGGCGCGGTGTGGATCCCGGAACTGCGCCCCCGCAAGAACTCCGGCGACCCGGCCCCCTTCCGCCGTCCGGCGGCCTCGGTCCTCGCCTCCCTCCCGGTGCCGCCCGGCAGCGGCCCGGGCATGCCGGGTTCGAACGACCGCCCGTACTGGCTGCCGGAGATCGCCGCCCCGCTCGAACTGCCGCCGAACCGCACCACCTGGGCCGACATCCGCTACCGGCAGCGGGACGACGTCGGCTTCCTGTCCTTCTCGTTCCCGGGCGGGGCGATGAGCACCAACCACTGCCGCAGGCTGCTCGCCGCCTACCGGTACGCGCTCACCCGCTGCACCTCGGTGCTGGTGCTCGGCGGCGCCCGCGACTTCTTCTCCAACGGCATCCACCTCAACGTCATCGAGGCGTCGAGCGACCCGGCGGGTGAGTCCTGGTCCAACCTCATCGCCATGAACGACCTGGTGGAGGCCGTGCTGCGCACCACCGACCGGCTGGTGGTGGCGGCGCTCGGCGGCAACGCGGCGGCAGGCGGTGTCATGCTGGCCCTGGCCGCCGACGAAGTGTGGTGCCGCTCGGGCAGCGTCCTCAACCCGCACTACCGGAACATGGGTCTGTACGGATCGGAGTTCTGGACGTACTCGCTGCCGCGCCGCGTGGGAGCCGAGACGGCCGAGCGGCTGACGAGCGAGGCGTTGCCGGTGAGCGCCGCGACGGCCGCGCGGATCGGGCTGGTGGACCGTCTGGTGCCTGTTCCTCCCCAGGAGTTCGCCATGGAGGTCGAGCGTCTGGCCGCCGATGTGGCCGGCGACCCGGACATCGCCCGCCGGATCACCGCCAAGGCCACGGCACGCCACGCGGACGAGCTCCAGCGCCCCCTCGCCGAATACCGGCGAACGGAACTCGCCCGCATGCGCGCCATCTTCTTCGACCCGCAGGCCCCCTACCACGCGCTGCGGTCCGCCTTCGTCCGCAAGGTCCCGAGCGGCTCCGCCCGGCCGCTCGCGACCGAAGGCGCGCGATGAGCGCGCGGCTGCTCGTGGCGGGCGTCGGCAACATCTTCCTCGCGGACGACGCCTTCGGCCCCGAGGTGATCCGCGCACTGGAGCAGCGCCCGCTGCCGCCCGAGGTGCGGGTAGAGGACTTCGGCATCCGCGGCATGGACCTCGCGTACGCGCTGCTCGACGGCTACGACACGGCCGTCCTGGTCGACGCCGCCGTACGGGGACACGAACCGGGCACCCTGTCGCTGATCGAGCCGGACCTGCCCGACCGCGCCACGGTCGGCGCCCCGCCCGAGGCGCACGGCATGGACCCGGCGAAGGTCCTCGCCCTCGCCGCCCACCTGGGTGACGAGTCGCTCCCGCGCGTCCTCGTCCTGGCCTGTGAGCCCGAGCTGCGGACATCCGCCGACGAGGACATCGCCCCGGGCATCAGCGCGACGGTGCGCGAAGCGGTCGGGCGGGCCGTCGCGGCCCTGCACGCCATGGTTCCGGTGCTGCTCGCCGACCCGGCTGCCACGCCTCCGTTGAGCCGCCCGGACGAATCCCCCGCCCTGTCCCCGCCGGGCTGCCGGGCACCGTGACAGACGGCGCCGAGGATCGGTGGCGGACCGATTTCCCCACCCACCGCGAGGAGCGGCGCCCATGTGCGATTCCGTGGACGAGGTCACTCAGGCCGTCCTGGCGAAGAACGACGGTCTGGCCGCGGGCCTGCGCGACGAACTGGCCCGGCGCGGAGTGAGCGTGGTCAACCTGCTGTCCAGCCCGGGCAGCGGGAAGACGGAACTGCTCGGGCGGGTGCTCGCCAGGGCGGTGGAGCGGGGCCTTCCGGTGGCCGCGCTCACCGCCGACCTGGCGACCGAGAACGACGCCGACCGGCTGGCCCGTTCGGGAGCCCCCGTGAAGCAGCTGCTGACGGACGGGCTGTGCCATCTGGAGGCGCGGCAGCTGCGCGGCCACGTGGAGAGCTGGCTGCCCGAGGACACCTCGCTGCTGTTCGTGGAGAACGTCGGCAACCTCGTCTGCCCGGCGTCCTACGACCTCGGCGAGAGCCTTCGGATCGTGCTCATGGCGGTGACGGAGGGGGAGGACAAGCCGCTGAAGTACCCGACGGCCTTCGGGTCCGCCCAGCTGGTGGTGCTGACCAAGACGGATCTGTCCGGGCCCGCCGGGTTCGACGAGACCGCCTTCGGCGCCCACGTCCAGCGGGTCAACCCCGGGGTGGAGGTGCTGCGGTCCTGCGCCCGCACCGGCGCCGGCGTCGACGCTCTTCTGGAGCGGGTCCTCGCCGTACGGGACGGGGGGCCGGTGCACCGGCCTCCGCTGGCGCCCCGCCCGCACACCCACACCCATGAGGGCGCCGAAGCCGGCCTCGTCTCGTGACAGCGCCCGCCACACAGGCGGTGCGCCGCCGCGTCACCGTGCGCGGCACCGTACAAGGCGTGGGCTTCCGGCCCTTCGTGTACCGCCTGGCCACCGATCTCGCCCTCGCGGGCTTCGTGAGCAACACGGCGAACGGAGTCCTCATCGAGGTGGAGGGCCCGCCGGACCGTGTCGCCGGCTTCTGCGACCGGCTGGCCACGCAGCCGCCGCCGCTGGCCACCGTCAACGGCGTCGGGTTCGAGGAGCTGCCCGTCAGCGGCGCCGACGGCACCTTCACCATCCGCTCCACCGACCGCTCCCCCGGCCGCACCCTCCTCCCGCCCGACACGGCGACCTGCGCCGACTGTCTGCGGGACCTGACCGATCCGGCCGACCGCCGGCACCGGCACGCGTTCGTCACCTGCACCCACTGCGGGCCCCGCTTCACCATCGCCACCGGCATGCCGTACGACCGGGCGGTCACCACCATGGCCGGCTTCCCGATGTGCTCCGACTGCGCCCGGGAGTACGGCGATCCCTCGGACCGGCGTTTCCACGCCCAACCCGTGGCCTGCCCCGGTTGCGGTCCCCGGTTGCGCTTGGTGCCCGCCGCCGGCAGCGAGGCCCGCCCGGCACGGGACGCCGACGCACTCGCGACGGCGCGGGCCCTGCTGGCCGCCGGGCGGATCGTCGCCGTCAAAGGCCTCGGCGGCTACCACCTGGCGTGCGACGCGACCGACGCGCGAGCCGTCGAGACGCTGCGCACCCGTAAGGCGCGCGGCGGCAAGCCGCTCGCGGTGATGTGCGCGGACCTGGACACCGTACGGCGGATCGCCGTGCTCTCGACGCCCGAACTGGCCGCCCTCACCAGCCCCCGGCGCCCCATCGTCCTGCTCCCCCGACGGGCCGGGCAGGCGGGCCTCGCGCCCGGCGTCTGCCCCGGCAGCCCCCACCTGGGCGTCATGCTGCCCTACACGCCCGTGCACACCCTGCTGTTCGGCCTCCCCGGAGATCCGCCGGGACCGCGTGTGCTGGTCATGACGAGCGGCAACCGCTCCGGCGAGCCGATCGTCACGGACGACGACGAGGCGCTGACCCGGCTCGCCGGGCTGGCCGACGCGTGGCTCGCCCACGACCGGCCCATCGCCTCGCCCTGCGACGACTCCCTGCTGCGGGTACGCCCGGACGGCACCGAGCAGGTGCTGCGCCGCTCCCGGGGATACGTGCCCCGCCCGCTGCGGCTGCCGGTCCCGGTGCGGCCCGCGCTCGCCGTGGGCGGCGATCTGAAGAACGCCCTGTGTCTCGGCGAGGGCGACCAGGCCTGGTTCGGCCCGCACATCGGCGACATGGGCGATCTGACCACTCTGGAGGCGGCCCGGCGGGCGGAGACGCACCTGCGGTGCCTGACCGGCGTCGCCCCCGAAGTCGTCGCCGCGGACCGGCACCCCGGATACCACTCGGCGAGGTGGGCCGCCCGGCTGGCCGGGCACGCCCCTGTGCTGGTCCAGCACCACCACGCGCACATCGCCTCCGCGATGGCCGAGCACGGCCTCGACGGCACCGCACCCGTCATCGGCGTCGCCTTCGACGGCACGGGCTACGGCGACGACGGCACCGTCTGGGGCGGCGAGATCCTGCTCGCCGGCTACAACGGCTTCCGGCGCTACGCCCACCTCACCCCCGCCCCGCTGCCCGGCGGCGACGCGGGCGTGGCCAACCCGTGCCGTCTGGCGCTGGCCCGGCTGTGGGCGGCGGGGCTGCCGTGGGACGCGGACCTGCCGAGCGTGACCGCCTGCACGGCCGATGAGCTGGCCGTTCTGCGGCGGCAGTTGGCGCGCGGTGTGGCCTGTGTGGCGACCTCCAGCATGGGCCGCCTCTTCGACGCCGTGTCATCGCTCGTCGGCGTGTGTCATCGCGCGGGATACGAGGCCCAGGCGGCCCTGGAGCTGGAGGCGGCCGCCGCCGCGGCCTGGGACGCCGATTCGTCGGCGTACGCCTTCGCCGGCGATCTCGACCCGGGGCCGGTGCTCGGCGCGCTGGTCGCCGATCTGCGGCGCGGCACCCCGGCCCCCGTGCTCGCCGCCCGCTTCCACCGCGCGGTGGCACGGGCCGTCGCGGAGGTCTGCCGGCGTGCGCGCCGGGACACCGGCCTGGCCACCGTCGCCCTCAGCGGCGGGGTCTTCGCCAACGCGCTGCTGGAGGAGGAGTGCGCACGGCTGCTGGACGGCGAGGGCTTCGTGGTGCTCCGCCACGGCGAAGTCCCCCCGAACGACGGCGGATTGGCCCTCGGCCAGCTGGTGGTCGCGGCGCACCTACGACAGGAGGAGTGACCCATGTGTTTGGCAGTGCCCGGCAAGGTCGTGGCCATCGACGACGGCGCGGATCCGCTCACCGGGCTGATCGACTTCGGCGGAGTGCAGAAACAGGCGTGTCTGGAGTACGTGCCCGACGTGCGGGTGGGCGAGTACGTCATCGTGCACGTCGGCTTCGCGCTCCAGCGCCTGGACGAGGAGTCGGCCCTGGCCTCGCTGAAGCTGTTCGAGGAACTGGGGCTGCTGGAGGAGGAGTTCGGCGACGCCTGGGAGCAGGCGGCGAAGGAGGCGGGAACGGCGTGAAGTACATCGACGAGTTCAACGACCCGGAGCTGGCCCGGCGGCTGCTGGACGAGATCCGGGCCACCGCGACCCGGCCGTGGGCCCTGATGGAGGTGTGCGGCGGGCAGACCCACTCGATCATCCGGCACGGCATCGACCAACTGCTCCCCGAGCAGGTCGAGTTGATCCACGGCCCCGGCTGCCCGGTCTGTGTCACACCGCTGGAGGTCGTCGACAAGGCACTGGAGATCGCCTCGCGGCCCGGGGTGATCTTCTGCTCCTTCGGCGACATGCTCCGGGTACCGGGCACCGGCCGCGACCTGTTCCGGGTCAAGGGCGAGGGCGGCGACGTACGCGTGGTCTACTCGCCGCTCGACGCCCTGGAACTGGCCCGCCGCCACCCCGACCGGGAGGTGGTGTTCTTCGCGATCGGCTTCGAGACCACGGCCCCGGCCAACGCGATGGCCGTGCACCAGGCGCGGCGGCTGGGTCTGAACAACTTCAGCCTGCTGGTGTCGCATGTGCGGGTGCCCCCGGCCGTCGAGGCGATCATGACGGCTCCGGCCTGCCGGGTGCAGGGCTTCCTGGCCGCCGGGCACGTGTGCAGCGTGATGGGCACGGCGGAGTACCCGGAGCTGACCGAGCGGTTCGGGGTGCCGATGGTGGTGACCGGGTTCGAGCCGCTGGACATCCTGGAGGGCATCCGCCGGGCGGTCCGGCAGCTGGAGCGTGGCGAGCACCGCGTGGAGAACGCGTATCCGCGTGCCGTGCGCGAGGAGGGCAATCCGGCCGCCGTGCGCATGATCGAGGAAGTGTTCGAGGTCACCGACCGGTCCTGGCGCGGTATCGGGCGGATCCCTGCCAGTGGCTGGCGGCTGCGCGACGCCTTCCGCGCGTACGACGCCGAGCACCGCTTCGACGTCACCGGGATCCGTACCGAGGAGCCGGCGGAGTGCCGCAGCGGTGAGGTGCTCCAGGGGCTGATCAAGCCGACCGAGTGCGCCGCGTTCGGCACCACCTGCACCCCGCGCACCCCGCTCGGCGCCACCATGGTCTCCAGCGAGGGCGCCTGCGCGGCCTACTACCTGTACCGCCGGATGAACGCCCCGACGCCGCAGACCGGCCGGGCCACGCAGGAAGGGGTGACTCCCGTTGCCTGAGCGACTCTCCGATGTGGTCGACCCGGCCACCTGGACCTGCCCCGCCCCGCTGCGCGACCAGGGTGTGGTGGTGATGGGCCACGGCGGCGGCGGAGCCCTGTCGGCGGAGCTGATGGAGCAGGTCTTCACCCCCGCCTACGGCAACGCCACCCTCGCCGGTCTCGCCGACTCCGCCGTCCTCGAACTGGGCGGCGCGCGGCTGGCCTTCTCCACCGACTCCTACGTGGTCCGGCCACTGTTCTTCCCCGGCGGCAGCCTGGGCGACCTCGCGGTCAACGGCACCGTGAACGACCTGGCGATGAGCGGTGCGCGGCCCGCGTATCTCTCCGCCGCGTTCGTCCTGGAGGAAGGCGTCGAGCTGACCGTCGTGGAGCGGATCGCCCGCGCCATGGGTGCGGCGGCCGAGACGGCGAGGGTCACCATCGCCACGGGTGACACCAAGGTGGTGGAGTCCGGGCACGGCGACGGTGTCTACGTCACCACCGCCGGTGTCGGGCTCGTCCCGGACGGGGTGGACATCCGGCCCCGGCGTGCGCGGCCCGGGGACGCCGTGATCGTCAGCGGGCCGATCGGCCTGCACGGGGTGGCGATCATGAGCGTGCGGGAGGGGCTGGAGTTCGGGGTGGAGATCGCCAGCGACACCGCGCCGCTGGCGGATCTGGTGGCGGCGATGCTGGCCGTCACCCCGGACATCCATGTGCTGCGCGACCCGACCAGGGGCGGCCTGGCGGCGTCGCTCAACGAGATCGCCCGTGCTTCGGGGACCGGGGTCAGGCTTCAGGAGCGCGCCATTCCGGTGCCGGACGCGGTGGCGAACGCTTGCGGCTTCCTGGGGCTCGACCCCCTCTACGTCGCGAACGAGGGCAGGCTGGTCGCCTTCGTGCCCCCGTCGGCGGCGGACGAGGTCCTCGCGGCGATGCGCGACCACCCGCAGGGTGCCGGAGCCACGCTGATCGGCGAGTGCGTCGCCGATCACCCGGGCATGGTCGTGGCCGCCACCGGCCTCGGCGGCACGCGGGTGGTGGATCTGCCGCTCGGCGAGCAGTTGCCGCGCATCTGCTGATCCGGTCCGGATGTGAAGGGGCCCCGCCGCACGCGTCGGCGGGGCCCCTCACGCTATGCCGGGGCCGGTGACGGCTCGATCCCGGTGATCTCCAGTTCCCGGCCGCTGCGCAGGTCACTGGTGGGCTGGTCGCAGCGCGGGCACCAGAAGAACGGGGGCATGCCCACCGGGAACTCCTCGGCGCACGGGCCGCACCAGGCCTGCGCGGGGACCTGCTCGACCACGAGCCGGGCCCCGGCGAGGGCGGTGCCGTCGCGGGCCACCTCGAAGGCGAAGTCCAGGGCGTCGGGGACGACGCCCGCCAGTTCGCCGACCCGGACGGTCACCGCCGAGACGGTGGCCGTCCCGTCCGCCCGGGCCAGCTCGCCGGCCCGCTCGATGATCGCGGTCGCGATCGACAGTTCGTGCACGGCCGGCTCACGGGTAGCGGTGGCCGGCGCGGAAACCTCCGGCCATCCGCCAGATCCGCATCTCTCGCCTCAGGCTGGGAAACTCCCAGCACAGCAGTGCCAGGGCCGCACCGCCCACCAGGACGGCCTCGGCCTTCAGCACCCGCTGTCCGCTCACACCGCCTCGCCTTCGCGCGACGGGTCTGCGTGCTCGTCGGACCTTCATTACGGTGACTCCCTGCTTTCTCATCACGGCTCTCATCCCGGCGAGATGTTCGGCATGGTCTCCGCGAGGGCGTCATGCCGCTTCCAGTGGATCCCCGTGGAACGGCGCGCGTCGGCGGTGCCGTCCTCGTGATGCCCCTTCTGCTCGTCGTACCGCCCCTTGTTGCCCTGGTGCATGCCGGCGACGTGCCCGGGCGTGTCGGGCTTCGCCTGCGCCCGGCCCACTCTGATGCTGCCCATGGGGTGCTCTCCTTCCTCGCCTCCGACCTGCGGAGTGCGTCTTCATGGCCGCTCGGTGAGGTCCTCGAAGAACCGCTCGACGGCCGGCCAGACCTGGCCTCCGCCGGACAGGCCGCGCCACTCCCCGCGTACGACGGCGACCATCCGGTAGCAGTCGTCGATCGGCACGATCCAGTGGTGGTCGAGGCCGTGGACGGTGTTCACCAGCAGGGCCTCCACATCGGGTTCCACGCCGGCGAGCTGCGGACACGTCCCGGTCAGTTCCTGCCAGGCCGCCGCGTCCACCTCCCACCGCATGGCTCCCGCCGGGCTCGGGCCCTGCGCGGTGACCGTGCCGTCCGTCCGGGGCACGAAGAAGACCAGGCCGACGGGTACGCCCAGCACGGCCGTGTCCACCTTGGGCAGCCGGACCCGGCGCCGGGGCACGAGCCGGTAGTGGCCGTCGCCCGCCCCGGCCCCGGCGAACAGCACGGAGCAGGGGCCGCAGACGCAGTGCACCTCCTCCTGCCCGGTGTCGTAGAGGTGGGCGTGCTCGTCGGCGACGGGCGCGGCGCACAGGTCGCACCCCTCCGCCCCGGCCGCCGTCGTGCGGTCGGCCGAGGAGCGGATCAGGCGGGCCAGCGCCCCGTCGGTGGTCACCGTGCGCCTCGGTGCGTCAGCGTGGTCAGGGGTACGAACGCGGGAGCCGGCGTGCTCGGCAGGGGCTCCACCGCCGTCAGCTCGGGAGCGACGGCGAGCACCGCCTCCCGGACCGCGTCGGTGACGTCGGAGCCTCCACCGCCGCAGCCGGAGCCGCAGCCGCTCGTCTTCAGACGCACCCGGCCGGTCTCGCCTTCCACACCGGCCCACTCCACGTCGCCGCCCCGTTCCCGTACGGCGGGCCGCAGCCGCTCGACCGCGCGGGCCGCCCGGCGCTCGGGGGGCTCGGGGTGGATGTCGTGCAGCACCAGCAGGTGGCCCAGCAGCTCGTCGTCGGCCAGGCGTTCCGCCAGCTGTTCGTCCGCCTGGTCCAGGACGCGGGCCAGGGCCTCGCCGTAGACCTCGGTCAGCAGCCGGACCGCCTCCGTGGCCGCGCCGGGCAGGGGTTCGAGGCCTTCCAGTACCTCGTCGAGCCGGGCTAGCCGGGCCTCGACGTCCGGGTCGGCCAGCCGGGTGCCGGCGGCCTCAGCCATGGTTCGCTCCGTACGTCGGCGAGTGCAGGGTGGTGAGCGTCTTGCCCTTGCCGACGTACATGTGCACGCCGCACGGCAGGCAGGGGTCGAAGCTGCGGACCGTGCGCATGATGTCGACGCCCTTGAAGTCGTCCGGCCCGTTCTCCTCGAAGATGGGCTGGCCCTGGACGGCGTCCTCGTACGGGCCGGGGGTGCCGTACTTGTCGCGCGGGCTGGCGTTCCACGGGGTGGGCGGGTACGGGTGGTAGTTGGCGATCTTCTTGTCCTTGATCACCAGGTGGTGGGAGAGGACACCGCGCACCGCCTCGTGGAAGCCGCAGCCGATCGCCTCGTCGGGCACCTCGTAGTTCTCGAACACCTTGGTCTCGCCCGCGCGCACCATCCCCATGGCCTCTTCGATGAACTGAAGGGCCATGGCGGCGGCGTAGGCGACGAAGTACGGCCGGGCGCGGTCGCGTTCGATGGTGTTGCTCCACCGCGGGATGCGCCACTCCAGGGTGGTCTCCGGCAGGGACTCGCCCTTGGGCAGGGAGATGCGCACGCTGTGGCCGGTGGACTTGACGTACGGGGTGTCGACCAGGCCGCTCAGCGCGGTCGACCACAGGCGGGCCAGCGGGCCGCCGCCGGTGTCGAGGGCGAGGTGGTCGCCGGTGCGCTGGTCGAACCAGCGGGGGCTCATCACCCAGCTGTACTTGTCGTCGAAGTCGCGCTTCTGCGGCACCGGGACGGTGGTCTGGTTCCACGGGTGGCGCATGTCGACGGGGTTGCCGAGCGGGTCGTGGGTGACGAAGGGATCCTCGTTGACCCAGTCCTCGTAGTACGAGCTGCCGAGCATGATCCGCATGCCGAGATTGATGTCGACGAGGTTGTTGGTGACCAGTTCGCCGTCGACGATGATGCCCGGGGTGACGTACATCGCCTTGCCCCAGGTGTTCATCGACTCGTAGCGGTAGTCGACGACCTTGGGGTCCTGGAAGGCGCCCCAGCAGCCCAACAGGACGCGGCGGCGGCCGACCTCCTCGTAGCCGGGCAGCGCCTCGTAGAAGAAGTCGAAGACGTCGTCGTTCATGGCGACGGCCTTCTTCACGAAGTCGATGACCCGCATGAGGCGGCTGAGGTAGTCGGTGAAGGTGGTCGGCTGCGGCATCGTGCCGACGCCGCCGGGGTACAGCGTGGACGGGTGGACGTGCCGCCCCTCCATCAGGCAGAACATCTCGCGGGTGACCCGGCTGACCTTCAGGGCCTCCTTGTAGACCTCGCCCTCGAAGGGGTTGAAGGCCTTCATGATGTCGGCGATGGTGCGGTAGCCGTGGATGTCGCCGCGGGGCGCCGCGGTGCGTTCGGCGCGGGCCAGCACCCCGGGGTTGGTGGCCTTGACCATCGCCTCGCAGAAGTCCACGAAGACCAGGTTGTCCTGGAAGATCGTGTGGTCGAACATGTACTCGGCGGCTTCACCGAGGTTGACGATGTGCTCGGCCAGCGGGGGCGGCTTGACGCCGTAGGCCATCTGCTGCGCGTAGTCGGAGCAGGTGGTGTGGTTGTCGCCGCAGATACCGCAGATCCGGGACGTGATGAAGCCCGCGTCCCGCGGGTCCTTGCCCTTCATGAACACCGAGTAGCCGCGGAAGAGCGACGAGGTGCTGTGGCATTCCACGACTTCCCGGTTGGCGAAGTCGATCTTCGTGTAGATGCCCAGGTTCCCGATGATCCGCGTGATCGGATCCCAGGACATGTCCACGAGCTGTGGCGGCTTGCGGTCCGTGGGCCGGGCCTCGGTGGTGGTCATCTGCGGTGCTGCCCCTCGCTGTCGGTGCTGCGTGGTCGGGTGGTGGGGTGTGTGTCGCGCGGCATCAGGGCCGCCAGCGCGGGTCGTAGCCGCTGGACAGCTTGCGCTTGTTGTGACGCCACTTGGGTTCGTGGTTGACCAGTTCGTTGGTCATGCCGCGCAGGCGGCGGATGACGGCGCCGTACGGCTTGATGGCCAGGGAGGACAGGGTTCCGCCGGGGGGTTCGTCCATGAACGGCATGAACGCGTCGGGGAAGCCGGGCATCGTGCAGCCGATGCAGATGCCGCCGACGTTGGGGCAGCCGCCGATGCCGGCCATCCAGCCGCGCTTGGGCACGTTGCAGTTGACGACCGGACCCCAGCAGCCCGTCTTGACCAGGCACTTGGGCGAGTTGTAGTCCTTGGCGAAGCTGGCCTGCTCGTAGTACGAGCCGCGGTCGCAGCCCTCGTGGACCGTCTTCCCGAACAGCCACTGCGGGCGCAGCATGTGGTCCAGCGGGGGCGGGGGCGCGGAGCCGGCCGCGTGGTAGAGGACCCAGACCAGGGTCTCCATGAAGTTCTCGGGCTGGATGGGGCAACCGGGCACGTTGACGATCGGCAGGCCGCCCTGGGAGGTGAAGTCCCAGCCCAGGTAGTCGGCGAGGCCCATGCAGCCGGTGGGGTTTCCGGACATGGCGTGGATGCCGCCGAAGGTGGCGCAGGTGCCGGCGGCGACCACCGCCCAGGCCTTGGGGGCCAGTTGGTCGATCCACCAGTTGAGGGTCTGGGGCTCGCCGGTCTCCGGGTCGTTGCCGAAGGACGTCCAGTAGCCGTCGCCCTCGATGATGTTCTGGTTGGGGACCGAGCCCTCGATGACGAGGATGAACGGTCCGAGTTCGCCCCGTACGGCCGCCCGGTAGGGGGCGAGGAAGTCCTCGCCGCCCAGGCTCGGGGAGAGCACCTTGTTGACGAGGTTCACCTTGGGCAGGCCCGGGATCAGTCCGAGCACCAGGTCCTCGATGGAGGGCTGGCCGGCGGCGGTGAGGGAGACGGTGTCGCCGTCGCAGCTCATGCCTTCGGAGATCCAGAGGATGTGGATCTCGTCCATGCCCTGCCGGTCCTCGGACCGGTCGGGTTCCTTGCTGACTTCCGTGGTGCTGCTGTGCGTTGTCATGTCACTCGGCCTCCGCTGCGGGGGTCTCGGAGTCGGTCATGTGCCGCGCCTTCGCTGCGGCGGGAGCCGGTGCCGACGGCTCGTCCGGGGATCCGGCGGGCTCGATCGGTTCGAGCTCGTCGGGCCGGAAGTAGTGGAAGCGGCCGTACCAGGTGTGCAGTTCGGACGCGGGGTCGTCGTCGAGGGTGACGGCGAGGTGCACGCTGCCGTCCACGTCGTGGAAGACGGCGGCGACTTCGGCGGTGCGGCCGGCCAGGAACATGTCCTGGGCGTCGGCACCGCGTCCCCGGGGACGGAGCCGGACACGGCTGCCGCCGCCGAGCCGGACGCCGTCGACGAGCACGGTGTCGGTAGCCGGGGAGAGACCGTCGTCTGCGCCCTCCTGCCACCAGGCGGGGCGGTCGGTGGGGGTGGGGGATACGGACTCCGGGGGCGCGGGCGTCCCGAGCGCCGGGGGCGCGGGCGTCGCGGGGGCGGGAGCACCGGGTACCGGAGTCGCAGGCGCGGGGGTCACGGGCGCGGCAGGCCCGGCCGCAGACGTCGCAGGCGCGGCAGTCCCGGGCACCGGGGCCGCGGGCGTCACGCCGTCGGGAAACCCGGGCGCCTGAGTCACAGGGGCGGGAGTCCCAGGCGCTGGGGTCGAAGGGACGGCAGTCCCACGCGCCGAGGTCACGGGCGCGGCAGCCCCGGCCGCCGAAGTCGCAAGCACGGGCGTCATGGGCGCGGCACCCGCAGGCGTCGAAGTCGCAGGCGTGGCACCACCCGCAGGCGCCGGGGCCCCGGGCGCGGCGGCCCCCGGTGCCGGGGACGCGGGGACGGCAGCCCCGGGCGATGGGGACACCGCGGCGACCGGTGCCAAGGAGCGGACGGCGCCGTGCAGTCGTTCGAAGACCTCCTGCGGCATGGTGTCGACCCGGTCGAGGATCGCGGCCGCCCGCGGGTCGGTGGCCCGCGCCTCGCGCTTCTCCTCGTCGGTCAACAGCATCGTGCGCAGCGTGAGGATCTCGTCGATCTCGGCGGCGTCGTGCAGGTCACCCGGGCTCTCGGGGGCCACCTGGGGGTGGTCGGGCAGGATGATGGGTGCGGAGAGCAGGACGTGGCCGTCGTCGCCGCCGAGGACGGGGAAGGTGAACTCGTTCCGGCACGAGCGGGCGAGTGCGCTCAGGTCCGTCGGCGGGTCGGTCAGCGAGACGAACTCCACGCCGTCGCCGCCGATGAGGGTGTGCGTGGCGATGAGGGCGCGGCGCAGCGCCTCGTCACGAGTGGTCCGCGATTGCGGTGCGGGCCCGGTGTTCGTGGTGCGCACACGGAGCCGGCAGAGGTCGTCCGACAGTCGCTCGGCGGTGACGGTGGTGTCTGCCCGTACCTCGTCGCGGTGCCGCACCACCCGCCCGGCGTCACCGGGCAGCGGCTCGACGTCCACGCCGGCCGGCGCGACCACCGGCACGGTGCGTCCGTCCCGAAGGAGCTCGTCGAGCGGGACCTCGATCTCGTGTTCACGCGGCACGGCCTCGTCGAAGGTCAGATGCGTCGTGCCGTCGGCGGTGCGCAGCGACTCGACGGCGTGATGACGGCCCTCCCGGGTCTCCTCCACCTGCTTGCGCTGCATCTGGAGGTGACGGATCCGCACACGTACGGACGCGCTGCCGGGCTGCCGGATCCGCAGCAGGCACTCGGTCTGCTGGTACCAGGAGTCGGCGCTGCCGGAGACCCCGGGGACCACGGGGCCGTCCGCCTCCACCCAGTCCCTCGGGAACAGGACCCCGAACTGCCATCGGACGCGGTTCTTGGCCGAGGACCGGCGGTAGGGGTAGAGGAGGTATCCCTCGTAGAGGACGGCGTCGGCGACGGCGCTCACCTGCTCGAAGGAGTCCAGGGTTCGGTCCGGGGGCAGATCCTCGCCACCTGCGGCGGCAGCGCGCACCGTGCCGCCCTCGGCCAATCCCTCCGCCATCGCGTCTCCTCGTCCGGGTGTGCACACGCCTTCAGGGGTGCACGCGCATCCCTTCCACCACGTTCACACCGCTCATCCAAGGTCGCCTCCTCCGGCGCAGTCCCGTTGGGCCGTTCGGGTCTGTCGCGGTGGGCACGACGACGGCCCGTCGCGGTGAGCGCGACGGGCCGGTGTCGGGATCGTGGGGGTCGAGGGGTGTCACCTCCGCACGTGGGACAGCCGCCGTGCCACCAGGGGGATGATCACCGCGGCGGCCACCACGTGCGACACGGCGAGGACGATCTGGGTGGACGCGGCCGTGTGCGGGGCGACGGCCGGGCCGGCGAGGGACAGCGCGGTGAGGACGACGGTGGTCACGGTGAACGTCCGGGCGGGCTGCTTGGCCCAGCGGGCGAGCACCACCGCGAGGATGATCCCGGCGACCGACCAGAACACCACGCCGCCGCCGAAGCCGCCGACGGGGATCTCCGCCGCCTCCTTGGCCCCGGGGCTGGCCGCCTCCATCGGGACGCCCGCGGCCCGGGCGACGAGCGCGAAGGCCTCGGTCACGACGGCACCGGCGAGCGTCGCCAGGACGCCGACCAGCCATACGGGGCGCGTGGAGAGGAAGCCGGTGGTGTGCCGGGAGTCGGACCGGGTCTGCGTCTGAGGGGTCGTCACGCTCATGTCGCCTTCTCCTGCTCAGTGTTGGGCTCGGTACGCCTTACGGAGAGGTAGACCGGGCGAGGCGCCGGAACTCATCGGTGCACCGAGAACCGGCACGGCCCATCGGCCGAACAGCGCAAGTCGCCTGCACGAACCGGTGAGTCCAGGGAAGGCGTCACCCCATGGACCAGACCCAGCACCCCCGCACGACCACCAGCCCCGCCCTCACCACCCTGGCCGACCCGCTCGTCAACAAGGGCACCGCCTTCAGTCGGCAGGAGCGCGCCGAGCTCGGCCTCGACGGGCTGCTGCCGCCCGCCGTGGAGACCCTGGACGAGCAGGTCGCCCGCGCCTACGAGGCGTTCCACGGCTACGACAAGCCCCTCAACCGGCACATCTACCTGCGTCAGCTCCAGGACACCAACGAGGTGCTCTTCTACCGTCTGGTCACCGAGTACCTGGAGGAGCTGCTGCCCGTCGTCTACACGCCGACGGTGGGTGAGGCCTGTCAGCGTTTCAGCGAGATCTACCGGCGGCCGCGCGGGCTGTTCCTGACGTGGGAGGACCGGCACCGCTTCCGGGACATCCTGCGCAACCGCCCGCACCGCGACAAGGACGTGGACGTCATCGTCGTCACCGACGGGCAGCGCATCCTCGGCCTGGGCGACCAGGGCGTCGGCGGGATGGGCATCCCGATCGGCAAGCTCAGCCTCTACACGGCGATCGGCGGCATCCACCCCGCCCACACCCTGCCGATCCTGCTGGACATCGGCACCGACAATGAGGACCTGCTCGGCAACCCCCGCTACCTCGGCCGGCGCGACCGCAGGCTGTCCGGCGCCGACTACGACGAGATGATCGAGGCGTTCGTCTCGGCGGTGGAGGCGGAGCTGCCCGGCACGCTGCTCCAGTGGGAGGACTTCGCCACCGCCCACGCGTACCCGATCCTCGCCCGCTACCGGGACCGGCTGCTCACCTTCAACGACGACATCCAGGGCACGGCGGCCGTCACGCTCGGCGCGCTGTCCACGGCCGCTAACGTGTCCGGCACCCCGCTGTCCGGGCAGCGCCTGGTGATCCTGGGTGCGGGGTCGGCCGCCATCGGTGTCGCCGACATGATCCGGACTGCCATGATCGAGGAGGGCCTGTCCGAGGACGAGGCCACGGCACGGTTCTGGATCCTCGACGTCGACGGCCTGCTGGTGCGCTCGCGCACGGAACTGACGCCGCAGCAGCGGGTGTTCGCGCGCGACGACAGCGAGGTGAACGGCTGGGACGGCACCGGCCTCGCGGAGGTGGTGCGCCGTGTCGAGCCGACGGCGCTCATCGGACTGTCGACGGCTCACGGCGCGTTCACCGAGGAGATCGTGCGGCAGATGGGCTCGACCTGCGAACGGCCCGTCATCTTTCCGCTGTCGAATCCCACTTCCCACTCCGAGGCCGATCCGGCGGACCTCACCCGCTGGACCGACGGCCGGGCACTGATCGCCACCGGCTCGCCCTTCCCGCCGCTCACGGTGGACGGGCACGAGGTGCCGGTGGCGCAGTCGAACAACGTGTACGTCTTCCCGGCCATGGGGCTCGCGGTGACGGCGAGCCGGGCCACCCGCGTCACCGACCGCATGATGGTGGCCGCCGCCCGGGCCGTCGCCGAGTGCGCGGTACGGGCGGCGCACGGAGACGACGGCCCCGTGCCGCTGCTGCCGCCCCTGAATGGGATGCGCGAGTCCGCTCGCGAGATCGCCCTGGCGGCGGCTCTCGCCGCCGTCAAGGACGGGGTCGCTCCGCAGGCGACGGAGGAGGAACTGCGCAGGGCCGTCGCGCAGGCGCAGTGGACACCCCGTTACGAGGGCTGAGCGCCGCCACGGCTTGACTCACCAGAGAGACAGGGCAGGGCCCGGGTCTGTGACAGCCGTCCCGGCCCTGCGAGCCCTCTTCCCCACCGGAAGCCGTCGTGGCATGCTCATGCAACCCACCACCTGAACGTTGTTCACAGCCATGAACTCGAAGGGAGTGGATTCATGAGGGCACGATCTCGATTAGGCGTTGTGCTGATGGTTCTCGCCGCGCTCGTCACGGGAGTCGCCCCCGCCGCCTCGGCCCGTGCTGAGGCCGAGCACACGTACCGCGTCCCGCACACCGCCGTCATGGACGGTGCCCGTCTGCACCGCACCAAGGTCCGGCTGCAACACGGGGATCCCCGACTCCGGCGCGCCGTGGCGGTGTTGCGGGAGCGCGCCGACCGGTGGCTGGACCAGGGGCCCTGGACCGTCGTCGACAAACCCCGCCCCGCCCCCAGCGGGGACCCGCACGACTACCTCAGTCAGGCTCCGTACTGGTGGCCCACCAAGACACCGGCCCCGGACAATCCGTGGGGCTGTCCGTACGTGCAACGCGACGGCGAGCGCAATCCCGAGGTCGACTCCGGCACCGACCGCCAGGACGTCGAGAAGACCTTCGACTCCGCCTACGACCTCTCCCTCGCCTGGTACTACACCGGCGACGCGCGGTACGCCGAGAAGGCCGGTCAGGTGCTGCGCACCTGGTTCCTCGATCCGGCCACGAGGATGAACCCCCACCTGAAGCATGCGCAGTTCATCCCGTGCAAGTACGACGGTCGCGCCATCGGCATCATCGACTTCTCGCAGTCCTACACCAGCGTCCTCGACGCGCTCGCCCTCCTGGAGAGCGGCGCCCCGGGCTGGACCGCGAAGGACCGCAGGGGCATGACCCGCTGGAACACCGCCTTCCTCGACTGGCTCAGGAACAGCTACTTCGGCAAGCAGGAGGCCGCCGCCACCAACAACCACGGCACCTTCTACGACCTGCTGCTCGCCGGCCTCGCCTACGCGACCGGCGACCGGGAACTGGCCCGCCGAACGGTCCTGGACGCCCGGCACAAGCGCATCGCACCGCAGATCGCGGCCGACGGCAGCCAGCCCCAGGAGCTGACCCGGGCCAGGAGCTGGCACTACTCGACGTTCACCCTGGTCGCGCATGCGCGGCTGGCGGCCATCGGCCGGAACGCCGGAGTGGATCTGTGGGCCTATCAGGGACCGGAGCAAGAGAGCTTGTTCAAGGCGGTCGGTTACCTCCTGCCCGCCGCGACGGGAGCCGCCGCCTGGCCGCACCCGGAGCTTCAGTTCCGCCGGTACGCGGCGACCGACGTCGTGCACGCGGCGGCCGATGCCGGGGACAGGCGGGCGCAGCGGGCCGTCCGCTCGCTGGAGGAGCCGCCGGGCGGCGACTTGTGGGTCCTGCGCCCGGCGGCGGAACAGCTGGACTCCATCGCGGGCTGAGCGGCGCTGCCGGTCAGACCGTGGAGAGGTCGATCGCCCGGTCGATGTCCTGCGGCCGAAGCACCCGCAGGATGCCTTCCAGCAGGTAGTAGTCGGCGTACGGGAGGGAGATCTCGATGCCGTCCTCGGCCGGGCGGTTGCGGGTGCAGCGGGCCACCACCGCTTCCGCCCGGGCCGAGTTCTTCGTCAGGCACGTCTGCGCCAGTGCGGTGAGCAGCCGGAGCGCCACCTCGCGATAGGCCTGCCCGCCGGTGGCGGCGGACAGGTCGAGCAGCCCGCAGGCGGTGATCGCTCCGGCCGACGCGTCCTTGATGTCGTGAGGTTGCTGCGGCGCGCGGTAGTCCCACACCGGGACGTGGTCCGGGGTCAGTGCTCCGATCGCGTAGTCCGCGAGTGCGCGGGCAGTGGTCAGGAAGTCGCGGTTCCCGGTCCTTCTGTACATGGTGGTGAAGCCGTACAGCCCCCACGCCTGCCCGCGCGACCAGCAGGACGTGGGGCTGTAGCCCTGCACGGTGTTCGGGCCGACGGGGGTGCCGCTGTCGGGCTCGAAGTCGTAGACGTGCGGCGTCGATCCGTCCGGGCGGGGGAAGACCCGCCGGGTGGTCTTCGCGTGTTCCACGGCGATGTCCAGGTACCTGCCGTCCCCGGTCTGCCGGCTCGCGAACGCCAGCAGGTCGAGGTTCATCATCGTGTCGATGATGACGCGGCCGGCGTTCTTCGGATCGTTCAGCGCGCCCCACGCCCTGATGAAGCGCCCGCGCGGGTTGTACCGCTGGATCAGGGAGTCGGCAGCCCGCAGGGCGCCCGTCCGCCAGGCCTCGTCGCCGGTCAGCCGCCAGGCGGTGACCCAGGACGGGTAGAAGAGGAAGCCGAGGTCGTGCGTGCCGGTGTCGTGCTGGCGGGGGGCCAGCTTCCGCGCCGAGGCCACGGCCTGCGTGCGGAAGGCGTCGTCCTTGCTGTAGAGCCATGCCATCCACAGCGTGCCCGGCCAGAATCCGCCGACCCAGTCGCCGTTCTGCGAGTAGACCCACTTCTCGAACTTCGTGCCGACGGGGAAGGCGGTCACGTCCGGCGCGACGGCGGCGACCTTCTCGACGGCGTAGTCGGCCGCCGCGCGGAGCGTGCGCAGGGTGGCCGCCGTTGTCCGGCCGGCGGTCGTGTCCGCGGCCGCGGCAGGTGCCGGGGAAACGCATAACGCCGTGGCGCCGGCCGCCGTGGCCAGCACGGTACGCCGGGAAACACTCATGATGATCCCTCCCACTCGGTGTGCACGCACGGTGAACAGGCTCAGCGGTGGCAGGTGGTGACACCCGCGCGCCAAGGACAGGCGATCGCGGCGAAGCCGCCGTTCGCGACCACGTCCACGGCGAGCGTGTCGCCGCCGCGCAGCACCTGCCGGTTCCTGACGAGCCCGTCGGCACCGTCCTGGATCGTTTCGACCAGCCACCTCCCCGAGCCGATGGTCAGCGGCACCTCGGCCTTGCGGGCGGACCCGGCGTACACCCCGCCCAGGAACCAGCGGTCGCCGCTGCGGCGGCCGAGCACGGCTTCGCGGCCGGGCCGGCCGGCGAGCAGCCGGGTGTCGTCCCACGCGGCGGGGACCTGATCGAAGTAGTCCCGGGCGAGCGGCCGGGCGTCGTACGACTCGGGGGTTCCCGCGAACATCTGGAGACCCGACTCGTAGGCGACGGTGAGACCGACCTCTGCCGCGTCGGAGTTGGGGCGCAGGCCGACGCGCTGGAACGCCCCGGGGGTGAAGTCCATGGAGCCGATGACGTTGCGGGTGAAGGGCAGGGTGGTGAGGTGGGCGGCGGTGTTGGTCCGCTTCTCCTCGCCGGCGACGCCCTCCAGGGTCATGACGTGGGGCCAGGTGCGCTGCATGCCCTTGGGGATGGTCGACCCGTGGAAGTTCACCATGAGGTGGTGGGCGGCCGTCTCCCGGAGGATGGCGTCGTACCACTGGAGCGTGGCCTGCGCCTCGGAGTCCATGAAGTCGATCTTGACTCCCTTGACGCCCCACCGCTCCAGCGTGGGCAGCCACTGTGCGCGTTCCTCGGGTGTGTCGAGGTCGCGCTGGTGGATCCAGACGATGATCCCGACACCCTTGGCGCGGGCGTGGTCGACGAGTTCCGGCATCCAGCTGTTGGTCTGCCAGTCCGGGTCCGTGACGTCCCACTCGTCGGCCTTGAAGTACCAGCCCGCGTCGACGGCCTCGTAGGGCCAGTTCCGCTCGGCGGCGTAGTCGACGTAGGCCTTCTGCGCGGCGAGGCTCTGCCCGGCCGGGCGGCCGCCCGCGAGCCAGGTCCACAGCACGGTGCCGGGCCTGCTCCAGGACGGGTCGGCGACCTTGGATGCGGGAGCGAGGTCGTCGGTGAAGGTCGACCGGGTGACGGTGGCCAGGTCGCCGGTGACCATGGCGCGCCAGGGCGTGGCCAGGGGGCCGTCGGTCTTCACCCGGTCGTCGGCCAGCTCGACGCGGTAGGTGCCGGTGCCTTTGTCGTGGGCGAGCCGGGCGCCGGAGTAGGCGCCGGTGAGGTCGGATTCGGCGAGCAGGGTGTAGCCGCCGTCGGTCGCGAACAGCGCCTGGGGCGAGTACGCGCCGGTGGGGGCCGTGGCGGCGGTGTACTCGGTGAACTGGCCCTCGTTGTCGGGCCGGTAGGTGCCCAGCCACGCGCCGGCGTCCGGCGGCAGGTTGAAGGCCGAGGTCTCGCCGAGCACATCGCCGTGTCCGGCGGGCAGGACGTAGCGGTAGGCGACGCCGTCGGCGGCGGCGCGGACCAGCAGGTCGAGCCGGGCGCCGGCGGGGGTGGCGAAGGACAGGCGGGTCTCGTTCATGCGGACCCGGCGGTCGAGCCGCTTGCCCGACTTGGTGCGGTAGCGCTCCTCGACCTTCCGGTTCTTGCCGCGGATGAAGCGCAGGTCCTTGGAGAAGTCGGCCCGTTCGGTGACGATGCCGACGGGCGACGGCTCGATGACCGTACGGCCGGCACGGGTCACCGACAGGCTCAGTGTGCCGGTGCTGTCGTCCAGGGCTATCCGTGCGCGGGGTGCGTCGGCGGCGACGGTCACCGTCCAGGCGTGCTCCCGCTGCTCGGCCCCGGCGGGAGCGGTGGTGAGGAGGGTGGCCGCCAGTGCGGTGCACAGCGCGGCGACCACGGTTCTGATCGGAACAGCCATGTGAACCCTCCGAGGTGTGCGGTGATTACGGCAGTCCCCAGGCCGGACCCGGTTCGCCGGCGGTGACGGGCGCGATGACGAGGTCGGGCCGCGCTCCGGAGTGGACGAGCACCTCGCGGCCCTTGGGCAGGTCGATGGCGAGGGTGCCGCCGCCCAGGTCGCGAGTGCGGGCCGGGGTGCCGTCGTCGAGCAGCACGGTGAGGGTGCCGGTGAGGCCGTGCCGGAGCTTGAGCGGCTCGCCCGCCAGGCTCTTGATCCGGATGAACCGGGTGGTCCCCTTCTTGCGGACGGCGCTGACCAGGAAGGCGCCCTGGGTGCGGAAGTCGTGCAGGGTGACGTCCGCCCATGCGGTCGGGACGGCCGGGAAGACGCGGATCACGCCGCCCCAGCTCTGGCAGAACATGTCGTGCAGGGACTGCGAGGCGGACAGCGGCGTCTCGATGACCGGACCGGCCTCGGTGTAGTGGGTGTTGGCCTGGCAGGGGTAGCGGGTGGAGGTGTCGAAGAACTTCCGTAAGTAGCCGATCGCCGTGTCACCGTCGCCCGTCATCGCGTACATCGAGGCGGCGCCGGTGTAGCTGTAGCCGCGGTGGGCGCCGGTCAGCGCGTGCCAGTGCTCCACGGACCTGGTGATCAGGTCGCGGCTCTCGGGCTGGTCCCAGTTGACGAGGTACAGCGGGTACACCATCAGCAGGTGCGAGTAGTGCCGGTGGGACCGCTCGTACGGCGTGCCGGCGCCGATCATGAAGCCGTTGTCGTCGACCGGGTAGGGCGTGAGCTTGGCCAGCACCTCCCGCCAGCGCGGGGCCAGGTCGTCGTCGATGCCGAGGAGTTCGGCGGACTCTATGAGCGTCTGGCAGGCCCAGCGGATCAGGGCCAGGTCGTAGTTGGTGTCCTGCGGCGGTACGACGGGGTATTCGGGCGAGAGCGTGCTCGGCAGGTGGAGCTTGCCGTCGCTGCCCGGGGTGAGGAAGTGCAGGTAGTAGTTGACGGCCCGGCGCAGGACGGGGAAGACCGTGTCGCGCAGGAGTCCCTTGTCCATGGAGTGCCGGTAGGACAGCCACACGTTGTGCAGCGCCCAGGTGAGGTTGCCGGCCTCGGTGCCGCTGCCGGGCCTACCCACTCCCCGGTTGGCGAACATGTCGGAGCTGCGGCCGACGCCCGAGCTGTCGGCTCGGTAGGCGGTGGGCACGTTCGCGATGAGCTGTTCCTGGTTCTGGCGCAGGGTGGTGGCGAGCGCGTCGAGTTCCAGGTGGTTGGAGCCGTGGATGAGCCAGTACTCCAGCTGGACGTTGAGGTTCCACCAGACCGCGGGCCAGGGGGTGGGCTCCAGCCACGGGCCGGAGGTGGCCATGACGGGGCCGCCGGCCCGGCTGGCCGAGGCGACCTTGTAGAGCTGGATCCAGTGGAAGCTCTGGAGCCGCTGGTCGGGGAACGAGACGAAGCTCTTCTTGTAGAAGGCGTGCCACCAGCGGAGGTGCCGTCGCCGGAGGGTGCCGTACGACCCGGCGCGCCGCAGGTTGCGCAGGGAGTCGGCCTCGGCCGCCGTGGTGGAGGGGGCGCTGTGCCCGACGCTGAGCAGCAGGTCGTCGCCGTCGCGCCGGTAGGCGGTGGCGGTCTGGGCTCCGGTGAGGGGCTGGAGCACCTGCTCGGTGCCGTCGGCGGCGGTCTTCGTGGTCCAGGGCGGGTTGGGGATGTAGTCGGCGGGCGGGGCCTCCTGGATCTTCCGGGGGCTGATGGCCTCCTCGGGGTGGAAGGTCCAGACGGCGCGCTCGCCGCCGGAGGCCCGCACCCGGACGGCGAGTACCTCGTCGTGGATGAGGGCGGAGAGGGTGAGCCTGCCCGCGGTGGTGGTGACGGTGCCGGTGAGTTCGGCGTTCCACAGGCTCAGCCGCCAGTCGACGGCGGTGATGGTGCCGGCCGGTTCGAGCGTGAGGTGCCCCACCGGCAGTCGGCAGGTGCCCCAGCCGCTGCCGAACTCGGGGCGGTGGTCCTGCACTCGGCCGTGCTGGACGGTGAAGCGGACCTGGTTGGCGTTCGGCTCCCGGTAGATCATGCTGCCGAGCAGCCCGTCGCCGAGGAACGGGCCCTCGTACCAGCGGGTGGGCAGCCTGGTCCACAGCAGGTCCTGGCCGCGCAGGAACGTCGACCAGGCGCTGTCGGTGGTCATGGTGTCGCGGAGATTCCAGGGGCGTCTGCCGCCGCCGGTGACGGACGGCACCGGCCCCGCGGGCACTTCGGCATGGGCCGTCCCGGGCAGGGCCGCCGCTGCCGCGCCGGAGAGCGCGGTGCCGAGTACGGCTCTGCGGGCCACCTTCGAACGTTGCTCCGGCTGTGAGGTCATCGTGTCCTCCAGACCTGACGGATCATCGATACATCGGGTGTATCGGCGAACCTAAGCAGGGCTCATGCACCTGTCAATGGCCCGGAATGAGTTCACGTGGACGACCCATCCGATGTATCGAGGAGACTCCAGCTCCGTTCACCGGGCCTGAACAGGACGGCTCGGCCGCCCGCTGGCTCCCGTACGCCTTCTTCGCGTTCGTCCTGGTCATCGGCCTGCTGTACGGGGCGGCGCTGAGCTCGGTGGCGTCGCTCGCGCTGTCGACGCTGTTCCCCGCGCTGCCGGTGAGACCACTCGGCCTGGTGATCGCGCTGGCGTCGGCCGGGATCGTGTACGTGGGCCGGTACACGCTGTTCGAGCGGGTGATGAGCGGTTTCATGCTGGCCAAGTTCGTCGGCATGGTCGTTCTGGCCGTGGCCACGCTGGTGACCATGGACGACCCGTCCGGACTGGTGTCCTCGCTGCGGCCGCGGCTGCCGGAGGGCGACGTGATCACCGTGCTGGCGCTGGTCGGCGGGGTGGGCGGCACGGCCGGAGTGGCCTCGTACAGCTACTGGGTGCGGGAGAAGCGCTGGCGGCACGCGAGCTGGCTGCCCGTCATGCGGGCCGACACGGCGATGAGCTACACGGTCACGTTCCTGTTCGTGGCGTGCACCTCGATCGTGGGCACGGGCCTGCTGTACGGCAGCGGCCGGACGATCACCGGCAACGACGGACTCGCCGCGCTGGCCGAACCGCTCGGCGCGGACCTGGGGTCGGGGGCCCGGGTGCTGTTCCTGGGCACCTTCTTCCTCGTGACCTTGAGCGCCCTGGTCGGCGGCTTCAACGCCCTGTGCTACCTGCTGGCCGACTCGCTGCGCACCCTGCGCGGAGTGCCGGACGACGAGGCCGAGCGGCACATGGGCCAGCGCAGCCTCCCGTTCCGCCTGTTCGTCCTCTACTGCGCGGCAACGTCCGTGGCGGTGACCTTCGCCGGGAAGCCGGTCCCCCTGCTGCTCACCTACGCCGCCGTGGGCTCCCTCGTCCTGCCGCTGCTGTCCGGGGCGCTGCTGGTCCTTCTCAACCGGCGCGGCCTTCAGCCGCCGTATCGCAACAAGACCCTTTCGAACGTGCTGCTGTCGGGCTCCTTCGTCCTGTTCGGGGTGCTCGCCGTCGTGCAGCTCGAGGAAACCCTGGGAGGACTGTGAACCCCGCCGACCTGTGCTTCAGCACCGCGACCGAGCTCGCCGCGGCCCTGCGGCGCCGTGAGATCTCCGCCCGTGAGGTCGTCACCGCCCATCTCGAACGGATCGACCGGGTGAACCCGTCGGTGAACGCGATCGTCACCCTGGTCGCCGAACGGGCGCTCGAAGCGGCGGCCGAGGCGGACGAACGGGCCGTGTCACAGGCCGCGTTGGGGCCGCTGCACGGGCTGCCCGTCGCGCACAAGGACCTCCACGACACCGCGGGCATCCGCACGACGTACGGCTCCCCCGTCCTCGCCGACCACGTCCCGGCCCGGGACCACCTGGTCGTCGAGCGTCTCAAGCGGGCCGGGGCCATCACGCTCGGCAAGACCAACGTGCCCGAGCTCGGCATGGGTTCGCACACCGTCAACCCCGTCTTCGGCGCGACCCGCAACCCCTACGACCTCTCGCGCAGCGCGGGCGGCAGCAGCGGCGGAGCAGGGGCCGCACTCGCCTGCGGCATGCAGCCGATCGCCGACGGCAGTGACACCGGCGGCTCGCTGCGCAACCCGGCGTCCTTCAACAACGTGGTGGGTCTGCGCCCCTCCCCCGGCCGGGTACCGTCCTGGCCCGACAAGGCACCGTGGGGGCAACTGTCGGTCAAGGGCCCGATGGCGCGGACCGTGGAGGATGTCGCCCTGACGCTGTCGGTGCTGGCCGGGCCGGATCCGCGCAGCCCGCTCGCCCTGGAGACGCCGGGTTCCCTCTTCGCCGGCCGGCTCGACGCCGACGTCCGCGGATGGCGGGTCGCCTGGTCGCCCGACCTCGGCGGGAGCGTGCCCGTCGACCCGGAGGTCCGGGACGTGGTGCGCGGCGCGGTGGAGGTCTTCGCCGCGCTGGGCTGCGAGGTCGAGGAGACCTGCCCCGACCTGTCCGACGCCGACGAGGCGTACCTCGTCCAGCGCGCCTGGCAGATGGAGCTCGCCTACGGGCCCCTGTTGGACGAGCACCGGCACCGCATGGCGCCGGACGTCGTCTGGAACATCGAGGAGGGCCGCAAGCTCACCGGCCCGGACCTGGGCCGCGCCCAGCTGCTCCAGGCCGCGCTGTTCCACCGGGTCCGCGAGTTCTTCGCCACCTACGACATCTTGCTGCTGCCGGTGAGTCAGGTCGCGCCCTTCGACGTCCGCCTCCCTCACCCGGCCTCGGTGGACGGCGTCGCCATGGAGACGTATCTGGACTGGATGCGCTCCGCCGGCCTGATCACGATGACCGGCTGCCCGGCGCTGTCGGTCCCGGCCGGCTTCACCCCGGCCGGGCTGCCGGTCGGGCTCCAGGTGGTGGGGCCGCACCGGGGGGACGCGGCCGTGCTGAGGGCGGGGTACGCGTTCGAGCAGGCGACGCGGTTCGGGGAACGGCGGCCGGACGTCGCGGTGAGCACGGCCATGGTGGAAGGCGGTCGGTCATGAGTCCGCGCAGTGTCGTTGTCGTGGGTGCGGGCATGGCCGGGCTGGCGACGGCCTGGTTCCTCCAGGAGGCCGGTGTCGAGGTCACCGTGGTCGACCGGCGGGGCGTGGCGGCCGGCGCGTCGTGGGGCAACGCGGGCTGGCTGTCCCCCGCGCTGACCGTGCCCCTGCCCGAACCGGCCGCCCTGAAGCTGGGGTTGCGCAGCCTGCTCTCCCCCGCCTCCCCGCTCTACATCCCGCCCCGGCCGGATCCGCGGCTGGCCCGCTTCCTGCTGGCGTTCACCCGGAACTGCACCCATCAGCGCTGGCAGGTGGCCATGGCGGCACTCACCGCGCTGAACCGCGGGGCGCTCTCCGCGTACGACGATCTGGCCCGGGGCGGGATCGCCGAGCCGACGCGCACGGGCGAGCCGTGCCTGATCGCCTTCACCTCCGCGGCCGGCCGGGCCCCGCTCGTGGCGGAGCTGGACGCGGTGCGCGCGGCGGGGCAGGAGGTCGACTACGACCTGCTGACGGGCACCGAGGCGCGCGAGTCGGAGCCCGCGCTGTCGTCGCGCGTCGACGCGGCCGTACGACTGCACGGCCAGCGTCACCTCGACCCCGGGGCGTTCGTCGGAGCGCTGGCCGACGCGGTCCGCGACCGGGGCGGGAAGATCGTCACCGGCCTGGAGGTCACCCGTGTACGGGATCTGGGCACTGAGGTCGTCGCCCTCGCCCGGGACGGCACGTCCGTGCGGGCCGACGCGGCCGTCCTGGCCCCCGGAGCCTGGCTCGGCCGGCTGGCCGCGCCCTTCGGTGTGCGCACTCCGGTGCAGTCCGGACGCGGCTACAGCTTCTCCCTGCCTCCGGCCGGGCTGCCCGCCCGGCCCACGTACTTCGCCGAGCGGCGAGTGGTCTGCACACCGCTCGGGGACCGGGTGCGGGTGGCGGGAATGATGGAGTTCACCGCACCGGACCGCCCTGCGGACCCCCGCCGTATCGCGGCCATCGTCAACTCCGTCCGGGATCTGCTGCCTTCCGCGGACCTCACCCACCGAACCGACGAGTGGGCCGGCCCCCGCCCGTGCACGGCGGACGGCCTGCCCCTGGTCGGCCCGACCCGCTCGCCCCGGGTCCGCGTCTGCGGCGGCCACGGCATGTGGGGCATCGCCCTGGGCCCTCTCAGCGGCAAGCTGCTGGCGGAGTCGATCGTCACGGGCCGTGGGGCCGCCGAGTTGACGGCGCTGCATCCGCTGCGGTGACGCACGGTCAGTGGCTGCCCCGGTGTACGTGTGCTTCGGCGAGGAGGAGGTAGCTCGCGGCGGTCCAGGTGTAGGCGCGGTCGCGCAGACCCGTGCCGGTGAGGGCGTCGAAGTTCTCGGCGAAGCCGTGGGTCTCGCACAGGGCGCGGAAGCGGGCGCTGATGTCGTCGGCGAGCCGGTGGTGGCCGGCGCGGCGCAGGCCGTCCTCGATGAGGACGGTGGCGGGGGCCCAGACGGGGCCGCGCCAGTAGCCGTCGGAGAGGTAGTGCGGTGAGGTGGGCAGTTCGGTGGCGAGGCCGTACGGGGTCAGATGGGCCTTGATGTGGTCGGCCAGCGCGCTGCCGACCTCGCCGGGCAGGTGCTCGCCCAGCACGATGGGCATCAGGTCGAGGAGGCTGGAGCTGCTCCAGGTGTCCCCGGTGGCGGCTCCCCGGGCGACGAACCGTTCGCCGGTCCAGAGCTCGTCCAGCAGCGCCGATTGGATCTCGCGGGCCGTGCGCGTCCACCGGCTCGCTTCGTCCGGCATCTCCAACTCCGTCGCCATCGCGGCGAGTTCATGGAGTTGGAGGACGAGGAAAGCGGCCAGGTCGGCGGTGACGACCACCCGTTCGGGGTCGAAGGTGGTGGCGTTGTCCCAGCCGCTGTCGTTGCCGTGCTGGTAGTGGGGCAGAGCGGCGCCGGGTGCGCGCCGGGCGGTGAGCCAGAAGTGCGTCCAGCGTTCCAGCCGGTCGTACGTTCCGGCGAGTTCCGCCCGGCTGGGAGGCACCGGCAGCCGTCGGCGCAGACGGCCCGACGCCCAGCCGTGGATGGGCGGTTTGACGAAGTTGTGGAGGACCTCGGAGTGGGTGACAGAGTCGGGCAGGGCTCCGCTGCCGTCCTGGTGGTCGAAGGGCAGGGCGAACTGGTCCGTGGCCAGTTCGGGACAGCCCTGGGCCAGGGCCAGCGCGTTGAAACAGTGGTCCCAGCTCCAGACCTTGTCCATCCAGTGCTTGGACATGAGGACGGCGGGCCGGGAGACGAGTCCGGTCGGGCGTACGGTCGCCGACCAGAGGACGTAGGCGGCGAGTTCGGCGGCCGGGGTGGCGGACGAGCGCCAGGGGGCCACCGCCTCGACGAAGTCCGCGAAGGCTCCGCATGCCGACGCCGCGATCTCGCCGAAGGCGGCCGAGGACACGTACGGCGGGCGAGCGGTGTCGACCTCCTCGACGGCGATCTCCCACCCGCCGTCCGCCGCCGCGGTCAGGGCGAGGCCGCGGTCGCCGCTGCCCAGGGCCTGGGCTCCGGCGGTCTGGGCGATACGGCCGGACAGGAGGGTGACGCGGTAGCGGCGCCCCGTCTCGTACGACGTGAACACGTGCGCGTCCGCCGCCGGGTCGTGGAAGAAGTACGTCCCGCTGAACGGCGTCAGGACCTGCGCGGCCGCGAAGACTGCGATGTCCAGGCCGCTGCCCCGCAGGCGTACGGTGTCCGGCGACTCGTAGGCGAGGTCGATACGCCCGGCCGGGCCGACCCAGCTGAGCAGTCCCGGTGTCGCCTCGACACGGGCCCCGGCGCGCTCCCCGGTCGCCGGGTCCAGGGGGACGAGGCGGAGGACGGCGTGCATGCCGTTCTGGTGCGAGACGAGGTGGAGGTCCTCGGCGTACGTCTTCTCCGCCACCACGGGTGAGATGCCGAACCAGGATCCGAACGTGCTGAACGGGATGTCGTGGACGGAGAAGGCGGGTCCGGACGACGGGGCGGCGGTCATGGAGGCGTGACTCGTTTCTCGAGCAGGGATCGTCGGCAGAAGGGAAGGTCCGCGGGAGGTCAGTCCTTGACGGCTCCGGCGGTCACGCCGGCGGCGACGTAGCGCTGAGCGAGGACGAGGATGACCGCGGCGGGCAGTGAGGCCACGACGGCGGTGGCCATGATGGCGTTCCACTCCTGGTTGTTGTTGCCGATGTACTGGTAGATGCCGAGGGTGATCGGCTGGTGGGCGCCGCCGCTGGCGAGGGTGCTGGCGAAGACGAAGTCGGACCACGACCACAGGAACGCGAACAGGGACACCGTGACGACGGCGTTGCGGCTCATCGGCAGCACGATGGACCGGAAGGTGCGCAGGGCCCCGGCCCCGTCGGTCTTCGCGGCCTGGAGCAGTTCGCCGGGGATGCCAGACATGAACGCGGTGAAGATGAGGACGGCGAAGGGGACGGCCAGGGTGGAGTCGGCGACGATCAGGCCGGGGACGGACTGGAGCAGGCCGAGCTGGAGGTAGATGGCGTAGAAGCCCATCGCCATGATGATGCCGGGGATCATCTGCGCGACCAGGAAGAGGAAGCCGAGCAGACCGCCGCCGCGCGGGCGGAGTTTGGCCAGGGCGTAGCCGGCGGGCGCGGCGAGGGCCACGGTCAGTACGACGGTGCCCAGGCCGATGACGAGGCTGGTGCCGAGGTAGGGCAACTGCTGGTCGAGGACGGCCCGGTAGCCCTCCAGGGTGGCGTCGGCCGGGAACAGGTCCGGGGGCGACTTGCGCATGTCCTGGTCGCGGGTGAAGGACACATTCAGCATCCAGTAGACCGGGAAGAGCATGATTCCGGTCAGCAGCAGACCGGTGGCCGTCTTCCACCACGTGCGGCTGGGGCTTCGGTTCATGACAGCGCCTGCTTTCGCTGGACCCGGATGTAGACGAGGCCGAACACCAGGGCGGCGACGACGAGCAGGTTGCCGACGGCCGCTCCGGGGCCGAAGGCGGGCAGGAGGTTGCCGAAGCCGAGCTGGTAGGACCAGGTGGCGAAGGTGGTGGACGAGTCGGCGGGGCCGCCCTTGGTCATGATCCAGATGATGTCGAAGACCTTGAGCGTGTAGACGAGGCCCAGCAGCAGGGTGATCGCGGATACGGGGCGCAGCAGCGGGAAGGTGATGCGCCAGAAGCGCTGCCAGGCGTTCGCCCCGTCCAGTGCCGCGGCCTCGTACAGGCTGGCGGGGATGGACTGGAGGCCGCTGTGGAGCACGACCAGGTTGAAGGGGACGCCGATCCAGATGTTGGCGATGATCACCGAGGTCAGTGACCAGGACGGTGAGGTGAGCCAGTTCACCGGGCCGATGCCGAGCGCGTGCAGGGCGGCGTTGACGATGCCGGAGTCGCTGTTGAGCATCCACGACCAGGTGGAGGCCGACACGATCAGCGGCAGGAGCCACGGCACCAGGAACAGGGCCCGCAGGGTCGCCGAGAGTCGGAAGTGCTGGTGGAAGAAGACCGCCAGCGCCAGGCCGATGGCGTACTGGAGGACCAGGCACACGGCGGTGAAGACCACGGTGTGGAGCAGGGCCGGGGCGAAGGTCGGGTCGTCGAGGATCTTCCCGTAGTTCTCCAGGCCCGTGAACGGTGCGTCGCCCTGGACGAAGGAGCGGACGGTGTAGTTCCGCAGACTGAGGTCGATGTTGCGGTAGAGCGGATAGGCGTAGAAGAGGACGAGGTAGAGGGTCACCGGGGTGAGGAAGGCCCAGGCGGCCCACTGCTGGGATGCCGGCCGGCGTCGTGTCGCGGCACGGGCCGGGGGCGGGGCGGGTACCGCCGCCGTCCCGGTCGGTGTGCGCACGGTCCGGTGGTCCGGCGGATGTGCCGTCTGCTTCATCGGACCCATGTCACTTGACCGCGGCCTGCGCCGACGTCAGCGCGTCCTCGGGCGACCTGGACCCGCTGAGGGCGGACTGGACGGCCTTCCACAACTGCTCGGAGATCTTCGGGTACTTGGTGCCGAGGTCGTCGCTGGTGCGTCCCCTGGCCGCCTTGACCGCGTCGACCCAGGCCTTCAGGTCGGCGTTCGCCGCCACCTGCTTGTTCTGGACCTCGGTGGTGGGAGCGACGTAGGACAGGGTGGTGTCGGTGTCGTACAGGTTCTGGGTGCTGGTCAGGCAGGTCGCCAGCTTCTGGGAGGTGGTGTAGCGGCCGGTGTCGTCCTGCACCGGGAGGGTGACGAACTCGCCGCCGGTCGGGGCGGCGGCGTTGCCTCCGTCGGAGCCCGGGATCGGCAGGACGCCGTACTCGAAGCCCGCCTTCTCGGCGTTGGCGAGCTGCCAGGTGCCGTTCTCGGCGAACGCGTAGTCCCCGCCGGCGAACTCCTGCCAGCTGGTCGTCTGGGTGTTGTTGATGACCGAGTTGGGGGCGTAACCCTTCTTCAGCCAGTCCTGCCACAGCGACAGCGCGGAGACGGCCTTGTCCGAGTCGAGTTCGGTGAGCTGGGCGCCGGAGCCCCAGAACCAGGGCAGGAACTGGAAGCTGCCCTCCTCCGTACCGATCGCGGAGAAGGTGATGCCCTTCTTGCCGGCCTTCTCGACCTTCGCGAGGGCCGCCGTCAGCGACTTCCAGTCCTTGACCGAGGCGATGTCCACCCCGGCCTCCTTCAGCACCTCCTTGTTGTAGTAGAGGGCGAGGGTGTTGGCGCCGATCGGCGTGCCGTACGTCTTGCCGCCCGACTGACCCGCCGCGAGCAGGTTGGGGTCGACCTTGGAGGTGTCGAGCTTGTTGTCGTCGGTCGTCGTGAGCACGCCCGCCTCGGCCAGGGTCGAGACGACGGGGTTGTCGACGATGAGGACGTCCGGGGAGTTGCCCTGCTGGGCCGCGAGCAGCGTCTTGTTGGCCAGATCGCTGGTGTCGAAACCGGTCCGCTTGATCTTCACGCCGGCCTGGGTGCCGCACTTGTCCAGCAGCTTCGTCCAGGCCGAGCCCTTGGCGAACTGCGGGTACGGGTCCCAGACCGTGTAGGTGCCGCTGTCGGCGTCCTTGGCGTCGGTGCTGCCCGCGCCGGAGGAGCAGGCGGTGCCGACGACGGCGACGACGGTCGACAGGGCCACGGTGGCGAGGAGCCGTCTCGAGGAGCTGTGCATGGCGGGTCCTTCGTTCTCGGCATACGGGTGCCGTGGGAGAGGTGACGAGGGGTGTGCGGGTACGCCGAACGGCGGTGGCGTACCTGGTGAAGTGAGAAGGGTCCGGGGGGTTCGAGGGTCAGGCGTTCGGGGTCAGGCGGAGTGCGTACCGCCGGCGGGCCCGGTACTCGCCCGCAGGGAGATGGGTGGCGCGAGAAGGTGGTGCCGAGGCGGCGCGCCGGGGTGGTCGAGCCGTTCGATGAGCAGGTCGACGGCGCGACGGCCCATCTCCTCGGCCGGTACGTCCGCCGCGGTGAGCTGCGGGGTCACCGTCTCCGCCCACCGGCCGGCCACGACTCCGGTGACGGAGAAGTCGCGCGGTACGTGTCGGCCCGCTTGGGCGAGCCCTCGGTACAGGCCGCCCAGCGCGGCCTCGTTCAGCGTGACCAGGCCCGTGGTCGCCGGGTCGTCGTGCAGGATCCGCTCCAGGCACGCCTGGCCGGACGCGGCGTCGTCCCCGCAGCAGTATGTGCGCACGGTCAGCCCGCGCTCGGCCGCTGCCTTGGTGAACCCGTCCAGGCCCCGGTGCGCGGACTCGTATCCCGCCCTCAGGAGCTGCTCCGGCCGGTTGACGAAGGCGACCCGGCGGTGGCCGAGGTCGGCGAGATGGTGGACGCACGCCGCCGCCAGTGCGGTGTGGTCCAGGCCGACCCACCAGCCGCTCTCCGGATGCGCGGTGCGGCCGATGGCCACGGAGGGGAAGTCCAGGGCGGCCAGGTGATCGACCCGGTCGTCCTCCAGTCTGATCTCCATCAGGATCGCGCCGTCGACCCGCCGCTCCCCCAGCAGCCGCTGGAACGAGCGGTCGCTGTCCACGCCGCTCGGGGACAGCAGCACGTCGTAGTCGTGGGCCGCGGCGGCTTCGACGACACTGCCGATGAAGTCCAGCTGCATGCCGGTGTAGTGGTTCCCGGCGGGCGGGAAGACCAGGCCGATCGTGCTGGTCCGGCCGTTGGCCAGGGCACGGGCGCTGGCGTTGGGCCGGTAGCCCAGCTCGTCGATGACGTCCTGGATCTTCCGGCGTGTCTCGTCCGACACCGGGCGCTTGCCGCTCAGCGCGTACGACACGGTGCTCCGCGAGACACCGGCCCGCCGGGCGATCTCACCGATGTTCACGGGGGAACTCCTTGCGTGGGCTGTCGAACCGACGCTTGTCGAACCGGTTCGCGTGAAGTGAAGCTAGGAACTCCCCGGACGCCTGTCAACACCCCGCGCAGTACTTCTTGCGCTGCGGCAGGGGTATTGCTGGGCGATTTCACCGGTGCTAACTTCCTGCGAACCGGTTCGACGGGCGGCCGTCTCTGTGTACCGCAAGGGATGACGGACGGATCACAGCCCACCTCCACTCGACGAATCGAACCGGTTCGACTCCTACAGCGTCCGAGCAATACGGAAACCACGGAGACCTCAGTGCGACGAAGCAGAACGACGGTGGCCACAGCCGCGGTGACGGCCGCCCTCGCCACCCTCCTGGTAGGCCCTTCCACGGGAACCGCCGGGGCGGCGGAGCGGGAACGGCTCGTCATCGACCTCGCCACCGACACCGGTGCCTTCCACGGCGGAGCGAGCGGCTCGCTGTACGGCGTGTACGGCGACGGCGTGCCGAGCCGCAACCTCATCGAGGGCATGCACCTGCGCACGGTGTCAACGAAGGCGCAGGACGGTCCGCAGCACCCGGGAGCGGACGCGCTGGAGATGCTGCCGCCCTTCGTGGACTCGGGCGGCAAGGACGTCTACATCTACATGACCGACATCTACCGCGGCTTCCCGTACCAGTGGCCGGGCGCGGACGGTCCGGCGCGGCTCGCCGACTTCAAGCAGAAGATCAAGAAGCAGGTCCAGCAGGTCCTGACCATGGGCGAGTACAAGGACAACGTCGTCTACGTGCCCTTCAACGAGCCCGAAGGGAACATGTTCGGGACCGGCGAGTGGAGCTACAACAAGGTCTCCTGGCTGAAGGACCCCCGGCACTACTTCGCGGCCTGGAAGGAGGTCTACCACCTCATCAAGGGCCTCGACCCGGACGCCCGCATCGCCGGCCCCAACACCAGCGTCCTCTACAGCCAGGTCAAGGACTTCCTCCAGTACGCCAAGGCCAACGACGTGGTGCCGGACGTGATGACCTGGCACGAGCTGTCGTCGCCCGCCGCGGTCCGCACGAACGTGGCGAAGTACCGGCAGATGGAGAAGGACGTGGGGGTCGGCCCGCTGCCGATCAACGTGAACGAGTACGGGCACAACTACCACCTGTCCGTGCCCGGCCAGGTCGTCCAGTGGGTCTCCGCCATCGAGGAGTCCAAGATCGACGCCGACCTGGCGTACTGGAACATCGACGGCAACCTCAACGACTCGGCCGTGGAGGCCAACAAGGGCAACGGCCAGTGGTGGCTGTTCAACGCCTACGGGCAGATGTCGGGCCACACGGTCGAGGTGACCGCCCCGCACCCCAACCAGCAGTACACGCTCCAGGGCGTGGCCACCCTCGACGAGGACAAGAAGCAGTCCCGCGCCCTCTTCGGCGGCAAGAGCGGTGACGCCGACATCGTCTTCGACCACCTCGACCCGAAGCTGTTCGGGAAGACCGTGCGCGCCACCGTCCAGGAGATCCCCTGGACAGGGCAGGTCGGCGACTCCGCCCAGCCGTTGCGGCTCGCGGACCAGGAGCTGACGGTCGGCGCGGACGGCTCGGTGACACTGCCGATGACGGGCATGAACGAGATGTCCGCCTACCAGGTCATCCTCTCCCCCGGCGGCAACGGCGGTGAGCCTGCCGCGCCTTCGGTGAGCTGGCGCCGGACGTACGAGGCGGAGAACGCCACCTACACCGGCAAGGGCTACTCCAGGAACGGCCCCGAGGGCACGCCCTCCGACGTCGGCAAGTTCGCCACGTCGGGCGCCTACAACGTGGGCGGTCTGCGCACCGGCTCCGACGGGGTCCTCGCCTTCGACGTCGAGGTCCCGCGGGACGGCACGTACGACCTGAGCGTCTTCGCCAACTCCTACAACCTGTACGACCTGGTGAAGGAGCAGGGCCCGACCAACGTCTTCCTGCGTGTCGACGGCAAGGACCCGCAGGAACTGCGGCTGCCGCTGGGCTACAAGTGGGTGGTGTGGGGCCACACCGACACGACGGTGAAGCTGACGGCGGGCAAGCACCGGATCACCCTGGCCGCGCAGGACCCCGACCTCGGGGTCACCAAGGGTGACGCGATCATCGACAAGGTCGATCTGTCCCTGCGCGACGAGAAGGTGACCGCCCCGGCGATCTACGAGGCCGAGTACGCCACGCTCACCGGTACCGGGCCGCGCTACACGGACCGCAGTGCCTCGGGGCCGGGCGCGGTTCCGCTGCCGAAGGGCGCCTCCGCGGCCTTCTGGGTGCACTCCCCCACCGACGGTGAATCGACCGTGTCGGTCGACCACTTGGGCGGCGGCCGCGCGAGCCTGGCGCTCAACGGCGAGAAGCTCGACCTGCCGAAGACCGGTGGTGCCAAGAAGGGCACGGACACGGTCCGGATGTTCCTGTCCGGCGGCATCAACAAGATCACCGTGACCGGCACGGCAGGCGAACTCGTCCTCGACCGGCTGCGGGTCGCCCCGTCGAAGGGCACCCTGGTGCCCACCGTCCAGCAGGCGGAGGACGGCAGGCTCACCGGGGCGGCGAAGGTCACCGACGCCTACACCTTCGCCACGAACGGCAAGGCCGTCACCGGCATCGGCGACGGAAAGGCCAACGCCCTCACCGTCGACGTGGTGGCCGCCAGGGCCGGGCGGCACGCGCTGACCATCCGCTACTCCAACGCCGAGCAGGCACCGGCCACCCACTACAACCCCGACCCGATCGCCCGCCACGCCGACCTCTCCGTCAACGGCGGACCGGCGCACCGGGTGCTGTTCCCGACCACCTTCCACTTCAACAACTTCTGGGACCTGACCGTCCCGGTCACTCTCAAGAAGGGCACGAACCGGCTCGCCTTCACGGCGGAGGAGCTGCCGGACTTCGACGGCGACACGTACAACCAGTACGACCAGCGGTCCCCGTACGCACCGGTGATCGACCGGATCGCCGTCACGCCGATGGCGGCGAAGTAGCCGCTGGTCAACGCGAGGCGCCGATCCGGAAACCCGGTCGGCGCCTCGCCGCCGTGAGAGGAACTGCTGAGTTCCACCACCCCGTGGTCGGCGGTCTCACCGTCACCTGGGAAGCCCTGGCCATCACCGCCGAGCCAGGCCTCACTCTCACCATCTAACCCGCCGAACCCGGTTCGCCCTCCGCGGAGAACGTGAACCTGCTCGCACCTGGGCCGCCACTCAGGAGGCGGACTCCGCCACGCGGTAGGCGGACCGGCCGGTGCGTCAGCTCCTCTTGTCGGGCGCCGGTGCGGTGGGGCCTCCCGGGCCGGCGCGGAGCATCGCCCGGTAGAGGGCGTCGTGCTCGGGCGGGTCGGGCAGGGGGCCGCGGGCCGGGGCCTGAAGCGACTGGATCATCAGGGCGACGACGCGCCGCCAGGCGTCGGGGGCGGCGTCGCCGGTGGCGTTGACGACACCGGCGTTGGCCATGTGGATCAGGACCAGATCCGAGGGGTCGAAGTCCTCGCGCAGCCGGCCTGCCGCCTTGGCGCGGTCGATCAGCCGCACCATGGCCTCGTACGCCTCGTCGCGGCGCCGCTCCAGGGCCTTGGCGGTGGGGAAGGTCATGGTCAGGACGTCGGCGAAGCCGGAGTCGGCGGCCTGCATCGCGCACGCGGTCTCGATGTAGCCGACGAAACCGTTCCAGGGATCCGGGTCGTCCAGAGCGGCCGCCACCGCGTCGGCGTAAGCGTCCATGCGGTCGGAGAAGACGGCGTCGACCAGCTCCTCCTTCGTCGGGAAGCGGCGGAACATGGTGGCGATCCCGACGCCTGCCTCGCGGGCCACGGACGCCATGGAGGCGTTCAGGCCGTCGCGCGCGAACACCCTGCGCGCGGCGGCGATGATCCGCTCCCGGTTGCGCTCGGCGTCCTTGCGCAGCGGCTGGGCGGCGGGGCCGTCGGAATGCTGGGCGCCAGGACTCATACCGGCCACCCTAGCAATCGGATCACCCTATCCGGTTCCCCGGTCAGGTCATGGTCGGAACCTCCGGCAGAGGTGCCTGACCAGTGAGGTTCTCCGGACGCAGGATCGTGTCCAGTTGCTCGGCGGTGAGCAGACCCGCTTCCGTGGCCAGGTCCTTGATGCCGCGGCCCGTGTCGAGGGCGCGGCGGGCCAGGGCGGTGGAGGCGGCGTAGCCGATGTGCGGGGCGAGTGCGGTGACCAGGCCGATGGAGCGGTGGACCGTGTCGTGGAGATGCTCGCGGTTGGCGGTGATGCCGGGGACGCAGCGGGTGGCGAGGGTGTCGCAGGCCGCGCGCAGATGGGCCAGGGAGCGCAACAGGCTGTAGGCGATGACCGGTTCGAAGGCGTTGAGCTGGAGCTGCCCGGCTTCGGCGGCCATGGTGACGGTCAGGTCGTTGCCGATGACCTCGAAAGCGACCTGGTTGACGACCTCGGGGATCACCGGGTTGACCTTGCCCGGCATGATCGACGAGCCCGCCTGGACCGGCGGCAGGTTGATCTCACCGAGTCCGGCGATGGGCCCGGAGGACATCAGTCGCAGGTCGTTGCAGGTCTTGGAGAGTTTCACCGCTACGCGCTTGAGGACGCCGGAGAGCTGGACGAATGCGCCGCAGTCCTGGGTGGCTTCGATGAAGTCGCCCGCGGGCCGGACGGATTCGCCGCTGATGTCGGCGAGGTGGCGGCAGGCGAGTTCGGCGTAGCGGGGGTGGCCGTTGATGCGGGTGCCGATCGCGGTGCCGCCGAGGTTGGACTCCAGCAGCAGGGCGGCGGCCTCGGTGAGACGTTGCCGGTCCTCCTCGATCATGACGGCGTAGGTGGTGAATTCCTGACCGAGGGTCATGGGGACGGCGTCCTGGAGCTGGGTGCGGCCCATCTTCAGGACGTCGCCGAACTCCGTCGCCTTGGTGGTGAAGGCCGCGGCCAGCGCCCGCAGGGAGTCGCCGAGCCGGCGCAGTGAGGCGACCAGCGCCAGACGTACGGCGGTGGGATAGACGTCGTTGGTGCTCTGGCCGAGGTTGACGTGGTCGAGCGGGTGGATCGCGCCGTAGCGGCCGCGGGGGCGGCCGAGGATCTCCAGGGCCCGGTTGGCGATGACCTCGTTGGCGTTCATGTTCGTCGACGTGCCGGCCCCACCCTGGACGGGGTCGACGACGAACTGGTCGTGCAGCCGTCCGGCGCCGATCTCCTCGCAAGCCCTGATGATCGCCCCGGCGACGTCCGGGGGCAGTAGGCCCAGGTCGCGGTTGGCCTGCGCGGCCGCCTGCTTGACCGCTGCCAGCGAGGTGATCCGTTCGGGGAGACCGGGCGATGGTCGACCCGGTGATCGCGAAGTTCTCCACCGCCCGCACCGTGTGCACGCCGTAGTAGGCGTCGACCGGGACCTCCTTGTCCCCCACCAGGTCGTGTTCCACGCGTGAGCCCTGCGCCATCTGCGCCTCCTCGTCGGGCGCCGACTCGGGCCGGCGCCGCCGGTGCGAGGCCCCTTGACAGGCCACCGCCTCGGAGCCCAGTCTTACCGCCCAATACGCAGAGCGCAATATATTGGAGCAGTAGGAGGCTTCCATGAGCACATCGCAATCCACTCCCACCAGCACAGACGGCCCCAAAATCCGGCCCTCGGGGCTGCTGCGGCGCTGCCTGAAGATGCCGATCGGGGTCCAGTCGATCATCGCGGTCGGACTCGGAGCCCTGATCGGATCACTCGCCCCGTCGGCCGGCGAGCAGATGAAGATCCTCGGGGAGGTGTTCCTGAACCTGGTGCAGGTCGTGGTCCTGCCGCTGGTCTTCCCGCTCATCGTGCTGGGCATCGCCCGCATGGAGTCGGTCAAGAAGGTCGGCCGGATCGCCGGCAAGGCCATCCTCTACTTCGAGATCGTCACCACGGTCATCCTGCTGATCGCGGTGGGACTGGCCAAGTTCACGGGCATCGGCAAGGGCGCCCCCGTCCAGGAGGCCGACGCCAAGGACCTGGACGGTATGAGCCAGGGCATCGACTTCCACGAGCTGGTCCTGCACGCCGTGCCGAAGAACATCTTCGCCGCGTTCGGCGAGGGCAACCTGCTCGGCGCGATCGTCTTCGCCCTCCTCGTCGGCGTCGCCATGGCCGCGATCGGGGAGAAGTCCGAGCCCTTCGCCTCCGTCTTGGAGTCCGTCGCCTCGGTGATGTTCAAGGTCGTCGGCTACGTCATCCGCGTCGCCCCGCTGGGCGTGCTCGGCTTCATCTCCTACGACGTCGCCCACTACGGCTTCGGCAATCTCCGCAGCCTGCTGGGGTTCATCGCCGTGGTCTACACGGGCCTGGCCATCGTCGTCGGCGTGCTCTTCCCGCTCATCGCCGCGATCTACCGCATCCGCTACGTCGAGTTGCTGAAGTCGATCGCCGGGCTGGCCGGGATCGCCTTCGTCACCCGCAGTTCCGAATCGGTACTGGCCCCGCTGATGGGCAAGCTGGAGGCGTTCGGTCTCAGCCGGTCGACGACCTCGTTCGTCGTTCCGCTCGGCTACTCCTTCAACACCGACGGCTCCGTCCTCTACCAGGCCGCCGCGCTGGTCTTCCTCGCCAACGCCTACGGCGCCGACACGTCCCTGCCCGCCCTGCTCCTGATGGTCGGCGTGCTGGTGATCCTCTCCAAGGGCATGGCCGGTGTCGCCTCCGCCTCCATCGTCGTCCTCATCGCCGCCGGCAACTCCGTCGGGCTTCCCGCTGAGGGAATCGCCCTGCTCCTGGGCGTCGACTTCATCGTCGGCATGGCCCGCACCGGCGTGAACGTCATCGGCAACTCGCTCGCCGCCGCCGTCGTCGACAGCTCCGAGAAGCGGCGTGAGGCGAAACGCGGCGGGCCTGAGACCCCCGGGATCCCGGCCGAGGCCGAGGCCCCGGCCCTCCAGAAGGAACCCGCGCAGTGACCACCTCCACCTCGGAGATCATCGGCATCCTGGGCGGCATGGGCCCGGCGGCCACCGCCGACTTCTACGCCAAGCTGGTGTCGATGACTCCGGGCAGCAGCGACCAGGACCACCTCCGTACGGTCATCTGGTCGGACCCCACCATCCCCGACCGCACCGACGCCCTGCTGGGTGACGGACCCGATCCCACGCCCTGGCTCCTCGACGGCAGCCGTGTCCTGCGCGAGGCCGGCGCCACGGTCATCGCCATTCCCTGCAACACCGCGCACGCCTTCGTGCCGCGCATCGCCGACCACGTCGGCCTGCCCATCGTCCACATGATCGGCGAGGTGGCCCAGCACCTCGCCACCGTGAGCCCCCGCATCCACACCGCCGGACTGCTCGCCACCACCGGCACCCTTCGCGCGGGCCTGTACCAGGACTGGCTGGGCCGCTTCGGGATCCGCCTCCTGCTGCCCGACGCCGACAGCCAGGACCGCGAGGTGATGGCCGGCATCCGTGCGGTGAAGGCCGGTGGCCGGGACGGCGCGACCGCGCTCCTGGAACGCGCCGCGCGGCGCCTGACCGGACAGGGCGCCCAGGCGGTGATCGCGGGCTGCACCGAGATTCCCCTCGGCCTGCCCGCCGGCGCCGTGGACGTCCCCCTCGTCGACCCGGCGCTCGTGCTGGCCCGGGCCCTCGTGCGCCGGGCCGGGCGCGGGAGCGCGGCCGGGGAGGCGGCCTAGATCGATGTACTGTACGCAGTATGTCACTCGACAGCCCGGTCTCCCGCCGTCTCCTCAGCGACGAGGTCTTCCACCGCCTGCGCGACTCCATCGTGCGCGGGGAACTCGCCCCCGGGGAGAAGGTCAAGGACAGTGAGCTCGCCGAGCGCCTCGGGCTCAGCCGCACCCCGGTGCGCGAGGCGCTCGCCCGGCTCGCCGACAGCGGCCTGGTCGAGGCGAAGCCCGGCGTCTACACGCGCGTCACCACCCTCAACCGCCGCGACGTCGAGAAGACCCTCGCCGTGCTGCGCTCCCTCGACCAGCTCGCCGTGGAGACGGCCGTGCCGGTCATGACCGAGCAGGACCTGCGGCTGATGCGCGAGGCCAACCGGGACTTCGAGCGGGCCGTCGCCGCCAACGACACCGACGCCGCTCTCGCCGCCGACGACCGTTTCCACGCCGTCCCCATCGCGGCGGCGGACAACCCCGTCCTCAGCCGGATCGTCGAGCAGCTCCACCCGCAGATCCACCGCATCCTCTACCGGAAGTTCTCCACCCTCCTCGGCGGCCGCAACACCATCGAGCACCACGACGAACTCGTCACCGTCTGCGCCGGCGGCGACGCCCGTGCCGCCGCCGAACTCTCCGGACACCACTGGTCCGAACTCGGCGGCCACATCAACCGGCTCTTCGACACCAATCAGTTCACGGAAGCCGGGCCCGCCTGACAGGACACAGCCGGCGCCTTCAGCGACGGCCACGCCAGAAGCAGGCCGCCACTCCCCTGACCGGTACGGGGACGCTGAGCACCGCGCTCCTGACGCGCTTCGAGGAGGACGCCGTCGGCAAGGACATCGCGGAGTTCGTCGTCGACCGCTGCCTCGCGGCGGGTTTCCACGGTGTCGTCCTGACATCCAACGCGGCCCCCCACCACCCCATGTGGCACACCGACGGGGAGTGGATGCGGCGGGTGAACGCCCGGATCACTGGCGGCTGACCGGCGACCGGGGCAGAACTCTCAGCCGGGCGGCGGTGACGGGGACAGGTGCTGGTCGGCGGCCCAGGAGGCCAGGATGCGCAGCCGCTCGTGGGTGGGGGATCCCGGCGCGGCCGTCCAGACGGTCAGGTGCTGGTCGGGGTCGGTGTTGGCCGTGAGGGTGTCCCAGTCCAGGACGAGTTCACCGACGACCGGATGGGCGAGGGTCTTGGTGCCCACGGTGCGGGCGGCGACGTGGTGGTCGCCCCACCACCGGGCGAACTGCTGGTCGCGGGTGGACAGTTCACCGACCAGCTCGATCAGGCGCGGATCCTCGGGATACTTCGCGGCCTCCATCCGCAGTTGGGCCACGGAGATCCGGGCGGAGGTCTCCCAGTCGGCGTACAGGGTGCGCATGGCCGGGTCCGTGAAGATGATCCGCGGGTAGTTGCGGTGCTTCTCCGGGACGCGGGAGAAGTCCGTGACCAGGGCGGCGGCCAGCGCGTTCCAGGCCAGGATGTCCCCGCGCCGGCCCTGCACGACGGCCGGGGTGGCGGTCAGGTCGTCCAAAACCCGCTGGAGCTGCGGCTGTACCTTCTGCCGGCCGCGGCGCAGGCTGCGCGTGGTGGTCTTGCCCGCGAGCTGGAAGAGGTAGCCCCGCTCGTCGTCGTCCAGGTGGAGGACCCGGGCGAGGACGTCAAGGACCGGCGCCGACGCCTGCATGCGGCCCTGCTCGAGTCGGGTGTAGTAGTCGGTGCTGATGCTGGCGAGGTGGGCGACTTCCTCGCGGCGCAGGCCGGCCACGCGGCGGGGCCTGCCGCTGTCGGGCAGGCCGACTGTGCGCGGGCTCAGCTCCGAGCGGCGCTTCTTGAGGAATTCTCCCAGCTCATTGAGGGGAACGTTGCCGGTCATGCCTCCCAGAATGACATCGATCGCGCCTCGGGAAAGGGGGAGAATTTACTCCCAGGATGTTTCCTTCCCAGGATGGATTTCTCCGCTTTTCGCGCCTGGACTCGAGTGCGAGCCTCGACCGGGAGCAGCCATGTCCCCCCAACCCGGCTGCGGTACGCAGATCCTCGCAGTGAAGGAAGGCCCACCCATGCGCGGAGCAGTCATCCACGCCCCCGGCGACGTGCGTCTCGAGGAACTCGACCACCCGAAGATCCTCCATCCGACGGACGCCGTCATCCGCACGGTCGCCACCTGTGTGTGCGGCTCGGATCTGTGGCCCTACCGCGGCCTGGAGCCCATGGGCGACCCGCACCCGATGGGACACGAGTACGTCGGCGTCGTCGAGGAGGTCGGCAGCGAGGTCACCTCGGTCGAGCCGGGCCAGTTCGTGGTCGGTTCCTTCGCCACCTCGGACAACACCTGTGCGAACTGCCGGGCCGGCTGGCAGTCCAGTTGTCTGCGCCGCGAGTTCATGAGCACCTGCCAGGCCGAGTACGTCCGCGTCCCCAACGCCCACGGCACCCTCGTCGCCACCGACGGCCACCCGGACGGCGAGTTCGTGCCCAGCCTGCTCGCCGTCTCCGACGTGATGGGCACCGGCTGGTACGCCGCCCTCGCCGCCGAGGTCAGGCCGGGCTCCACGGCCGTCGTCGTCGGTGACGGAGCGGTCGGCCTGTGCGGTGTCATCGCCGCGAAGGAGCTCGGCGCCGAGCGGATCATCGCCATGAGCCGTCACGCGTCCCGGCAGCAGCTGGCCCGGGAGTTCGGCGCCACGGAGATCATCGGCGAGCGCGGCGAAGAAGGCATCGCCCGCGTCAAGGAACTGACGAACGGCATCGGCGCGGATTCGGTACTGGAGTGCGTCGGCACCGCCGAGGCGATGCGGCAGGCCCTGCACTCCGCCCGGCCCGGCGGCAACGTCGGCTTCGTCGGTGTCCCGCACGAGGTGGCCCTCGACGGCGAGGAGCTGTTCTTCTCCCACGTCGGCCTGCGCGGCGGCCCCGCCCCGGTGCGCCGCTACCTGCCCGACCTGATCGACCGCGTACTGTCGGGGCGGATCAACCCGGGCAAGGTCTTCGACCTCACCCTGCCCCTGGAGAAGGTCGCCGAGGGCTACCAGGCGATGGACGAGCGCCGGGCGATCAAGGCCCTGCTCAAGCCCTGACCCGTACAGCGCGTCGCGGGGCCGGGCCTCGCCCGCCCTGCCTCGTACCGCCCCTCGTCGGGCCCCTGCCGCCCCGAACCAGACACTCCACGGCTGGGCCGGGCCCCTGCCGCCCCGTCCCAGACCCCCACCGCGGGGCCGGGCCTCTGCCGCCCGGCCCCGGACGCCCCACGAAGGACCCCTCATGACCACCTTTGCCCTCGTCGGTGCCGGTCCGGGCCTCGGGCTCGCCACCGCCCGTCGCTTCGGAACCGCCGGCCACAGCGTGGCCCTCGTCTCCCGCAACGCCCGGCACCTGGAGGAACTGACCTCCGAGCTCGCCGGTGACGGCATCCGGGCGCGCGGGTTCACAGCCGACGTCCTGGATCCCGCGTCCCTCATCACGGCCCTGGGCACGGCGGCCGACGCCCTCGGACCCGTCGAGATCCTCCAGTACAGCCCCGTGCCCCGCGCCGACTTCATGAAGCCGGTCCTCGACACCGGCGCCGACGATCTCGACGCGCCGCTGTCCTTCTCCGTCAAGGCTCCTGTCACCTGCGTGAACGCCGTCCTGCCCGGGATGCGCGACCTCGGCCGCGGCACCCTGCTGTTCGTCAACGGCGGCACCGCCGCACGCCCCCACCCCGACCGGGCCGGTACCTCGATCGCCTTCGCCGCCGAAAGCGCCTACGCCCGCATGCTGCACGACGCGCTCGCACCGGAGAACATCCACGCCGCCCAGCTGATCATCCCGGGTGCCATCCGCCCCGACGCCGAGCACAGCAGCCCCGCGGTTCTGGCCCGGCGCCTGTACGACATCCACGTCACGCGCGACGGCTTCCGGCACTTCGCCGAGCCGCTGCCCGAGTGACCCCGGGCAGACGTCGTGATCCCGTCCGCCCTCCGTCCCCTCGCCCGCGCGATACCGATCGCCGTGATGCTGACGGTGACCGCATGCACTGACGGCTCGCCTGCGGCCGCCCCCTCCTCCACGTCCTCGCCGTCCTCCCCCGCCGCCGAGCCCCGGCAGACGCCGACGGCCCAGGCGCCCGCCGCACCGCCCGACAGGAACACCGCCATGACCATCCGGCTCACCGTCGACGGCCACGCCGTCGACGCAACCCTGAACGACAGCGCCGCCGCCCGCGACTTCGCCGCCCTGCTCCCCCTCACCCTGGACCTCAGCGACTTCCACGGGAAGGAACGGGTCGCCGACCTGCCCCGCAGGCTGGACACCTCCGGGGCGCCGGACGCGGACGAAGGCAAGGCGGGCGACCTGGCGTACTACGCGCCCTGGGGCAATCTGGCCATCTACTACCGGGACGGCGGCTCCCGCGACGCCGGACTGGTCGTCCTCGGGCACCTCGCCGACGGCGCCACCGAGCGCTTCGCCACCGCCGACCGCGTCACGATCGAAGCCGTCTCATAGGGAGAACACCGCATGAACCCCACCTACGACTTCAGCAGCCAGGTCGCCCTGGTCACCGGTGCCGGCTCCGGCATGGGTTTTGCCACCGCCCGCGCCTTCGCCGAGTCGGGGGCCGCCGTCGCCCTCACGGACGTCGACGAAGCCGCTCTGGACGCAGCCGCGAAGGAACTCGCCGACGCGGGCCACCAGGTCCTCGCCCTCACCTGTGACGTCACCGACGAGGACCAGGTCGCCGCCGCGGTCGACCGCACCGTGGAGACCTTCGGCCGCCTCGACATGGCCTACAACAACGCCGGCATCCAGATCCCGCCCAGTGACGCCGCCGACGAACCCGCCGAGCGCTTCGACCGCGTCAACGCCATCAACCTCCGTGGCGTCTGGGCCTGCATGAAGCACGAACTGCGGCACATGCGTGCCCAGGGCGGCGGCGCCATCGTCAACTGCTCCTCGCTGGGCGGCCTGGTGGGTCTGCCCGGCCGTGCCTCGTACCACGCGTCCAAGCACGGCGTCATCGGCCTGACCACCAGCGCCGCTCTCGAATACGCCCCGCGCGGCATCCGCGTCAACGCCGTCTGCCCCGGCACCATCGACACCCCCATGGTCAGCGACATGATCGCCAAGGGCGAACTCGACCGCGCCGAGGCCGAAGCCAACCAGCCCGTCAACCGGCTCGGCACCGCCGAGGAGATCGCCCAGGCCGTCCTGTGGCTGTGCAGCCCCGGGGCCGGCTTCGTCGTCGGCGTCGCCCTCCCCGTCGACGGCGGCTACGTCGCCCGGTGACGACGGCAGGCGGGGGCAAGCGGTACGCGAGCAGCCCCCGCCGGGGACATCAGCGCAACGCGGAGCTGATCTCGCCGTACGGCGACTCGTACGGTCGGCCGACGGCCACGGCCGACCAGGTCTCATCTCTCTACTGGGACCTGCACACCACACACCGCGACGAGGCCGAGCGGGTCTTTTGGGGGCTGACAGTGCGAGCCCACGAGGGACGGCGACCACCGGACTAGGTCTTTGGTGCCCGGCCCACTCGGCCCGAGGCCCGATTCGCCGCTCCATGACAGCAACTAGCGTCCCACTCATGCGCTTAGGACTACTTGGCACCGGCAACGTCGCCCGAGCACTGGCCCACGGCTGGAGCGCCGCAGGGCACGACGTACTCCTCGGCTCACGCCGACCAGAGGAACGGGCGGGCCTCGGTCTCCCCGTGGCGAGCCTGAAGGACACAGCCGCTCACGCGGAGGTCCTCGTCAACGCCACTCCGGGAACCGTCTCCGTGGAACTCCTGCACTCCATCGGGGCGGCCGCGCTGGCCGGCACCCTGATGATCGATGTCGGGGTCGGTCTCTCCGACGACTTCTCCGAGCTCTCGCACCCCAACAGCAGCCTGGGGGAACAGATCCAGGAAGCCTTCCCCCTGACTCCCGTCGTGAAGACGCTGTGCACCATGGACTCCACGGTGATGGTCGCCCCGGGCGATCTGGACGGCCCGAGCACCGTCTTCCTGTCCGGCGACGACGCCGAAGCCAAACGGACCACGGGCCGTCTGCTCACCGATCTCGGCTGGCCCCCGTCGTCCCAGCTCGACATCGGCGGCATCACCACAGCACGCGGACAGGAGCATTTCGCCCTGCTGTTCATGGGTATCGCGGGCGGACTGGGTTCTCACACGTTCAACATCAACGTCGTCGCCCGCCCTTCTGCCTGACAGGTCGCGGCACCCTCAGTCGTCGCCGACGGCGCGCTCCCCGTCCCCGCCCCCGGCCGGCCCGTCGTCGTCTTCCGGCGCGGGACCCAGCAGGACCTCGATGCCCGCGCGCAGGTACCGCTCCAGCGTGGCGTCGGATGTCGAGACAAGGGCGGGTGGGCGTATCTCCGTTCGCATCAGGCTGGTGCCGAGCATCCAGGCGGCGAGGAGTTCCGCCCTGAGGTCGGCGTCGGGGCCGCCGATGCGGGCGGCCAGGCGGTGGGAGAACATCTCCGTGAAGTCCGCCCGCAGCTGCGCCACCGCCTCGTCCCGGCCGGAGGACCGCAGCACGGAGAGCACCGGGTGCGGGAAGCCGCCCTCCCTCGGCTGTCCCATGAGCAGCGCGCAGAACCAGTCGGGGATCGCCTCGACCGGCTCGTCCAGCAGCGGCTCGAATATCTTGCGGCTGCCCGAAACGTCGTTGAACAGCGCTTCTTTCGAGCCGAAGTAGCGGTAGACGAGGGCGGCGTCCACGCCCACGTCGCCCGCGATGTCGCGCACGCTGGTGCCTTCGTAGCCGTACTTGCCGAAACGGAAGGCCGCGGCGGCCCGCAGTGCCGTGCGCGTCGCCGAGGCCGAGCGTTTGTGGGCGGGCCGGCCTGCCACCGCCTTCGCCGTCTCGCCGTTCTGTACTCCGGTCACGTACCGCACCTCCGTGGTCCACGGCGCTTCCGCCATCCGCCCATGTTCCAGTGTGCGGTGACTGTCTCAAAGTCACCGACCGATGTCATCAATCGTTGACTTACGTTCTCGCCGCATGCGATACCTGACTCAGGTCAACGATTGGTGACTTGAGTCCTCGCACTGCCCGGGCCGTACGACGGAGTCGGCCCGCCCAGGTCCGCCCGCACGACGCGCTCGAGCGTGCCCCGCGCGCCTCTCGACCGTCGGACGCGGGCACACCCACCGACCGGAAAAGGTGATCTGCTGTGCCTGCTCGACGCGTCGCTGTGATCGGAACCGGTTACGTCGGACTCACGACCGGCGCCTGCCTGGCCTCTCTCGGGCACTCCGTGGTGTGCGCGGACGCCGACCCGCACAAGGTCGAGCGGCTGCGCGAGGCCCGGGTGGACATCCTGGAGCCCGGTCTGCAAGAGACCGTACGGGACGCGCTGGACGCGGCCCGGCTCGACTTCACCGGGGACACCGGGGCCGCCGTCGCCGAGGCCGAAGTCGTGTTCCTGTGCCTGCCCACACCCATGGGAGCGGGCGGCGCGGCCGATCTCGCCGCCGTGGAGGCGGTGGCCGCGCAGATCCGGGAGGTACTGCCGCCCGGCTGTGTCGTCGTCAACAAGTCGACGGTCCCTGTCGGAACGTGCGAGCGCGTCGCCGCGCTGCTCGGCCGGGACGACGTGGTGGTGGTGAGCAACCCGGAGTTCCTGCGCGAGGGCCGTGCCGTCCACGACTTCCTGCACCCCGACCGGATCGTCATCGGCGCCGCCGACCGGGACGCCTCCCGGCGCGTGGCCGACCTGTACGCCCCACTGGACGCGCCGCTGGTGCTCACCGACCCCGCCAGCGCCGAACTGACCAAGTACGCGGCGAACTTCTTCCTCGCGATGAAGCTGTCCTTCGCCAACAACCTCGCCACCGTCTGCGAACGCTTCGGCGCCGACATCAACGATGTCACCGAGGGCATCGGCCGGGACCCGCGCATCGGCTCCGCGTTCCTGCGGCCCGGACCCGGCTGGGGCGGCTCCTGTCTGCCCAAGGACACCCACGCCCTGCTGACCGTGTGCGAACTGGCCGGGGTCGACTTCCCCCTGCTGCGCGCCACCATCGAGACCAACGTCACCCACCAGCAGCAGCTCGTCGATCGGGTCGCCGCGTCGTGCGGGCGCGGCGCGGACGGCTCGCTGCACGGCGTACGACTCGCCCTGTACGGACTGACCTTCAAGGCCGGCACCTCCGATCTGCGCGACTCCCCCGCTCTCTCCGTCGCCCGGCTGCTGCGCGAGCGCGGCGCCGAACTCACTGCGTACGACCCGGCGTTGCGTGAGGAGCGGCCCGACCTGAGCGATCTGGTCGATGTCGCCGACGATCCAGTGCGGGCGGCGGAGGGCGCGGCGGCCTGTGTCGTCCTCACCGAGTGGCCGGAGCTGCGTGACCTCGACTGGGCGGCGATCGCCGCGCGCATGGCCGGCCGGGAGGTCCACGACTTCCGCAACCTGCTGGACGCGGACCGGCTCGCGCGGGCCGGTCTGAGCTGGCAGGGCATCGGGCGCGCGCAGGCACCGACGCGGGTGGCGTGACACCGGGTCCGGCCCCCGGCCCCTCCTTCTCCCTCCCCTTCGAAGAAGAATCCAAGAGAAAGGCTCACCCCATGCGGGTTCTGTGCACCACGCTCGGCAGTCCCTCCCACGGGCGTGCTCAGCTGCCCCTGCTGCGCGCCCTCGCCGAGGCCGGGCATCAGGTGCTGGTGGTCACCACCGAGGCGCTCGTCCCCGTCTTCCGTGACGACGACGTACAAGTGAATCCCGTTTTACCGGAGTTCGATCCGCTCGCCGCCATGGCCCCGTACCTCGCCGAGCTCCAGGACACCCCCGACCTGACGGAGCCGACGGACGCGCTGACCCGGCTGCTGATGCGCAACGTGGCCGGGCCGGGAGTCAAGCCGCACCTGGACGTCCTGCTCCCCCTCGCCCGAGAGTTCCGGCCCGATGTGATCCTGCGCGACGGTATGGACATGGGCGCGGTGCTCACCGCCGAACTGCTCGGCGTGCCGCAGTTGCCGACGCCTTCCGGGTTCAGCAACATCCTGGACCCCGCCGATGTGCTGCCGCAGCTGAACGAGCGGCGCGCGGAACTGGGACTGCCCGTGCGGGACGACCCGCTGTCCGTCGTACCGTACGGCCGCGTCGACTACGTGCCGCCCGCCTTCTCCTTCGCCCGGAACCTGCCCAGGACGTTGGCGTACCGGCAGGCGGTGGACGTCGAGCGCGGCGGGGTGCTGCCGGAGTGGGCCGCCGGACTGCCCACGGACCGGCCGCTGGTGTACGCCGCGATCGGTACCGCCCTGCCGAAGATGCGTGAGCGCACGGCGGACGGTCAGACACCTCTGCCGGTGAAGCTGCCGGACAGCACCGAGAGTCTGCGCGCGATCGTGGGCGCGGCGGCCGAGCTGGACGACTGCACGGTGGTCGTGTCGACCTCCGGGGTGCCGGTGGACACGGAGGGCCTGCCCGGGCACGTCCATGTCACCGAGCGGGTGGCGCAGCCGCTGCTGCTGGAGTCGGTCGACCTGTTCGTCACCCACGGCGGCTTCAACAGCATCCGCGAGGCCATGCGCACCGGCACGGCGATGGCGGTCCTGCCGCACTTCGGGGACCAGCCGGCCAACGCGGAGCGGGTGGAGGAGCTGGGCCTGGGCCGTCACATCGCGGACCGCAGTCCGGCCGGCATCGCCGACGTGTGCCGCAAACTCCTCGCCGATCCCGAGCCCCGGGCGCGGGCCCGGTCGGCCCAGCTGGCGATGCTGACGCTGCCGGAGATCGGGCAGGCGGTCGGCGATCTGGCCGGTATCGCCGGCTAGGGCGTGTCCGTAAAGTCCCGTCGTCCGCCCGGAGGGCGGGCCTCGCGGCGTCCGGTGCGTGCTCTCGGCATGCCGGGCGGACGCCCGCGTACTGGTTGTACGCGGGTGTTCGACCGGTGCGGCGAGTGGGGGCACCTCCCACGCCCTTAAGGCAGTGGGGGAGCGTGCCGGGCGTCGCGAGGCAGGCGGGACTTTGCGGACACGCCCTAACCGCCCTGCTCCCGGCGCGGGCCGCTCCGGAGCACCGGGCGGGCCGCGCCCGCACGCCGTACCCGCCCCCACCCCGAGGACGACACGTGACCTTCTCCGACACCCAAGAACAGGGCGCGGCCGGGGACATGCCCCCGCGGCTCAGTCACCGGCAGATCACCACCGTCATGTCCGGACTGGTGCTCGGCATGTTCCTGGGGGCGCTGGACCAGACGGTGGTCTCGTCCGCGCTGCGGACCATCGCCGACGACCTGCACGGGCTGACCGCCCAGGCATGGGTGACCACCGCGTATCTCATCACCGCCACCATCGCGACGCCGCTGTACGGCAAGCTCTCCGACATCCACGGGCGCAGGCCCGTCTACCTCGCCGCGATCGCCCTGTTCACCGTCGGCTCGCTGCTGTGCGGATGCGCCACGTCGATCTACGAACTCGCGGCGTTCCGCGCCGTGCAGGGTCTGGGCGGCGGCGGGCTGATGTCGCTGGCGATGACGATCGTCGCCGACATCACCACTCCGCGCGAAAGGGGCCGTTACCAGGGCTACTTCATGGCCGTGTTCGGCGGTGCCAGCATCATCGGGCCGCTGGTGGGCGGCGCGTTCGCGGACCGGGCCGACCTGCTCGGCATAGCCGGCTGGCGGTGGATCTTCCTGATGAACGTGCCGCTCGCCGCCGCGGCCGCGGTGGCGATCACGCGCGTGCTGCGCTTCCCGCACCGGCGGGTGCGGCACCGGCTCGACTACGCCGGGGCGCTCGCCCTGGCCGTGGGGCTGGTGCCGCTGCTGACGGTCGCCGAGCAGGGCCGCGCCTGGGGGTGGGGCTCGTCCCGGGCCCTGTTGATGTACGCGATCGGCGGGGCGGGGCTGGCCGTGTTCCTCGTGGTGGAGCGGCGGTCGGGTGATGCCGCGCTGCTGCCGCCGCGCCTGTTCCGCATCCGGACCTTCCGGCTGGGCGTCGGGCTGCACTTCGTCGTCGGCATCGGCATGTTCGGCGCGATGACGACGCTGCCGCTCTATCTCCAGCTCGTCCGTGGCATGAGCCCCATCGCGGCGGGACTGGCCACCCTGCCCACGGTCGCCGCGAACCTCGCGGTGACGCTGCTGACGGGCCGGATGATCGCCCGGACCGGCCGGTTCAAGGTCCATCTCGTCGCCGGTGTCGGCTCGTTCACCGCCGCGATGCTCGTGTTCGCCACGCTCCGCGCGGACAGCCCGCTGTGGCACGCGGCGCTCGGCATGGCCCTGATGGGCGCGGGTCTCGGTGCGTCGATGCAGACGCTCACCACGCTCGCCCAGTGCGAGGTGCCCCGTACGGACATGGGCGCGGCGACGGCATCCGTCAACTTCTTCCGCTCCAACGGCGGCACGGTCGGCACGGCGGCCTTCCTGTCCATCCTGTTCACCACGGCGGCCGGCAGCATCACCGAGCGACTGGCCGAGGCCCGCCAGGACCCGGCCTACCGCCGTCTTCTGGCCCAGCCCGACAACGCGCACGCCCTGACGGGCGTCCTCCGCCCCGGCGGCGGGGTGAACCTGGAGGACTCCGCCTTCCTGCGCACCCTCGACCCGAGCGCGGCCCTGCCGTTCCTGGAGGGCTACGTCACCTCGATGCGCATCGTCTTCCTCACCGGCGCGGCGGTGTCCCTGGCCGCGTTCGCGCTGGCGGCCTGGCGGGTTCCCGACCTCACGCTCTCCGACGAGTAACGTCCGGAGAACGCCGTATGTCAGGTCCTGCCCCCTCCGTGAGTAGGGGCCTCGTCATACTTCCGGGGGACGGGCCGGCCCCCGCTCGCACTTTCGGCCGTCCCCGGAAACGGGCATGTGGACGGACGTCCCGCGGATCACGGGCGCGGACGATGGACGGGTCCCCGAAGCACAGTTCCCGTCAGGAGCCCTCTCGTGATCACCACACCCACCGCTCACCGTGCCACCGCGGTGGCCGCACGCGCCGAGGATCTGTCCAAGGTGTACGGACAGGGCGAGACCCGGGTGATCGCCCTGGACCACGTCACCGTGAACTTCCACCAGGGCGAGTACACCGCGATCATGGGGCCCTCGGGCTCGGGCAAGTCGACGCTGATGCACTGCGTCGCCGGGCTCGACACCTTCAGCGGCGGCTCGGTCCGCATCGGTGACACCGAGTTGGGCCCGCTCAAGGACAAGCAGCTCACGCGGCTGCGGCGGGACAAGATCGGCTTCATCTTCCAGGCGTTCAACCTGCTGCCGACCCTGACGGCCCTGGAGAACATCACGCTCCCGATGGACATCGCGGGCCGCAAGCCCGACAAGGAGTGGCTGGGCAAGGTCATCGACATGGTGGGCCTGTCCGACCGGCTGGCTCACCGGCCCGCGCAGCTCTCCGGCGGGCAGCAGCAGCGCGTCGCCGTGGCCCGCGCGCTGGCTTCCCGCCCCGAGATCATCTTCGGTGACGAACCGACCGGAAACCTCGACTCGCGCTCCGGCGCCCAGGTGCTGGGCTTCCTCCGCAACTCCGTACGGGAGTTGGGGCAGACCGTGGTGATGGTGACCCACGACCCGGTGGCCGCCTCCTACGCGGACCGGGTCATCTTCCTGGCGGACGGCCGGATCGTCGACGAGATGCTGCGTCCCACGGCGGACGGCGTGCTCGACCGTATGAAGGAGTTCGACGGCAGGAGCCGCACCAGCTGAGCCTCCCCGGGGCGCAGCCCCGCTCCCCGCCCATCACCGGACACCCACCCCAGGACCCGCATCCCATGTTCCGTACCGCCCTGCGCAATGTGCTCGCGCACAAGGCCAGACTGCTGATGACCGTGCTCGCCGTGATGCTCGGCGTGGCCTTCGTCTCCGGCACCCTGATCTTCACCGACACCCTTTCCCACGCCTTCCGCAAACAGTCGGCCAAGAGCTACGACGACGTCGCCGTCGGCATCACCTCCTACGTCGACAGCGACAACGGGGAGGAGAAGGGCCTGTCCCAGCGGACGCTCGACAGGATCGGCGAGCTGGACGGGGTCGCCTCCGTCATCGGACGGGTGAACGGCTTCGCCGGGGTCGCCGACCCCGACGGCAAGCTCATCGGCGCCGAGTGGTCCAACACGGGCTCCAACTTCGCCCCGGGCAAGGACGGCGAGGACCCCGCCTACGACTTCACCGACGGCTCCGGCCCGGTGCGGGACAACCAGATCGCGCTCGACGAGGACACCGCCGCCAAGGGCGAGTACGAGGTCGGCGACAAGGTACGCGTCGCCACGAACGGCCCGGTCAAGGAGTTGACGCTCACCGGTGTCTTCTCCACCGACGACGGCGCCGTCAGCGTTGGCGGCAGCCTGGTCCTCTTCGACACCTCCCTCGCCCAGCGCCTCTACCTGAAGCCGGGTCACTACCACGACGCGACCGTCACCGCCGCGCCCGGCGCCGACGACGAGAGGATCCTCGACGCGGTCAAGCCGCTGATCCCCGAGAACTCCGAGGCGAAGACGGGCGCCACGCTCGCCGAGGACCAGGCCTGGACCATCGAGCAGGACATGAGCAGCCTCAACCAGATGCTGCTGAGCTTCGCCGGCATCGCGCTCTTCGTGGGCGTGTTCCTGATCGCCAACACCTTCACCATGCTGGTCGCCCAGCGCACGAGGGATCTCGCCCTGATGCGCGCGGTGGGTGCCTCCCGCAAGCAGATCACCCGATCGGTGCTGGCCGAGGCCGGCCTGGTCGGCCTGGTCGCTTCCGTGGTCGGCTTCGGACTCGGGGTGGCCCTGGCCGCCGGGCTGCGCTCGGGGATGGCCGCGTTCGACATGAAGGTGCCGGGCGGCCCCCTCGTCATCGGTACGACGCCCCTGATCACCGCGCTCGCCGTCGGCATCCTCGTCACCATGTTCGCGGCGTGGCTGCCCGGTCGCCGCGCCGGGAGGATCCCGCCGGTGGCGGCGATGAACAGCGTCCACGCGGTGCCGACCACCAAGTCGCTGGTCGTGCGCAACTCCATCGGGGCCGCTGTCACCGCACTCGGCGCCGCGCTGATCACGGCGGGTGCCGCGATCGGCGAGAACGGGCGGGAGATCATCGGCGCCGGTGCGTTCTTCGCGCTGGTCGGCGTGATCGTACTGATCCCGCTGCTGTCCCGCCCGGTCATCGCGCTCGTACGGCCGCTCCTGGTCCGTGCCTTCGGGGTGGCCGGCAAACTGGCCGGGCAGAACGCGGTCCGCAACCCGCGCCGTACCGGTGCCACCGCCTCCGCGCTGGCCATCGGCCTGACGCTGGTCACCGGCCTGTCGGTACTGGGCGTCTCGATGGGCGCGGCGCTGGACAAGGCGACCACCGACCAGATCAAGGCCGACTACATGATCGAGACGGCCGCCGGCGGCGGCGTGGACCGGTCCGCGCTGGCCGCGCTGGACAGGGCTCCGGGTGTCTCGGCCCTCTCGCCGGAGCAGTACGCGTACTTCCGCGTCAAGGACGAGCACGTGTGGGCCACGGGCGTCACTCCGGGCGATGTCGAGCGGGTCCTCGACATCGATGTGGTGAACGGTTCGCTGAGCTCGCTCGGCAAGGGGCAGATGGCGGTCGACGAGAAGACGGCCAATGACCAGGGCTGGAAGGTCGGCGCCACCGTGCCGGTCACGTTCGACGACGGCAAGAAGGGCTCACTGAAGGTCGGCGCCGTCTACAAGGAGGGGGCGGTCCTGTCCTCGGTGCTCGTGGACACCGAGGTCCTCACCCCGCACGAGGCGAAGCCGTACATCTCCCGGATCTACGTGAAGACGGACGGCGGCCCGAGCGACGCGAACGAGACGGCACTGATCAACGCCCTCGGCAAGAATCCGGCGATCAGTGTCATGGACCAGAAGGACATCCGCGACGAACTCGGCGGTGAGATCAACATGATGCTGAACATCATGTACGGCCTGCTGGCGATGGCGCTGCTGATCGCGGTGCTCGGGGTGGTCAACACCCTGGCCATGTCGGTCTTCGAGCGGCAGCAGGAGATCGGCATGCTGCGCGCGATCGGCCTGGACCGCCCCCGGGTCAAGCGGATGGTCCGCCTGGAGGCCGTGGTCATCTCCGTCTTCGGCGCGGTCGTCGGCGTCGCCCTCGGCTCGTTCCTGGGCTGGGCGATCGGCCGGACCATCGCGGACGAGCTGCCGCTGTACGCGCTGGTCGTCCCGTGGGACCGGATCGGGATCTTCCTGGTCCTGGCGGCGCTGGTGGGCGTCCTGGCCGCGATGTGGCCGGCGCGCAGTGCCGCGAGGCTCAACATGCTGAACGCCATCAAGGCCGAGTAGGCGGAAGATGGACCGGCGGGCGGGCGACTGGCGCGTCAGGAACTCGCGGTCGCCCGCGAGGAGGAAGCCGGCTCCAGACGGACACAGCAGTGGCCGGGGCTGGGCGCCAGGCAGGCGCGACGACTGCTGTCCTGAAGCCCTTCGAGGACGCCCCCGAGCAGGTGGAGGTTCATACCGCACACCGTCTGGGTGTGTTCGCGGGCGAGCGCGTGGAAGGGGCAGTTGCCCAGCACGATCGCCTCACCGTCATGGCGAGGCTCGAACCCGTACCGCTCCAGAAGGCCGAACACGCCCGTGCCGCCCTGGCCGGCGAGCTGGGTGCCGAGGTCGTGGGCCTTTCGGTGCAGGACGGCGCGGACCGGTTCGCCCGTGGCCTCGGATTCCTCCATGGCCTGCGCGAGGAGCCGTCCGGCCAGCTCGTAGTGCCGCTCGGGCAGGCTGACGGTGACCTCCCTGGCGGAGCGCTTGTAGAGCTTGGCCGGCCTGCCCGCTCCCGGGCCGGTGCGGCCGCTGCGCCGTTCGTAGACGACGTCGAGGAGTGATTCGTCGGCCAGCCGGTCCAGGTGGAAGGCCGCGGTCTGGCGCGCGAGACCGAGAGCGGCGGCGGCTTCGTCGCGGCTGACCGGGCCCGGCTGGCGCACGACGTGGTCGTACAGCCGCCTGCGGGTCGGCTCGTCCAGGGCGGCGACCGCGGAGACATCGGGGCGGGGTGCTTCTTTCGCGTGGTCCACGAACACCAGTGTAAAACCCATAGCCATTGACTTAAGAACCTTTCCGAGCTTCTATCGGTAGTGAGAGTTGTCGATAGAAGGAACGGTGCGTCATGACGTCCGCAACCAAAACCACCCCGTCCGCAGCGCCCCGGCGGGGCGTGCTCAGCGACCCCGGCTACCAGGCGTTCGTCATCCTGCGCGTCGGGTTCACCGTGGCGCCGATCCTGTTCGGGCTGGACAAGTTCGCCAACCTGCTCGTGGACTGGCCCACCTATCTCGCGCCGTGGATCAACGACGTGGTGCCCGGCAACGCCCAGGCGGCCATGTACGCCGTCGGTGTCGTCGAGATCGTCGCCGGCCTCGCCGTCGCTCTCGCCCCGCGCTTCGGGGGCTGGCTGGTGGCCGGATGGCTGGCCGGCATCATCCTCAACCTGCTGACCATCCCGGGGTACTACGACATCGCGCTGCGGGACTTCGGCCTCCTGCTCGGCGCGGTCGCCCTCGCCCGGCTCGCCCAGCACTACCACGGCGAACGCCGGCCGCACTGACACGGCGGCGCGCACGGGAAAGGCGGGTGAGCCCCTCGGGAGGAGCGCTCACCCGCCTCACCCGCGCCCGATGCCCGGTCCCCGGCCGGGTCAGGTGTGCCCGGACGGCTGCCGGGGTGGCGTGCGGTGATGGAGCCGGATCGCCACGGGGGCGGCGGTGAGGACGGAGGAGTACGTACCGACCACGAGCCCGATGAGCAGGGCCAGGGCGAAGTCGGTGAGCGAGGACCCGCCGAGCACGGCGAGGGCCGTGAGGATGAACGCGGCACCGATACCGGTGTTCACGGTCCGGGGCAGGGTCTGGACGATGGCCTGGTCGGTGATGTCGGGCAGCGGTGCCCCGGGCGACTTGCGGGCGAGTTCCCTGACGCGGTCGAAGAGGACCACGGAGTCGTTGACCGAGTACCCGATGACGGTGAGCAGGGCCGCCAGGAACACCCCGTCGACGGGCCTGCCGAGCCAGGCGAAGACGCCGACGAGGATCACCACGTCGTGAGCGAGGGCGACGACCGCCGCCGTGCCGAAGACCCACCGGAAGCGTGCCGCGAGGTAGACGAACTGGGCGCCGAGGGCCACGGCGAGCGCGATCAGGGCGCCCCGGCGCAGTTCCTCCCCCAGGCTGGGTCCGATCAGTTCGTCGCGTACCTTGTCCGCCCGCCCCGCGAGTTCGCCCACGGCACCGGTGACCTCGGTCTCCTCGGCGTTGGTCAGCGGATCGGTGCGCACCGTCAGGCCGGCTTCGCCGGAGGACTGCACGACGGCCCGGGGGAATCCGGCCTCGGCGAGGGCGGTGCGCACCCGGTCGGGATCGACGGGGCTGGTGGTGGCGTACTCGATCAGCCTGCCACCGGTGAATTCCACACCTAGGTCGATGCCGCGCACCGCGATGCCCGAGCCGGCCAGGACCAGCGCGGCGGCCGACACGGCCAGCCAGCGCCGTGGCCTGCGCATCAGCCGGGGATTGCGGCGGGTGAGGCGGTCGCGGACCGCGCCGGTGGTGGCGATGCCGGTGAGGCGGGGGCGGCGGCGTACCCGGGGACGGCTCACGGCGACCTCGGCGAGCACGCGGGTGATCACCAGGGCGCTGAACATGGAGGCGAGCACACCGATCCCCAGCGTGACGCCGAAGCCCCGCACCGGCCCGGAGGCGAGGAAGAACAGCAGGGCGGCCGCGATCAGCGTGGTGATGTTGGAGTCGGCGATAGCGCTGAAGGCGTTGCGGAACCCGGCCGTCAGCGCCGAGCGGGTGCTGGGCCGGCGGCGGGCCGTGTACTCCTCGCGGGCCCTTTCGAAGACCAGCACGTTGGCGTCCACGGCCATACCGATCGCCAGGACGAAGCCGGCCAGGCCCGGCAGCGTCAGGGTGGCGCCGAGCGCGGCCAGCGCGGCGTACGAGACGAGGCCGTAGCAGACCAGGCCGACGGCGGCCAGCACACCCATCAGCCGGTAGACGCCGATGATGAACAGCGAGGTCAGCGCGGTGCCGATGGCCGCCGCCCAGGCGCTCGCGGTGATGGCCTGCGCGCCGAGGGTCGGGCCGACGGTGCGCTGCTCCACGGTCTCCACGGGCACGGGCAGGGCCCCGCCGTTGACGAGCAGGGAGAGTTCGCGGGCCTCCTCCGGGCCGAAGGAGCCCGTGATCTGTGTGGCGCCGTCGCGGATGCCGGTACGGCAGGCGACGGACGGGTCGACCTGCGGAGAGGAGATGACCTTGTCGTCCAGGACGATGGCCACCCGCCGCGCCGGGTCGCCCGCCGGGTGACAGGCGGCCTGGCCGGTGAGCCGGGCCCAGCCGGCGCGGCCGTCACCCTCGAAGTCGACCGTGACGTGCCATCCGGCGCCGCCCTGCTGGTCGAACCGGGCGGCGGCCTCCTTGACGTCCTCGCCGGTCAGGGCCGCGGCCCCGAGGCGCAGCGGGGTGCCGGACTCGTCGGGCACGACGTGTTCCCGGGGGCGCTTCGGCAGCGGCCGGGAGGCGTCGCCGGAGCTGTCGGCGGTGCCGAGCACCGGGTGGAAGGTGAGCTGCGCGGTACGGCCCAGGACGTCGGCCGCCCGCTTCGGGTCCTGCACACCGGGCAGTTCGACGATGATCCGGTTCTCGCCGGAGCGGACGAGGGTGGGTTCGGCGACGCCGAGCCCGTCGATACGGCCGCGCAGCACCTCCAGGGTGCGGTCGGTGGCCTCGCTGTCGGCGTCGGTGGTCGGGGTGGAGCGGGTCTGCAGCACGAGCTGGGTACCGCCGCGCAGGTCGAGTCCGAGGCGGACCGGCACGGTGACGGCGATGTACAGGGAGAGAGCGATCACGGCGAGGGCGAGCAGCGCCCTCACGCGCACGGAACGTTTCAACGGGGGCCTCCGGCAGGCGCACGGCGGCCACGCGGGCGCGGCCGGGGTGCTGTCGAGGAGAGGAAAAGGGGAGGTCAGGTGCCGGAGGTGACCGGGGGCGCTCGCCCACGGTCATGGGGTGCGTGAGGACACGAGAAGGGGGTGTGCGCGATCGGCGCCGGGAGCAGCCGCGCGACGCCGGGCGGGGTGACGTCCGTGCCAGGGGCGCAGGTGGCGTGGTGTCCGCGTGGGGCAGGGTGCTCGCTGCGCGACTCCTGGCTGATTGCCGCGCGGACGGCGCAGACGGTTTCGCATCCGTCATCGGCGCGCGGTCCGTTGACGCAGACGGCGTCGCACCCGTCATCCGCGCGCGGCCCGCTGACACAGACGGCGTCGCACCCGTCATCCGCGCGCGGCCCGCTGACACAGACGGCGTCGCACCCGTCATCCGCGCGCGGCCCGCTGACACAGACGGCGTCGCACCCGTCATCCGCGCGCGGCCCGCTGACAC
>NZ_JARVKU010000021.1:0-178034 GCF_029813805.1 Streptomyces sp. DH10
AACCAGTACGCGGGCGTCCGCCCGGCACTCCCCCAGCCTTCGGCCGGGGGGACCCCCAGAGCACGCACCGGACGCCGCGAGGCCCGCCCTCCGGGCGGACGACGGGACTTTGCGGACACGCCCTAGCTGCGGAATCCGTCTCCAGGGCCACTCGAACATCCGCCCGTCACGGGATAGCCTCGCGCCCATGGCGAACGGTCAGTGGTACCCCCCGGAGTGGCCGGACCGCATCCGCGCACTCGCGGCCGGCACCCTCACCCCGGTCACCCCGAAGCGCGCGGCCACCGTCATGCTCCTGAAGGACACCGGCACCGGCCCCGCCGTCCACATGCTGCGCAGACGCGCCTCCATGGCCTTCGCCGGAGGCGCGTACGCGTATCCGGGCGGCGGCGTCGACCCCCGGGACGACGACCACCAGGTCCGCTGGGCGGGCCCCACGCGCGCGTGGTGGGCGGACCGGCTCGGCGTCGACGAGACGGCGGCCCAGGCGATCGTCTGCGCGGCCGTACGGGAGACGTACGAGGAGGCGGGCGTGCTGCTCGCCGGCCCGGCTCCCGACTCGGTCGTCGGCGACACCACCGGCGCCGACTGGGAGGCCGACCGTGCCGCCCTGGTCGCCCGGGACCTGTCCTTCGCGGAGTTCCTGGACCGCCGCGGCCTGGTCCTGCGCTCCGACCTGCTCGGCGCCTGGACCCGCTGGATCACCCCGGAGTTCGAGGCCCGCCGTTACGACACCTGGTTCTTCGTGGCCGCCCTCCCCGAGGGGCAGCGCACCCGCAACGCCTCCACGGAGGCCGACCGCACGGTGTGGATCGCGCCGGGCGAGGCGGCGGCCGGGTACGACAGGGGCGAGCTGCTGATGATGCCGCCGACCATCGCGACCCTGCGCCAGCTGACGGCGTACGAGAGCGCCGCCCAGGCGCTCGCGGCCGCCCCGGGGCGTGACCTCACGCCCGTCCTGGCCACCGCCCGCCTGGTGGACGGCGAGATCGTGCTCTCCTGGCCGGGCCACGACGAGTTCACCAAGCACATCCCGACCGCCCCGACCGGTGGAGCCACCGCATGACGGACGCAGCAGCCCTTCCCGGCCAGCCTCGCGGCGGGGTCCTCTCCGGTCCCGCCACCGCGCGGGCCGTCAACGTCCTGGCCCCCAACCCGTCGGCGATGACCCTGGACGGCACCAACACCTGGATCCTCTCCGAGCCCGACTCGGACCTGGCGGTGGTGGTCGACCCGGGCCCGCTGGACGACGGGCACCTGCGCCATGTCGTCGCCACGGCCGAGCAGGCCGGCAAGCGGGTCGCCCTGACCCTGCTGACCCACGGTCATCCCGACCACGCGGCGGGCGCCGCCCGGTTCGCGGAACTGACCGGCACGCGCGTGCGTGCGCTCGATCCGGCACTGCGGCTGGGCGACGAGGGTCTGGCCGCCGGGGCCGTGATCACCACCGGCGGCCTCGAACTGAAGGTCGTCCCGACCCCCGGCCACACCGCCGACTCCCTCTGCTTCCATCTCCCCGCCGACCGGGCGGTCCTGACCGGCGACACGATCCTGGGCCGCGGGACGACGGTCGTGGCCCACCCCGACGGCCGGCTCGGCGACTACCTGGACTCCCTGCGGCGCCTCAGGTCCCTCACGGTCGACGACGGCGTCCACACGGTGCTCCCGGGCCACGGCCCGGTCCTGGAGGACGCCCAGGGCGCCGTGGAGTACTACCTCGCCCACCGCGCCCATCGCCTCGCCCAGGTGGAAACGGCCGTCGAGGACGGCTACCGGACCCCCGGGCAGGTCGTCGCCCACGTCTACGCCGACGTCGACCGCTCCTTGTGGCCGGCGGCGGAACTGTCCGTACGGGCGCAGTTGGACTACCTGGAGGAGCACGGGCTCATCTAGGGCCTTCAAGGACGCGGCGCCTTGACGCCGTGCACGCGCGCGTACTCCCCGGCGAGCCAGGGCCCCAGATCGTCGACGTACGACGCGAGCACGGCGGCGTCCCCCGTCGGCTCCCGGCCGAGGACGGCCGCGGCCCGCAGCTGCTCGGCGCGCCGCGGGTAGTACCGGGCGAACGCCTCGGCCATCTCCCGTAGGTCGCTGGTCCAGCCGTTCCAGCGAGGCATGACGAGGGTGAAGCCCGTGCGCACGAGGTGCCGGGACATGAAGCGGACGAGGGGACGGCGGGCCTCTTCCGTGCCGCCCGCCTCGGCGATCCGCCGGCGCCAGCGAGGGAGGAGCAGGGCCAGATCGCCGTTGGTCTCGCGGGCAAGCAGCGAGTCGGGGCGGTAACGCGGCAGGTGCGCGGTCAGGTCCTCGCCCAGCAGAGGGGTGCACAGGCAGGCGACGAACCACCCCAGGTCGCACCGCTCCAGGTCGCTCAGCAGCCGCGCCCGGCTGAACAGCAGCGTCCCGTGCCCGTCGAGTTGCCCGAACTCCTCGTCCAGCGCCGCACCGAGGGCACGGGCCTCGGCCCGGTCCGTGTCGGTCGGCTCCTCACGCAGGGCGAGCAGCAGGTCGAGGTCGCTGCGCCCCACGCGCGCGGTGCCGCGCGGGATCGACCCGTAGAGGTACGCGCTGTGCAGCCGCGCCCCGAACACGTCGGCCAGCCGCTGCACCGTCGCGGTGACGACCGGACGGAAGGCGTCGGGCACGCGCGCGAGGGAGCCCTCCCGGGCGATGAAGCCCTGGGCGTCGAGTCCCGGGCGTCGAAGGGTTCCGGCCATGCGGTCACTGTGCCGTGAAGGGGGAGGCCGGCGCGGCTGGTTTTCGTGCCGAGTACGACGTCGGGCCCCGTCCCGCGAGGAGACAGGGCCCGATGCGGCCAGGGGAGCGTGCGCGTCAGCGCGAGCGCTTGGCGAGGCGTTCCACGTCCAGGAGGATCACCGCGCGGGCCTCCAGGCGCAGCCAGCCGCGCTGGGCGAAGTCCGCCAGTGCCTTGTTGACCGTCTCGCGGGACGCGCCGACCAGCTGGGCCAACTCCTCCTGCGTGAGGTCGTGGACGACGTGGATGCCCTCCTCGGACTGCACGCCGAACCGGCGGGACAGGTCCAGCAGGGCGCGGGCGACACGGCCCGGGACGTCCGAAAAGACGAGGTCGGACATCGCGTCGTTGGTCTTGCGCAGCCGGCGCGCGACGGCGCGCAGGAGCGCCGTGGCCACCTCGGGGCGGGCGTTCAACCAGGGCTGGAGGTCGCCGTGGCCGAGGCCGAGCAGCTTGACCTCGGTCAGCGCCGTGGCGGTCGCGGTGCGCGGGCCCGGGTCGAACAGCGACAGCTCGCCGATGAGCTCGCCGGGGCCGACCACGGCCAGCATGTTCTCGCGGCCGTCGGGGGACGTGCGGTGGAGCTTGACCTTCCCCTCCGTGACCACGTACAGGCGGTCGCCGGGGTCACCTTCGTGGAACAGCGAGTCACCGCGCGCGAGGGTCACCTCACTCATGGAGGCGCGGAGCTCCGCGGCCTGCTCGTCGTCGAGCGCCGCGAAGAGCGGATTGCGCCGCAGAACGTCGTCCACGAGTTCTCTCCTTGTCGACCTGCTCAGGGGCTGTTGCCCCCGCGTACCAAGGCACCGTGGTGCCCATATTGCCGGACGGTCCAAACAGTGTGATCTGTCACAAGGATGCCGCACACCTGTCCCGGGGTACGCGGCAGGGGTCCAATTGGGCGCCGATCTTCGGGGTCCGGGGCGGATGTCGGTGCCGGGCCTTAGGCTGGCCGGGTGTCCAAATCGCCGGTGAGAGCACAGGCCGAGGGGGCTACGCGGGTGGTTGTACGTCGCGATTCCGCCGTGGGCGAACAGAGCCCCGATGGCGGTAGGAAAACGGCGAAAGCGACAGGGGAGGCGGAGCCTTCCGGGAAGTCGGCGCCGGCGAAGAAGACGCTTGCCAGGAGGGCCGGGGCCGCGAGTGAGCAGGCATCTGCCATGCAGGCTGCGGCCGTGAAGAAAGCCGCGTCCGCGAAGAAGGCTGCCTCGGTGAAGAAGACTGCTTCCGCGAAGAAGGCCGCTTCCGCGAAGAAGGCCGTGCCTGCGAAGAAGGCCGCGCCCGCCAAAAAGGCCCCCGCCGCCAAGAAGGTCACTGTCGCCCCCAAGAAGGCCACGGCCCGTATCAAGGGCACCGCCCCGGCCAGGACCGTCGTCCACCCCCCGAGTGGTGAGTCCCGTACGGCCCTGGTCCGCCGGGCCCGCCGTATCAACCGCGAGCTCGCCGAGGTCTACCCGTACGCCCACCCCGAGCTGGACTTCACCAACCCCTTCCAGCTCGTGGTCGCGACGGTCCTGTCCGCCCAGACGACCGATCTGCGCGTCAACCAGACGACCCCCGCCCTCTTCGCCAAGTACCCCACCCCCGAGGACCTGGCCGCCGCCAACCCGGAGGAGGTGGAGGAGATCCTCCGCCCGTGCGGCTTCTTCCGGGCCAAGACCAAGTCGGTCATAGGGCTGTCCAAGGCCCTCGTGGAGGGCTTCGGCGGCGAGGTCCCCGGTCGGCTGGAGGACCTGGTCAAGCTGCCCGGCGTCGGCCGCAAGACCGCGTTCGTCGTCCTCGGGAACGCCTTCGGCCGGCCCGGCATCACCGTGGACACGCACTTCCAGCGCCTGGTGCGCCGCTGGCAGTGGACCGCCGAGACCGACCCGGACAAGATCGAGGCCGCGGTCGGCGCGCTGTTCCCGAAGAGCGACTGGACGGACCTCTCGCACCACGTGATCTGGCACGGCCGCCGGATCTGCCACGCCCGCAAGCCCGCGTGCGGCGCCTGCCCGATCGCCCCGCTCTGCCCGGCGTACGGCGAGGGCGAGACCGACCCGGAGAAGGCCGGGAAGCTGCTCAAGTACGAGAAGGGCGGCTTCCCCGGCCAGCGTCTGAACCCCCCGCAGGCCTACCTGGACGCGGGCGGCAAACCGGCGCCGCCGCTGGGGGCCGGATGAGCTGCCCCACGAACCCCTCGATCAGGGGATCGCGGCCGTTCACGGAACGATCTCAGGGCCGCCGCGCGTTGGAAGCGGCAGGACGACAGGGGTGGCGATGACACGGGCGAGCGACACACAGGGCGGGCCGGTGACGGTGAGCAAGGAGGGCCTGCCCGGCTGGCTGGACCCGGTGGTGCACGCCGTGGAGACGGTCCGGCCGCGGCAGCTGAGCCGCTTCCTGCCGCCGGAGGACGGCGCCGGGCGGCAGTCCGCCGTGCTGGTCCTCTTCGGTGAGGGCGAGCGCGGGCCGGAGCTGCTGCTCATGGAGCGCGCGCACTCCCTGCGCTCGCACGCCGGCCAGCCCTCCTTCCCCGGCGGCGCCCTCGACCCGGAGGACGGCGACCCGCGTGGCGACGGCCCGCTGCGGGCGGCCCTGCGGGAGGCGGAGGAGGAGACCGGCCTCGACCCCTCCGGCGTCCAGCTGTTCGGCGTCCTGCCCCGGCTGTACATCCCGGTCAGCGGCTTCGTCGTCACCCCGGTGCTGGGCTGGTGGCGCGAGCCCAGCCCGGTCGGGGTCGTCGATCCGAACGAGACCGCCAGGGTCTTCACCGTCCCCGTGGCGGATCTCACGGATCCCGCCAACCGCGCCACCACCGTCCACCCCAGCGGCCACCGAGGTCCGGCATTCCTGGTCGAATCGGCACTTGTCTGGGGTTTCACGGCCGGAATCATCGACCGGCTGCTGCACTACTCGGGCTGGGAGCGGCCCTGGGACCGCGAGAAGCAGGTCCCGCTCGACTGGCGCGCATGACAGGGTGGCCTTCGTGAACGTGCTGGACATCTTGTTGCTGGTCGCCGCCGTGTGGTTCGCGGTCGTCGGGTACCGCCAGGGATTCGTCGTCGGCATCCTGTCGGTGATCGGCTTCCTGGGCGGCGGTCTCGTCGCCGTGTACGCGCTGCCCGTCATCTGGGACGCGATCACGGACAACGCGGAGGTGAGCACGACCGCGGCCGTCGTCGCGGTCGTCGTCGTCATCGTCTGCGCATCCGTCGGCCAGGCCCTCACCACGCACCTCGGCAACAAGCTGCGCCGGCACATCACCTGGTCCCCGGCCCGGGCCCTGGACGCCACCGGCGGTGCGCTCGTCAACGTCGTGGCGATGCTCCTGGTCGCCTGGCTGATCGGTTCGGCCCTCGCGGGCACCACGCTGCCGACGCTCGGCAAGGAGGTCCGCAACTCCAAGGTGCTGCTCGGCGTCTCCCAGGCGCTGCCGGACCAGGCCGCCACCTGGTTCGCGGACTTCTCGTCGGTCCTCGCGCAGAACGGCTTCCCGCAGGTCTTCAGCCCGTTCGCGAACGAGCCGATCACCGACGTCCAGCCGCCGGACCCGGCCCTGGCGAACAGCCCGGTGGCCACCCGCGCCCAGCGCTCCATCGTCAAGGTCATGGGCACCGCCCCGAGCTGCGGCAAGGTCCTGGAGGGCACCGGCTTCGTCTTCGACGACCGCCGCGTGATGACCAACGCGCACGTGGTGGGCGGGGTCGACGAGCCCACCGTGCAGATAGGCGGCGAGGGCAAGAAGTACGACGCCACGGTCGTGCTCTACGACTGGCGGCGCGACATCGCCGTACTGGACGTGCCGGACCTGGAGGCGCCCGCGCTGCGGTTCACCACCGAGGACGCGGGCAGCGGCGACGGCGCGATCGTCGCGGGCTTCCCGGAGAACGGGGCGTACGACGTGCGTGCCGCACGCGTGCGTGGCCGCATCACGGCCAACGGCCCGGACATCTACCACCGCGGCACGGTCCGCCGCGACGTCTACTCCCTCTACGCGACCGTCCGCCAGGGCAACTCCGGCGGCCCGCTGCTCACACCCGACGGCAAGGTCTACGGCGTAGTCTTCGCCAAGTCCCTCGACGACGTCGAGACGGGTTACGCGCTGACCGTGGACGAGATCCAGGAGGACATCACCAAGGGGCGCAACGCCAACCAGCAGGTGGGCAGCGACAGCTGCGCGCTCTAGGTGTGGTGCTGGAGCGGGGCAGCCGACGGGTCACTCACGCGGGTGACGCCTCAGTCGCGTGTGTGGCGCAGACGTACGGAGACCCAGCGGGCCCGGCGGCGGAGGATGCGCGGGATCCCGACCCTGGGGTCCGCGGTCGCCATCTGCGGTGCGCCGCTTCGCTGGTGGGGGTTCGCACCGCCCGCCGAGCGGCGATTGCGGCTTGCGTCACTGTAGTCGTGCGTCCAGCCCATACCCCGACGTGTGCCCCCGCCTCATGGTCGATAACCGCCCCCGGGGCGTCCAATTGGCCTATGCGCCAGGCAATTGGCCGTTCGTAGCACAAGCGTTCACGTGCGGATACCGGTCGCGGTCACCCGGTCACCGATCGGGTTCGGGATCCTTCAGCCAGTTGATGAGTTCCGAGGAGAACGCGACCGGGTCCTCCTCGTGCGGGAAGTGGCCGAGGCCGTCGAACAGGCGCCAGCGGTACGGGGCTTCGACATACTCGCCGGATCCGGCCGCGCTGCGCGTGCGCATCACGGGGTCGAGCGAGCCGTGCAGATGGAGCGTCGGTACACGCACGGGGCGCTTCATCCGGCGGTTGAACTGGATGCCGTCCGGGCGGGCCAGGGAGCGCACCATCCAGCGGTACGGCTCGACCGCGCAGTGCGCGGCGGAGGGGATGCACATGGCCCGGCGGTAGATCTCCAGCGCCTCCTCCTCCGGCGGGCGCGGCCCGGACCAGTCCTGGATCAGCTCGGCCACCAGCGCCCCGTCGCCGGCGGTGAGCTGCCGCTCCGGGATCCAGGGCCGCTGGAACCCCCAGATGTGTGAACCGGCGCGGGTCTGCTTGACGTCCCGCAGCATGGCCGAGCGCCAGCGCCGCGGATGTGGCATGGACGCGACGGCCAGCCGCCGCACCAGCTTGGGGCGCATCGCGGCGGCCGTCCACGCGAGGTACCCGCCCAGGTCGTGGCCGACCAGCGCGGCGTCGGGCTCGCCGAGGGAGCGGATGACGCCGGTGACGTCGAGCGCGAGGTTGGCGGGGTCGTAACCGCGCGGCGTGCGGTCGCTGCCCCCGACGCCCCGCAGGTCCATGGCGACGGCCCTAAAGCCCGCGTCGGCGAGCGCCACCAGCTGGTGCCGCCAGGTCCACCAGAACTGCGGGAAGCCGTGCAGGAGCAGGACCAGCGGCCCGTCACCCAGCTCGGCGATGTGGAAGCGGGCGCCGTTGGCGGCGACGTCGCGGTGGCTCCAGGGGCCGTCCAGCCGCACGGCCGAGGCCGGTTGTGCCGAAGGTGTGGCGGGGTCGGTCATGACGACGAGCGTGCCACAGCCTCGATGGCCTCGGGGACCCGGTCCTGCGCGAGCTCCGGACGCGGGTGCGGCTTGGCCTTCTGCAGGACGCCCGCGGTCTCCTTCATCGAGGCGGCGACCTTCTGCGGGCCCTTGCTCTTCTTGGCCTTCTTCGCGAAGACCACGCCGATCAGCGCGAGCACGACCGCGACCAGCACGTTCGCCGCGAAGGACAGCAGGAAGCAGATCGCGAGGTTCCAGTCGCTCCAGGTGCGGATGCCGTACGCCAGCGCGAAGTTCAGCATCGGCAGGGAGAACAGCAGTACCGCCCCCGCCATCGAGAAGGCGCCGCCGCTGGTCGCGCCGCGCTTCACGTCCTGCTTGAGCTGCGCCTTCGCCAGCGCGATCTCGTCGTGCACCAGCGCCGACATTTCCGCCGTCGCCGAGGCGAACAGCTGGCCGATGGTGCGTTCGGCGCCGACCGGGCTGCCGTCGGGTGCGCTCATCGCGGTCTCCCTCTTCTGCGTACGGTCCGATTTCCGCGTCTTTGCCTGACCGGCCGCAGTCGTCCGACTGCGTAGGGCCTGACTGCGTACGGTCCCGTCTTTTGTACCGTCCCGTCAGATCATGCCGGACGGTGGTGGTCATCGCCTGCCCCGCCCGGTACTTCGGCAAGCCCGTGGCGCGCGGCCGCCTTCTCCTGGGCGATCCGGCGGTGGTCGGCGGCCTTGCGTTCGTAGAGGGCGGCCAGGCGCTCGTGGTACGCCGGGTCGTCCTCCTCGTAGACGTCCGGGATGCCGTCGAGGTCCTCGTCGCGCTCCTCGGCCTCGTACAGGCGGCGGTACTTGGCGTTGCGGATCTTCAGCAGGACCGTCGCGAGTGTCGCGGCGATGAGCGAGCCCAGCAGCACGGCGGCCTTGACCTGGCCGGTCATCGTCTCGTCGCCCTCGAAGGCCAGTTCGCCGATCAGCAGCGAGACCGTGAAGCCGATGCCGGCGAGACTCGCCACCGCGAACACGTCCGCCCAGGCGAGATCGTCGCTGAGCGAGGCCCGGGTGAAACGGGCCGTCAGCCACGTGCCGACGAAGATGCCGAGCGTCTTGCCGACGACGAGTCCGAGGACCACGCCGAGCGTCTCCGGCGTGGCGAACACCTCGACGAGCGCGCCGCCGGACACCGAGACACCCGCGCTGAACAGGGCGAACAACGGTACGGCCAGCCCTGCCGACAGGGGCCGTACGAGGTGCTCGATGTGCTCGCCGGGGGAGTGGTCCTCACCCTCGTGGCGGTGGCAGCGCAGCATCAGCCCCATGGCGACACCGGCGATGGTGGCGTGGATGCCGCTGTTGTACATCAGCGCCCAGATGACGAGCGCGAGCGGCACGTACACGTACCAGCCGCGTACGCCCTTGCGCAGCAGCAGCCAGAAGAGGACCAGACCCGCGACGGCGCCGCCGAGCGCGGCGAAGTTCAGGTCGTCGGTGAAGAACACCGCGATGATCAGGATCGCGAAGAGGTCGTCGACGACGGCGAGCGTGAGCAGGAAGGCCCGCAGCGCGCTCGGCAGGGAGGTGCCGATGAGCGCGAGCACCGCGAGCGCGAAGGCGATGTCGGTGGCGGTGGGCACGGCCCAGCCGGCCAGGGAACCGCCTCCGGTGACGTTGGTGAGGACGTAGACGAGCGCCGGTACGGCCATCCCGCACAGCGCGGCGACGACCGGCAGCGCGGCGGCCTTGGGATCGCGCAGATCACCCGCGACGAGCTCGCGTTTGAGTTCGATCCCGGCGACGAAGAAGAAGATGGCCAACAGCCCGTCGGCGGCCCAGTGCGCGACCGACAGGTCCAGGCCGAGGGCGGCGGGGCCGACGTGGAAGTGGGAGACGCTCTCGTAGCTGTCGTGGAGTGCGGGGATGTTCGCCCACAGCAGCGCGGTGACTGCGGCGGCGAGCAGCAGCACACCACCGACGGTCTCGGTGCGCAGCGCGTCCGCCACGTAGGTCCGCTCGGGGAGGGAGAGCCGGCCGAGGACCTTGCGGGGGGTGGAGGGGCGGGGCGCGGTCACGGGGGAGACCTCCGGTCGGTGGGCAGGGCTGAACACATGCCGACCAGACTTCCCGGCGCACCATGGAGCAATTGTTTTTCTTAGTTCAGGTAAACACCCTAGGGAGACATCCTAGGAAAACATGTGGCCGAACGCACCCGGTGATCGCCACCGGGGTACCGAAGGGGCACTCGGCGTCCGATCGCCGGGTGCCCCTTCGTCCGCAGCGCCATGCCTGTGCGGTGATCAGTCCTCGCTGGACGCGGCCGGGAGCTTGGCCTGGATCAGGTCCATGACCGTGGAGTCGGTCAGCGTGGTGACGTCACCGAGCTGGCGGTTCTCGGCGACGTCCCGCAGCAGACGCCGCATGATCTTGCCGGAGCGGGTCTTGGGCAGCTCGGCCACCGGCAGGATCCGCTTGGGCTTGGCGATCGGGCCGAGGGCGGTGCCGACGTGCGCGCGCAGCTCGTCGACCAGGGTCTCGGTCTCGGAGGCCGTGCCGCGCAGGATCACGAAGGCGACGATCGCCTGCCCCGTCGTCTCGTCCGCCGCGCCGACCACGGCCGCCTCGGCGACCGAGGGGTGGGAGACGAGCGCGGACTCGACCTCCGTGGTGGAGATGTTGTGCCCGGACACGAGCATGACGTCGTCGACCCGGCCGAGCAGCCAGATGTCGCCGTCGTCGTCCTTCTTGGCACCGTCACCGGCGAAGTACTTGCCCTCGAAGCGCGACCAGTACGTGTCGATGAACCGCTGGTCGTCGCCCCAGATGGTGCGCAGCATCGACGGCCACGGCTCGGTCAGCACCAGGTAGCCGCCACCGCCGTTGGGCACCTCGTTGGCCTCGTCGTCGACGACCGTCGCGGCGATGCCGGGCAGCGGGGTCTGCGCGGAGCCGGGCTTGGTCGCGGTCACGCCCGGCAGCGGGGTGATCATCATCGAGCCGGTCTCGGTCTGCCACCAGGTGTCGACGATCGGGGTGCGGTCGCCGCCGATGTTCTTGCGGTACCAGATCCACGCCTCGGGGTTGATCGGCTCGCCCACCGAGCCCAGCACGCGCAGGCTGGACAGGTCGAACTTGGCGGGGATGTCGTCGCCCCACTTCATGAACGTGCGGATCGCGGTCGGCGCGGTGTAGAGGATCGTCACGCCGTACTTCTGCACGATCTCCCAGAAGCGGCCCTGGTGCGGCGTGTCGGGGGTGCCCTCGTACATCACCTGCGTCGCGCCGTTCGCGAGCGGGCCGTAGACGATGTACGAGTGGCCGGTGACCCAGCCGACGTCGGCGGTGCACCAGTAGACGTCCGTCTCCGGCTTGAGGTCGAAGACGGCGTGGTGGGTGTAGGCGGTCTGGGTGAGGTAGCCGCCGGAGGTGTGCAGGATGCCCTTCGGCTTACCCGTGGTGCCCGAGGTGTAGAGGATGAACAGCGGGTGCTCGGCGTTGAACGCCTGCGGGGTGTGCTCGGCGCTCTGCCGCTGCACGATGTCGTGCCACCACACGTCGCGGCCCTCGGTGAAGGCGACCTCCTGGCCCGTGCGGCGCACGACCAGGACGTGCTCCACGTTGCCCGCCTTCTCGACGGCCTCGTCCACGGCCGGCTTCAGCGCGGACGGCTTGCCGCGCCGGTAGCCGCCGTCCGAGGTGATGACCACGCGCGCGTCGGCGTCCTGGATACGGGTGGCGAGCGCGTCCGAGGAGAAACCGCCGAAGACGACGGAGTGCGCGGCGCCGATGCGGGCGCAGGCCAGCATCGCGATCGCCGTCTCGGGGATCATCGGCATGTAGACGGCGACCCGGTCGCCGGCCTGAACTCCCAGTTCCAGCAGCGCGTTGGCGGCCTTGGAGACCTCGTCCTTGAGCTCGGCGTAGGTGATGGCGCGGCCGTCGCCGGGCTCGCCCTCGAAGTGGATCGCGACACGGTCGCCGTGCCCGACCTCCACATGGCGGTCGACACAGTTGTAGGCGACGTTGAGCTCGCCGTCCTTGAACCACTTGGCGAACGGCGGGTTCGACCAGTCGAGCGTCTCGGTGGGCTCCTTGGCCCAGGTCAGCCGACGGGCCTGCTCGGCCCAGAAGCCGAGCCTGTCAGCCTTGGCCTGTTCATACGCCTCCGCGGTGACGTTGGCGTTCGCGGCCAGGTCGGCGGGGGGTGCGAACCTGCGCTCTTCCTTGAGCAGGTTGGCCAGGCTTTCGTTGCTCACGGCATCTGCCTTTCCCAGGGTGTCCGTTGTGTCCCAGGCCACAGCTCATCAGACCCGGGGGTGCGATGACAAGGGCCGACTGCCGATTGGTTTAGACCTGTCGGGCTGTGGTGTCGGCGGCCGGCGTCATCCGTACCCACGGACGCCGACCTGGGAAAGTTCAGCCTGTGTAACGCGCGTCACCCAAGGGGGCGGGGTGTGGTGCGCAGGCGGTGGGGGTGTGCGGCCCCCGCAGGCCGTCGGGCCCCGTCGGGGCCGTGAGGCCGTCCGGGCCGCTCACCCGCGCCCGTGCCGGGCAGACGCCGACACGGACTTACGACGTCTCGCCGACACAGGCTCACGACGTCACGGCGACACGGGCTCACGACGTCACGCGCTCACGCCGTCAGGTCCGCCTCGCGTACGCGGTCGAAGACGACGCCGTCGTCCGTCTCGGTGAGCAGGTAGGCCTCGGCCTCGCCCACGTGGAAGTACATCCCGTGCAACTCCAGCGTGCCCTCGTCGAGGGCCCGGGCCACCGAGTCGTGGGCGCGCAGGTGCTCCAACTGCTGGACCACGTTGGTCAGGCAGAGCTGCTCGACCGCGTCCTCGGGCGCCCGCCCGGCCAGGCTGCCCCACGGCAGGCTGTCGTCGGCCATGCGCTCCAGGCTCGGCAGCCCGTGCCGCAGCCACCGCTTCAGCGGGGTCTGGGCGCCGCCGGGTTCGGAGTTGAGCAGCGCCTGCATGGCGCCGCAGCCCGAGTGCCCGCACACCGTGATGGACCGCACCCGCAGCACGTCGACGGCGTACTCGATCGCGGCCGCGACCGAGTCGTCGCCGCTCTCCTCGCCCGGCCGTGGGACGAGGTTGCCCACGTTGCGCACGACGAACAGGTCGCCTGGACCGCTGGAGGTGATCATCGATGTGACCAGTCGTGAGTCGGCGCAGGTCAGGAAGAGCTGCGACGGCCGCTGCCCCTCTCGCGCCAGCCGGGCCAGCTCGCTGCGGACCAAGGGCGCGGTGTTGCGCTGGAACGCGCTGATGCCACGCACCAGTTCGTGCCCACTGGCTCCGCCGGTGCCTGCCGGGTCCGGCTCGGTGCGGTCCGTCCCGCCCCGGTCGTTGCGGGCAAGGGGAGCGGGCTGGGGGCGGTCGCACTGGTGGTTGCGCCAGGGCGTCCAGGGCCGGCAGCGGCAGCCGGTGACGGCTTGGGGCTCGGAGATGCGGGTGCCGGGGTGCCGGCCGGTGATCTCGACGGTGCCGCCCTGCGCGGTGTGCGTCTTCTGCCAGTCCTGCAACGTCTCGTACGCCGCGTGGTCCATGAACGACCCGTCCAGCTCGACGACGGTGTCGGCCCCGTGGGGTACGAGATGCAGGGCCCGGCTGAGCCGTGGCACCGCGAGAAACGTCAACTGTCCTCTGACGTGTACGTGATGGACTCCTTCCGTCTCTTCGTGCGTGATGCGGGTGCGGGTGAGGCGGTGCAGGGCGACGCCGACGGCCATGGCGATGCCCAGGGCCACGCCCTGGAGAACGCCGAGGGACACCACGCCCAGGGTCGTGACGGCGTAGACCCACACCTCTCGGTGGCGCGTCACCGTGCGGATGTGGTGCAGGGACACCATCTGGATGCCGACGGCCATCACCAGGGCGGCGAGCGAGGCGAGCGGGATGAGCTCCAGGATCGGGACCATCAGCAGCGCGGCGATCACTACGAGAACGCCGTGCAGCATCGTGGAGTTCCGGCTCACCGCGCCCGCGTGCACATTCGCCGAAGTCCGCACGGCCACGCCCGCGATGGGCAGTCCGCCGAGGGAGCCGGAGACGATGTTGGCGGCGCCCTGCCCGAGCAGTTCGCGGTCGAGGTCGGAGCGCCGGACGCGGGCGGGCAGACCCGGGCGGCCGGCCACCAGCTTGTCCACGGCGACCGCGCCGAGCAGCGACTGCACGCTGCACACCAGCGTGGTGGTGAGCACCGCGGCGACGAGGCCGAGCACGGGACCCTCGGGCAGCCCGGCCAGGGCGTGGTTGCTCCAGGTCGGCAGGTCGACCTTGGGCAGGCGGAGCCCGGCGAGGGCGGCGGCCGCGCTGGCTCCGGCCACGGCGACGAGCGCGGCCGGGACCTTGCGCAGCAGGTGTCCGGCCCGGCCGGGCAGTCTCGGCCAGAGCAGCAGCAGCGCCAGGGTCAGCGCGCTCACCGACACGGCCGCGAGGCCCATGTCCGCCAACTGGGCGGGCAGGGCGCGGAGGTTGTCCGGGACGGAACTCTGCGGTGTGCCGCCGAGCACGATGTGCAGCTGGGCGACGGCGATGGTCACGCCGATCCCGGCGAGCATGCCGTGCACGATGGCGGGGCTGACGGCGAGGGCGCCACGGGCCACGCGCAGGCAGCCCAGGCCGAGTTGGGCGAGGCCGGCGAGGACCGTGATGGCGCAGGTCGTCCGCCAGCCGTAGCGCTGGATGAGATCGGCGGTGACGACGGTGAGTCCGGCGGCCGGCCCGCTCACCTGGAGCGGGGAGCCGCCGAGCCGTCCGGCGACGAGCCCGCCCACGGCGGCGGCGACGAGGCCGGCCTGGAGCGGTGCGCCGGTGGCGAGGGCGATGCCCAGGGACAGGGGCAGGGCGATCAGGAAGACCGCGATCGAGGCCGACACGTCGGCACCCGCGATCCGGAAGCGGCGGGGGCCGCCCGGCGGCGGGCTGTGGGGTGGATGGGTGCGTTCGGTCCGGTTCGGATCGGCGGCACGGGTGGGGACGCAGGCTGACATGTTCTTTCCCGTCTCCTCCGGGGCTGCGCGGTCGCGCAACGGGGCTCTCCGCTCAGGGCGGGGGCCGGTCGCGGCCGTGGTCACGGTGTAAATCGGCGGGATGATTCAACGCTCGGTAAACGGATCGTAATGCAGAGTAAAGGGGAAGCAAGGACTTTACGGGCAAATGGGCGAATAAATCACCCCAGAGAGTGAAGTGGCCATGTGATCGGCTTGTCGCACTAATTCCTTCTCGGTCTCGTGCGAATTTGGCGGCGCTGTCCGCACCCGAGAGAAGGAAGAAGGTGGGCGGAACATGGCAGCCACCCACAGGATCGCCGCGGGCTCCGTGATCGCCGCGCTCTGCGCCGCATCGCTCGCCGGCTGCGGGACCGGCACATCGCGGCAGGAGGCCCCCGCCCCGCAGAAGGCGAAGCCGGCCAAGGCGCCGAAGAGCGCGGTCCGGCTGATCGGAGACGGCTCCACCGCTTACACCGGTGCGCAGCCCCACCTGCCCAGACCCGAGCGGCTGCGGCCCGGCCAGAAGCCCCCGCAGTTCGTCGTCTTCTCCTGGGACGGCGCCGGCGAGGACAGCCAGAGGCTGTTCTCCCACTTCCGCAAGGTCGCCCGGCAGAACAACGCGACCATGACCTACTTCCTGAGCGGCGTGTACCTGCTGCCGGAGGAGAAGAGGGACCTCTACCGGCCGCCCCAGCACTCCCCGGGCCGCTCCGACATCGGCTTCAGCGACCGCCGCGGCATCGCCGCCACCGTGAAGCAGCTGCGCCTGGCGTGGCTGGAGGGCAACGAGATCGGCACCCACTTCAACGGCCACTTCTGCGGCAGCGGCGGCGGGGTCGGCGAGTGGTCCGTGCAGGACTGGAAGGACGAGGTCGCCCAGGCCAAGCAGTTCGTGAAGACCTGGAAGACCAACGCCGGGATGAAGAACGCGTCCCCGCTGCCCTTCGACTACGACAAGGAGCTCATCGGCGCCCGCACCCCCTGCCTCGAAGGCCAGCGCAACTTCATGGAGGCGGCCCGCGACCTGGGCTTCCGCTACGACACGAGCGGCGTCACCGACCAGGTGTGGCCGAAGCGGAAGCAGGGACTGTGGGACCTGTCCATGCAGCTCGTGCCGTTCCCCGGCCACTCCTTCGAGCAGCTCACCATGGACTACAACTTCATGGTCAACCAGTCGGGCACCACCACCCAGGGCAACCCCGCCATGCATGACTTCTGGGGCGACCAGATGCGTGACGGCCTGCTCAAGGGCTTCTACCGGGCCTACGACGGCAACCGTGCGCCCCTGATCATCGGCAACCACTTCGAGTCCTGGAACGGCGGCACCTACATGCGGGCCGTCGAGGAGGTCATCGAGACGGTGTGCACCAAGGAGGAGGTGCGCTGTGTGTCGTTCCGGCAGCTCGCGGACTGGCTGGACGCCCAGGACCCGGCGACGCTGGAGAGGCTGCGCAGGCTGAAGGTCGGCGAGGCGCCGAAGCAGGGCTGGGCGTCGTTCCTCGCGGGCCGGCCCGCCCCGGCCCCGAAGGGCGTGCCCGGGGCTCCGGCTGCGAGGTAGCGGCCCGAGTGAAGATGGCCACTCCGCCGTGGGGCGGGCCCCCGGGGTGCGTAGGGTCGTACTCATGAGTACAGCAGGCGCGACCGCCGACCCTCTCGCGGCCCTGGGGGCGCTGCCCGGGGTGGCCGATTCCGTGGAGTCCGTGCGCAAGTCCGTGGACCGGGTCTACGGGCACCGGATCATGCGGCGGCGCAGTAACGCGATCACTTCGGAGGCGGCGCTGCGCGGCGCCCGTGGCTCGGCGGCGCTGGCCGGCGCTGACTGGGCACTGGAGGAGGTCCGTCGGCGTACGGACTTCAGCGGCGACGAGGCGCGCACCGTGGGCGCCTCCCTGCGGCTCACCGCGGAGGCGGGTCAGCTGCTGTCCATCTGGCGGCAGTCGCCCCTGCGGGTCCTGGCCCGGCTGCACCTGGTGGCGGCGGCCGACAAGGCCGACCAGGTGGGACGGCCGCGGCAGGAGGGCGAGCAGGTCGACGAGCCGCTCGTCGGGCTGTCGCTGCCGAGCGCGGCCGAGGCGCATGGCCGGCTGGAGGGGCTGGCCGAGCTGATCATCGCAGGCGGCAGCGCGCCGGCGCTGGTGACGGCCGCCGTCGTGCACGGCGAACTCCTCGCGCTGCGTCCTTTCACGTCCCACAACGGCCTGGTCGCCCGCACGGCCGAACGCATCGTCCTGATCGGCAGCGGCCTGGACCCGAAGTCGGTCTGCCCGGCCGAGGTGGGCCACGCCGAGCTGGGGCGTGAGGCCTACCTGGAAGCCCTCGACGGGTACGTGTCCGGCACACCGGAGGGCATGGCCGCCTGGATCGCCCACTGCGGCAGGGCGGTCGAGCTGGGGGCACGCGAGTCGACGGCGGTGTGCGAGGCGTTGCAGCGCGGAGCTGCGTGACAGCAGGACCGGGTCGGCACATAAATGCGGCGGTACGAGAACTCGTACCGCCGCTGGCATGAGCATCGGGGTACCAAGCGTCCTCGATATATGCCCATCAGGTCGGGAACTTTGCCCGTCCCTGGTGCGGCTGGCCCGTAATCGACGGGTCGACGTCGCGTGGGTGCCCGGTGTTCATGCTCGGTCCGTGGGGCCAAATGCGTAATTAAGGTGATCCTCTCGGATGTCCTTGGTCTCGCGGGCCGTTGAGTCCTTTGTACTCCTGCCCCGGAGTAAGCGGAAGTCCAGACTGCACTTCTTTACTTTTGCGTTCAAATAGGACTTCGTGTCGCCCAGGTCAAACGACGGTCGCCCGGCGCCGGTTCGCGTACCAGACGAGGCCGGCCGTGGCCGCGGCGGCGCCTATCGCGGCGACCGCGACGAGCGCCGGACGGGGCGGGACTGAGAATGCGGGGATCCGCTGCTTGAGCCGGACCGGACGGTGGAAGTCCAGGATCTGCCAGCCGCGCGCGAGGGCCTCGCGGCGCAGCGCGCGGTCCGGGTTCACGGCGTGGGGATGGCCGACGGACTCCAGCATCGGCACGTCGGTCGCCGAGTCGCTGTAGGCGTAGCAGCGGCTGAGGTCGTAACCCTCGGACGCGGCCAGCTCCCTGATGGCCTCGGCCTTGGTGGGGCCGTAGGCGTAGTACTCCACCTCGCCGGTGAAGCAGCCGTCCTCGCCCACGACCATGCGGGTCGCCACGACGCGGTCCGCGCCGAGCAGCTCGCCGATCGGCTCGACCACCTCCGCGCCCGAGGTGGACACGATCACCACGTCGCGGCCGGCGGTGTGGTGCTCCTCGATGAGGGAGGCGGCCTCGTCGTAGATGATCGGGTCGATCAGGTCGTGCAGCGTCTCGGCGACGATCTCCTTGACCTGCTGCACGTTCCAGCCGCGGCACAGCGCGGAGAGGTAGGCGCGCATGCGCTCCATCTGGTCGTGATCGGCGCCGCCGACCAGGAAGACGAACTGGGCATATGCAGTTCGCAAGACGGCCCTGCGGTTGATCAGACCGCCTTGGTAGAACGACTTGCTGAACGTGAGCGTGCTCGACTTCGCAATGACCGTCTTGTCCAGGTCAAAGAAGGCCGCTGTGCGGGGCAAGGAGTGGTTTTCCACGCCCTTGAGCATAGGGGCAGCCCATTCGGCGTAAGGTGGGGCGCGTGGGTTTGCCTGAGAGGGCTCTCGGGTACACCATGGAAGTCACGGATCGTTCGCGACCGTGCTAACCCGGCCCGACTCCTCCCCCCCCGAGTCGGCCGTGGGGACGACCCCCGCTCTCCCCCCCGGCGGGGGTCGTCGCATGTCCGGATGGGTTTTCTCCTTCTTCGCGCGGCCGGTTTTGCCGCTCTGCTGCCGCTTCGAGCGGGTTGTTGACATGCCCATGGTTCATCACGTTCCGTAGTCATCGGGCTGCTCTGTGGAAAGTCGCACTGAGGGCCTGCGGGCGTCACCGGTATGGGTGACGGCGATATTCACAACCGTCGAGGCGTCCACAGTTATCCACCAAGATCCACACGATTTCCGGGATCACTGCACCGTGATTCCAGCGCACCCGGCTCGGGGCGGGTTCATGGCCCGGCTCCGATTGCCGGGGGCGTTTGGCCGGTTGGTGTCGGCCGTTCAAAGGGAGGCCGCCTTGCCGGTTCTCCCACGTTGGGAATCGCGGGGCCGCAGGGGCCGTGCGAGTCACGCAGTGAAGGGGGATGGAGACCGTGGCCGGAGCCGTCACACACGATCCGCCGCCGGCCGCCGGAGGGCGGCAGGGCGGACCGCTGATCGTCACCGAGGACAGCGAACTCCTCGACGACCTGCTGCGCCTGTGCGCGGCGGCGGGCGCCACACCCGAGGTGCACCACGGGGTACCCGACCGCAGAGGCGGCTGGGAGGCCGCGCCGCTCGTCCTCGTGGGCGACGACGCCGCACGGCGGGTACGCGGGGCCGCGCGCAGAAGGGGAGTCGTCCTCGTCGGCCGGGACCAGGACGACTCCGGGGTGTGGCGGCGGGCCGTCGAGATCGGCGCCGAGCACGTCCTGATGCTGCCCGACGGCGAGCAGTGGCTCGTCGACCGCATCGCCGATGTGGCCGAGGGCGTCGGCCGGCCCGCCCTCACCGTGGGCGTCATCGGCGGCCGCGGCGGGGCCGGAGCGTCCACGCTCGCGTGCGCGCTCGCCGTCACCTCAGCGCGCGAGGGGCTGCGCACACTCCTCGTGGACGCCGATCCGCTGGGCGGCGGACTCGACGTACTCCTCGGCGGTGAGACGGCCGACGGGCTGCGCTGGCCCGCGTTCGCCTCCTCACGCGGGCGGGTCGGCGGGGGCGCTCTGGAGGAGTCGCTGCCTGAACTGCACTCGCTGCGGGTGCTCAGCTGGGTTGTTTCTGCTTAGTTGCAGTGTCGCTTTGAGAGCGAAGCCCATGGTCAGAGATTGTTTGTTGGGGCCCGGGAAGGGTGTCCCGCCGGGTAGCGTCCCCGGGCATGCAACAAGTGATCTACTCGTCTTCCGGTTGGGAGACCTGGGGACTGGAGTTCAAGCCGGTCATCCCCGAAGGCATGTCGTTGATCTTCGATGAAGACCTGCTCTTCGAGGACGATCAAGGGCTGCGTCCATCCGCGGTCGTGAACCGCTGGGCCTGTGAGTTACCGACCAACAAGGTCCCGTCGGACAACTCGTGGCCGTCGTACGTCCGCGCCGTGCGCGAGTGGATGGAGTTCGGCGACGAGCACGGAGTAGGTCTGTTTGATGGCAGGGATCGGCTCAAGGCCCTGCTGGGTACCTACGCGGTCCATCGCGCCCGGGGACCTCTTGAGGCCCGGTTCAGGGCGTCGACGTGGAACCAGCACATGGCCATGCTCGGCAAGTTCTACTCCTGGGCGATCGAGAACGGATACGCCACCGCCTTGCCGTTCACCTACGACCACGCCACGGGCCTCTTCGAGGGGCAGTTGTGTGAGGGGAAAGTCAATCAGGCCCGTCGCCGCCAGGCGAAGGGGCACGTGACGATCAAGTACCTCGAAGACGACTTCGCTGACCTGTTCCTCAAGGGTCTGGCCCGCCTAGAGCCGGACGGTTCGGAAGAGCGCGGCTACCGGGGCCGGGAGATGGCCCGCAATGCGGCTGTGGGCCGGTTCCTGTTCGCCTCCGGACCGCGCAAGCAGGAGTTCACCTACCTGCTGGCCTGCGAGGTTCCGGCATTGCCGAAGCGGCGGACCGAGATCCCGACGCTAGTGCCGCTGCCGTGGGCCATCACCAAGGGCGGAAAGTTCCGCAACACGTGGGTCGACTACGACACGCTTGTCGAGCTCCACGGCTACCTGGCATTCGAGCGTGCGACCGCCGTGGCGGGCTCGACGTGGATGCCGCCGGCCCGCTGGGGTGAGCCGCTGATCGTGACCGAGGCCGATGCCCGGGGCGGCCGGATCAACGGCGTCCGCATGCAGTGGGAGGACCTGGGGCCGGGTGAGCGTCGCCGGCTGGTCGAGCCCGGCGGCGGGTCGATGCTGTTGTCGGTATGTGGCCCGGGACGGCCGTTCACCGCGTGGAACACGGTCTTCGAACGCGTCTCGGACCGGATTCGGGAACGCTACGAGCCGCGGTTCCCGCATGTTCATCCGCACCGAGGGCGCCACACCTTCGCCATGCAGACGATGGCCAAGCTCGTGTCCGGCTACTACGTGCGCTTGGCACAGAGGGTCCAGCCTGGTGACACGGATGCCGCGCTGGCGCTCTACCTCACCAGCCATGAACCGCTGCTGGTCCTGCGCGACCTGTTGGGACATTCCAGTGCTCTGACCACGGAAAAGTACCTGAACCGTCTTGATACAACGCGGATCTTCGCCGACCTGCGTGCGCCAGAAAGCCGGTCCACGGCCCTGTCGCGGGCAGCAGACCGCGAGGCGGCCGAGGAATTCGACGAAGACGACGAAGGTGACATCTGATGCCAGCTACCGTGATCGATGAGCCACCGGGCATCACCGCGATCTTCAGCGACGGCACCGACTGCACGCGGTGGGTGAACAGCGTGGCCCACGGCGAGAAGGTCTCCACCCGCAACCCGGTGCTGGCTCGTGAACTGCTGCACGGCTTAGCCGACCTCGTGCATCCGCACGGCAGGATCGACCAGGAGAACACGCTGGCCGGCTATCTGACAGGGATCCGGGTTCTCACGAACGGTCTGAGCGAGCTGGGTTTCACCGGTGGTGCGGCCGAGCTGACTCGTGGCCGTCTGGCCGCGCTCTGGATGAGTGGGAAGCACCGGCCGGTGCAGGAAAGCCGTGCACGGATGATGCTGCGACGCCTTGATGATCTCCAGGGGGTACTGCGTCCCGATGTCCGTGAACTGGTCGACGGCCGGAGGTTCGTCTCGGACCGCCGCCGTGACCGCAAATACCTGCAGCCCTACAGCGAGACCGAGTGGGCACGCCTGACCGAGGTTTGCCGCACCGCGGTCAAGGAGTCGTATGCGGCCCACCGGCTGGCGGTGAAGACGGCCGAGTCGGCCCGGGACCCCCGCGAGGGTGACGGCTGGACGGACGCGAACATGCTCTGGCTCTATGCCCAACTGGGGCCGGTGGAGGCGGCTCCGTTCGCGACCTGGTCCTCGTCGCATCCCTCAGGGCTGCCCCGGACGAGGTTTCGCTGGCGTCGCAGCTGGGAGGCCGCCAAGCTCTTCCCCAATGTCAGCACCATGCTCGGCTACCGGCTGCTGTTCGGGGTCTACACCGGCATCGTGCCGGACGGTCTGGATGACCTTGGGCTGACTGATGTCGACTGGGCCGGTGACCGAACGATCCTGCTCAACTACATCAAGGGCCGCACGGCCGAGGAGAGCCGGACGCTGACCACCCGGGCGACCCGCTTGCTGCGGCAGTGGACCGATCACTCCGCGCTGGCTCGCCAGTTCGCTCCGCCAGATGCCCGGGAGGCGCTCTGGGTGCGCTACGACCCGCACGACCACGGTCCCTGGGTCACACGGCCGGCCACCGTCACCACGATCCGGCAGTGGGTCGTGGACCGAGGGCTGATGGGGGACGACGGGAAACCGCTGGCCATGAACATGCACCGGATCCGCACCACCTACGACTCGATGCGGGACCGCCGAGCATGGGCGGGCAGCAGGCGCGCGACCCTGGATCCCAACCGAAGTCCTCAGGTCGAAGGCGACCACTATCTGAAGGCCGGGACCCCGAAGCAGCGCGAGCTCGTTGACGAGATCATCGCCGAAGCACAGAACGACATGCTGCGACGGGCCGAGGCACCGGTGGTCCTGGCCGACGAGGACGTTGCCGTGTTGGTCCGCGACTACCCCGAGAAGGTCGCCGCCCTGGGTCTGAACGACGAGGCCCTGGACGCGCTAGTCGGCGGAGCACGAGATGTGTTCACCGCCGCCTGCGGCGACCAGCTGTCGGGCCTGCACGGTCCGAAGGGACAACCGTGCCCGGCCCGCCCGTGGGTGTGCTTGCTCTGTCCGCTCGCCCTGTTCACGCCTCGGCACCTGCCCAACCTGATGCGCCTGCGGGCGTTCTTCGCCCGCCAGTGGGACCAGATGACCCAGGCCGAGTTCATGGGTGTCTTTGGTCGCTACGACCAGCGCCTGGCCGAGCTACTTGCCCCCGACGCCCACTTCACTTCCAAGGCTCTCCTCGCCGCAACCGCGCAGGTCATCGACGACGACACCGAACTACCGTTGCGGCCGGAAGAAGGAACACGATGACGACGGTGACCGGCACGGCTGAGGAAGCTGGCCAGCAGGCTGGTTCGCTCGCCGCGATCGACATCTGCGAGGCAGCTGGCCTGACGGTCAGGAAGGGCGGGATCCGTCCCCGCGTCGGGGATCTGATCTGGTCCTTCGCTGACGTCGAGGGATTGCCGGTCAGTCTCAGACCCAGCGAACGCAAGCTGGACTTCTCCAAGGTCCGTAATCCACGCTGGCGCGTGGTGGCTCAGGAGTTCTCCTTCGCCCGCCTGGCCCCGGGACATGAAGCCGTACGCGAACTGCCGCAAGCCTTCCGTTACCCCGTCGCGGTCAAGACCGGTCACGGCCGTCTCACCAAACTCACCGAGTGGTTCAACTGGCTCACCGGGCACGGCGTCACATCGCTGGCCGATGTCACCCAGCAGCACTGCCAGGCCTACTACCTCCACCGCAGCGACGTCCGGGACCGCAAGGGAAGAGTCCTGCGGCCGGCCTCTCAGGAGGCACGGATGCACGCAGTGCAGGTCATGCAGGAGCCCGCGTTCTACAACGAGTTGTTTACCGCAGACCGGTTCACAGAGGGATTCGTTCCGTGGTCGGGCCGTGCGCCCTTCGAGGTCGCCGGCTGCAAGGCCCGGGGGGAGAACGTGGCCCAGCCGCTGCGGCAGGAGGCTCTGCAGCCATGGCTGGCAGCAGCCCTCTACATCGTCGAGACACTCGGCCCGCACGTTCTGGAACTGGTCCGTTGTGTCCGGCAGGAGGAGGAAACCCCCACCTGGACCAGCAATGAGCGGTGGCAGGCCCGCCTCAGTGCGGCGATCAGCGCCCACATCGCCGATGACGAGCCGCTGCAACTTCTTGAGCCCACTGAGGTGGCCAGCCGCCTGCACGAGGGGTGGTCCGAAGAGGACCCTCTGCTGCAGGTGAGCCTGAACGCCGTTGCCCGCAAAGCGGGCAAGCTGACCTTCGCTCACCGATGGCTTCCCACCATGCGCCCGTTGCTGGAGCAGGCAGTGGCGGCAGTCGGCGTCAGACCTCGATGGGGACGGGACGCACCGGCCGTGACCCGCGCGGACGGCAGCAGCGAGGTGCCCTGGACCGAAGGGGTCGCCGGAGCCATGGCACTCAACTTCCTGGTGGACCGGGTCCGGACGGCCTGCATGGTCGTGGTCGCACTGCTGACCGGGATGCGGGCGAGTGAACTGATGGAGATGCCGGTCGATGCCTGTGTGCCACCCCAGGATCTGAAAGCCGGCCGGATGCGCTACAGGCTGCGGACCAAACTGATCAAGGGGCAGGAACTCGGCGGCGTCTGGGACGAATGGGTCACCGTCCGCCAGGCCTACGACGCCGTCCAACTGGCGGTCGACCTCCAGGACCCCCAGAGCCCGTCTCCTTACGCGTTCGGCCGCTTCACCTTCATCGGGCGGTGCAACACCCTGCGCACCTGGGTCAACAGTCCCGAAGGGCAGCGACTGGGGCTGATTCCAATCCCGGACGAACCGATCAACCTGCGGATCACCCGCCGCACCTTGGCCATGGAACTCGCGCACAGGCCAGGCGGACTGCTGGCCGCGAAGATCCACCTCAAGCACGTGACCGTCGTGACCACCGAGGGCTACGCAGCACGTCCCGGAGGCGCACAGGCCGAATTTCTGGCCGATGTCGCCGCGGAAGAGCAGACCCGCAACCAGAACCTGACACTGGCAGCCTTCCGCGACTCACAGAAGGGAATCATGCCCACCGGCCCCGGAGCACGGGACCTGATCGACTTCTTCGCCTCCGTCGACCAGGAACTGCAGGCAATGGAAGCCGCCGCACCAGGAGTGAAGCCGGGCGATCAGGAAGTCATCAACCTCCTTTCGAAACGGGCAAAGACGCTGTACCTGGGCATCGCCAACTACTGCTGGTTCATCGACCCGGCCAAGGCCTTGTGCTTGACCCTCGCAGGGACACCAGGGGCGGACAAACCGCTGGCAGGCATGTGTGACTCCGCCCGCTGCCCGCAGGCCACCCACCATCTCAGCCACCGCCCTGTCTGGGCCGACAGCGCGGAGAACAAAAAGATCTTCATCGGCAACATCAGGCGTGGCCAACAGACGGAAAAGGCCCGCCTCCAAGCCGACTTGGACCGCGACCTGCGCGTCCTGGCCGAGATCGACGCCGCGACCGCGCAGGGGGCCTGACATGGGACGCATCACTGAAGAGACCCGGAAACAGAAGGAAGAAGCGATCCGGGCCGCGACGGACCGGTTGCTCCGCGGTGAACTGCCGCCCGGCGGCAAATGCGACCTCAGCACCCTGGCGGCCGAAGCGGGCGTGACCCGCACCGCGTTCTACCCGAAGAAGAACCGCGACGGCACCACCCGCCCCGGCCCCTACCAGCACCTCGCCGAAGAGTTCGACCGACGGCTGAAGCTTCTCCAAGAGGCCGGCATCGTCGTCGACCCTAGAACCGCTCAGATCCAACGACTCAAAGACAAGAACGCCAAGCTCGAAACACGCTTGGAAGAACAGAACGCCGAACTCGCCGAACTCAAAGAGTTCAAGCAACTGGCATTGTCCCGGATCGCCGCACAGCACCTCGAAATCGAGCGACTGCGTGCCGAAAGAGCTGCCGACGGCAAGGTCGCCGCCCTGGCGCCTATAGGACCCGTCTCTGGCACAATCGGCTCCTGCAGTTGACCGTCGTCCAGGCGCCGCCGTTCTCTGGCCGGAAAGGCGGCGCCGACTGGAGCTGCCGACGGAATGCGTTGACGTGCGCGGGGCCGCCGTGGCCCGCTGGGGCATGCACGGGCCCGCCTGTCATGGCGCTCGCCGTCGAGCTCTGGCCCGCGGCCCGGGTCCATCCCTCTGCCAGGGCCGCAGCCAAGCACTGAGACCGTCCCTGTCGCATCACCGCGGTCCGGCACCGTTCACTGGGGGATCGCTCGCTGACGAGCGCCGACCACTCCTCCGAGAAGACCTTACGAATTCTCAAGCCGGGGAGGTCCAGGACTCATCCGTCTACGTATCTGACTCTCCAGCTCATCCTCACTAGCGCGGTTATTGTATTTGAGGAACGCGATGAGCTCGTCGAGGATGCGGAAGGAAATTGGCTGATCGCCTGTGCATTTACGCAATACATCACGCAGGCGCGTAGCGGGCTCACCGTCCAACCTCTGTGCGCGTATATACTCCTCCTGGGCTTCCTGAGACGGGTGCGGGAGAAATTGTTCGAAGTCAAACCTGCCGGGTCTGATGACTGCGGGATCGAGTTGATCGATCGCTATGTTAGTCGACAGGACAAAAATGAGCCAGCCCTGCTCACGTAGACGGACCAGCCTGGGAAGCATCCCGGCGGTGATGAATGCACCGATTGTCCTTTCGCTTACTGCCCGCGTATTCTCCGTGTCTCGGCGGAGGAAAAAGTCCTCGCACTCATCAAACAGAACCACCACTCTCCGGAGCTTCTGCAGGTCATCGAAGATCTTTGCCGAAGAGACTTCGAATTTCTCAAGTCCCCCTTGAAGGAAGTCAGGCGGAGAGAGAGTTAGCAGGGGCCAGTTAAGAGATTCCGCCATCTTTTCCACAAGACTCGTCTTTCCTGTCCCGGGAGGGCCAGAAAGTAGTAGTGAAATATTCTCCGGTCGCCTTACGGGGCTGTTTTTCACAGGAGCCAGGAATTTTTCGTTTATTTTCTCGTTGAGCTTGCGGCTCGCTGTAGGATCGCGGACCTCGAAGGTGCCCTCGTCTTCTGGAGCGGAACGAATCGATGGTGTGAGATCCGGCCAGTGGAAATCGTCTGCCTTGGCGTATGTAACTGACGGGTATTTCCCAAGTATTTCTCGCTGCCGCAGCCTTCGCAAAGCTGTGTGGTAGCGATCAAAGAAGGACAGAACCACAGCAGTAGTCCATGACTCCACGTGGTCCCGTGGCCGAGTCCGGTCGCTAGACCATCCCTTTCTGTGCCCCAGGTCACAAACGCTTGCCTTGGCGTTGAGGAAAGCACTGTGAAGTACATCTAGCAATAGAGGGACGTTTTCGTCCTGGCCTCGGTTTATCTCGCCGCACAGAATGGCTGAGAGGGCAAGTGCTATGTCATTGCTCCCCACGTGCAATTCTCCCCCGCGGCCATTGATCTGATGATTCTGGAGGAATACGCGCCTCGCGGTAGGCCAAGACCCGTTCAAGGATTGCGCTTCCTTGATGACGCGGAGCGCCGGGCCGCCAATCTGCGCGAACGCGTGTTCGTCGAGCCTATGGAGCAGACACATCCGGAAGGCGAGTTCTGCGGGGTCGAAGCGCGAGACATCCTGGGCGTAGTATGCGCCGAGCTGGGCTAGGATATCTCGATGCACTATTTTGGCCAAATTTGGGTAGTGATCAGTTATCTCCACGGCTATCGGCTCCACCCTATAGGTGGAGCGGATGGTGTCCGCAGCTCGCACCGCGAAGAGCGTTATGTAATCGTGAAATAGATGCCTAGATTGCTCGTCAATGTTGAACCGACTGCGGTGAACGTCGTCAGAGATGGCGGCTGATAGCTTGTGAATTACTTTCTTGAGGCGTTCGTCATCTGCTGACTCAAGACCAAGAAGGCTGCGGGCCATCTTCAGGCGTGCAAGGGCGAGGAGAAGGTGGCTATCCCTGAATGTTGAGGGGACATCTCCGCGGTACCGTTTCATATCCCCTGGGTCTATCTCGTCGTAATAGCCTTTGATCAATCTCTTGGCAAGTGCACGTGCCTCCTCCTCCCATTTCTCCGGCTGGTTCTCTTTTTTCCCCTCCTCAGTGAGAAAGCGGAGAAAATCGATGAGTGCCGCAAACGACCTGTGTGTTGACGTCTTGGCTGGTTCTGACTTGCGGGCACCCCTACGAGCCATGAGGAGAAGAGGCTGGCGTCCACGAGCAGCCCCTGCTTCTGATGGCGAATCAATGTCCTCGCTCCGGATGAAGCCAGGGAATTTAGGATGGTCCTTGTACTCCAGTGTCAGGAGGGCCTGCCCGGCGCTTTTGATCCATTCCCTGACGTCATGTATCTCTGCTGTTAGGTCGCGGATTTCGGCCATTTGAACCACTGTTTCGAATTCGTTGTGAGTTGCGGCGAGCGGACCAGACTCCCAACTCGCCACGGGAAGGATGCCGCTTCCACGGAAAGGTCGGTCACCCTGGAAGACCCCACCAGGTATTACGCTTCCATCGAGCCAGCGTGATCGCAACTTGCCTAGCATCCGTTGAATTCAGCACAAGTGAAACATCAACATGAGTCCGTCCAGGCGGATGTGACATCGGACCATCCGAACCGAGGCCCCAAATCCCTAACCACTCCGTGGCATCACCGACGGATCGGCACACTGTCAGGTCGCTTCGCAGTCTGCTAGAGAGGCTGGCGCGGGGTTCCGGTCGTCGGTCCCCCTCCTACGAGCCAATGTGACTCTGGTCACCTGATAGGGTCCCGGCGAGCCAGCTGTGCGACGCAACGCTCCGAGCCAATGCGACACGGGCTGAGGCTTCGCCCGTCGCCCAAAGAGACGTGACCTGCGAGGGACACGATCTTTGCGGAAAGAATCTGGCACCGCGGCGACCGGATCGCCGTCCCGCCCCAGGCGGTGCGCTCGGTGCTCGCCGCGGCCCGGCGCCGGGGCGGCACGGTCGTGGTCGACCTGCCGCGCCGCATCGACGACGGCGTCGCCGAGGTCCTCACCCAACTCGACGTCGGCGTACTGGTGGTACCCACCGAGCTGCGCGCCGTCGCGGCCGCCGGACGGGTGGCGTCCGCCGTCGGCATGGTCCTGCGCGATCTGCGGGTGGCGGTCCGCGGTCCGTACCCGCCGGGGCTCGACGCCCGGGAAGTGGCCCGGCTGCTCGGACTGCCCCTGGTCGGCGAGGTACCGGTCGAGCCGCAGCTGCTGCGCCCGGACGGAGACACGGCACCCCCGGGTGCCGCCCCGCGCGGACCGCTCGCCCGGTTCTGCAAGGAGTTCTGGGAGCGGGCACTCGTCGAGGCGGGTGCGGCGTGAGCACCCTGGCCGGACTCAAGGGCGCGGAACTGCTCGACGGGGTGCGGCGATGGCTGGCCGAGAGCGGGGCAGAGCCGACCCCCGCGCGCGTGGCGCAAGCGCTGCGGGAACAGGGCCGGGTGCTCGGGGATGCCGAAGTTCTGGGGGCCGCCGCGCAGTTGCGGTCCGAGCTGGTCGGCAGCGGGCCGCTGGAGCCCCTGCTCGCCGACCCGTCGGTGACCGACGTGCTGGTGTCGGCCCCGGACCGGGTCTGGGTCGACCGGGGCGGCGGCCTGGAGCTCACGTCGGTGCGCTTTACGGACGCGGCCGCCGTACGACGGCTCGCCCAGCGTCTCGCCGCCGTGGCCGGGCGCCGGCTGGACGACGCCCGGCCCTGGGCCGACGCGCGGCTGCCCGACGGGACCCGGCTGCACGCCGTGTTGCCGCCGGTCGCCGTGGGCTGCGCCTGCCTGTCTCTGCGCGTCGTACGGCCGCGTGCCTTCACACTCGGCGAGCTGGTCGCGGCGGGCACGGTGCCGCCGGGTGGGGACCGAGTGCTGCGCGCGCTGCTCGACGCGCGGCTGTCCTTCCTGGTCAGCGGTGGCACGGGCAGCGGCAAGACGACGCTGTTGAGTGCCCTTCTGGGACTGGTGGGGCCGGACGAACGGATCGTCCTCGCCGAGGACTCGGCGGAACTGCGGCCGGACCATCCGCACGTCGTGCGGCTGGAGACCAGACCCGCCAACCAGGAGGGCGCGGGGCTCGTCACCCTCGAGGACCTGGTGCGCCAGGCGCTGCGGATGCGGCCCGACCGGCTGGTCGTGGGCGAGGTGCGCGGACCCGAAGTGGTGCATCTGCTGGCCGCGTTGAACACCGGCCACGAGGGCGGATGCGGAACCGTGCACGCCAATGCCGCCGCCGACGTACCGGCCCGGCTGGAGGCCCTGGGTACGGCCGCCGGGCTCGACCGGGCCGCGTTGCACAGCCAGGTGGCGGCCGCTCTCTCCGTGGTGCTGCACCTCGTGCGCGACCGGACCGGGCGGCGGCGGATCGCCGAGGTGCATGTGCTGGAGCGGGACCCGTCGGGGCTGGTGCGGACGGTGCCGGCGCTGCGGTGGGGAGCGAAGGCCTTCCTGCGCGAGCGGGGGTGGGAGCGGCTGCGGGGGCTGCTTCGGGGTCAGGGAAGCGAGGGCGGGCCGGGTGAGCTCGCGGTGAAGGGTGCGGAGTCATGACGGGGGCGGCTGAGATGTCCATGGGTGCGGCCGTGGCGTGCATGGGTGCGGCGGTCTTGCTGCTGGGGGAGCGTCACTCGGCGGCACGGCGGGCGCGGTTGCTGCTCGCGGGCGGCGGGACAGTCGGGACCGGGCCGCCCGGGTGGCGGCAAATGGCCGGTGGGGTGCGGCGCGTCCGTGGGCGGCTGCGGCCCGAGTGGTGGGCGCCGGTGGCCGGGCTGGTGCTCGCGGTGCTCGGGGCGTCGGTGCTGCCGGTCGTCCTCGGAGCGGCCGGGGTGCCGCTGCTGCGGCGGGTCCGGCTGGCGGGCCAGGCGCGGCGGGACCGGGAGCGCCGGGGCGACGCGGTGATCGCGTTGTGCGGGGCGCTCGCCGGTGAGGTACGGGCCGGACGCCAGCCGGGAGAGGCGCTGCTGCGGGCCGCGCGGGACTGCGGCGGACTCGCGGACGCACAGGCGACGGTGCTGGCGGCGGCACGGTTCGGCGGCGACGTGCCCGACGCGCTCGCGACCGCCGCGAGGCAACCGGGTGCCGAGGGGCTGCGGGGACTCGCGGCGTGCTGGCGGGTGGCCGTGGACCAGGGCGCGGGGCTCGCGGCCGGACTCGACCGGCTCGCCGCCGCCCTGCGCGCCGAACGGGACCAACGCTCCGACCTGCGCGCCCAGTTGGCGGGTGCCCGGGCCACGGCGGTGCTGCTCGCCGGGCTGCCGGCCCTGGGGCTCCTCATCGGCACCGCCCTCGGCGCCGACCCCCTCCATGTCCTGCTCCACACCACGGCGGGCCTGGGCTGTCTGGTGACCGGCGGTGTGCTGGAGGGCCTGGGGCTGTGGTGGGTGCTGCGGATCGTGCGGGGCGCGGAGGTGGCGGCATGAGCGGGGAAGTTGTCCACAGGCTGGGGGTGGCGGTGGGGATCGCGATGACCCTCTGGTGGTCGGTGCGCCGGCTCAAGCAGGCCCGGCACCGCCGGAGGATGCGGCGCCGGCTGGCCGAGCTGTCACCCCGCGAAGCGCCCCCTTCCGCCCCGCGCCTCGCCCTGAGCCGGACCGCGCGGAGATGGCTGGCCCCCGTGGGCGTCGCGGGCGCCGCGTGGGCGCTGATCGGCGGCCCGGTCGGTGTCGCTGTCGGAGTGGCCGGCGCGGTGGGGATGTGGCGGTGGCGGCTGCGGCAGGAGGCAGCCGGCAAGAACCCAGCGGCACCCGGCCTCGCCGAGGCGGCGCGGCAACTGCCCCTGGCCGCCGATCTGCTGGCGGCCTGCATCGCGGCGGGCGCCGGCCCGGTGGTCGCCGCGCAGGCCGTGGGAGAGGCCCTGGGCGGTCCGGTGGGCGACGCTCTCGCCCAGGGTGCGGCGGAGGTACGGCTGGGCGGCGAACCGGGCGCCGCCTGGCGGAGATTGGCCGCCCTCCCGGGCGCCGGAGGCCTGGCCCGGCTGCTCGAACGGGCCGATGTGTCAGGACTGCCCGCCGCCGCACCGGTCGCACGACTCGCCGCCGAGGCCCGCGCCGACTGGGGCCGGGCCGCGACGGCCAGGGCGCGCCGAGCGGGCGTCATGGTCAGCGCGCCGGTCGGGCTGTGCTTCCTGCCCGCGTTCATCGCGGTCGGTGTGCTGCCCGTGGTGATCGGGCTCGCGGGCGGCGTGCTCGGAGGGGGTGGCGGCTGAGGCGGAAACCCGGATCGGCAGAACAAGTCAGCGACGACGAGCAGAAGTTCGAACTCTTTCCTACGGGGGTTGAGATGTATCAGGCGGTACGGGCACGGCTGGGTGCCGTGATGCGCGGGGCGCGTGCGGCACGGAGGGATGCGGGGATGGTCACCTCCGAGTATCCGAAGGGTCAGGACTCACCCCCACCTGGGAGTGAAACCAGTGGCACCGACCCTGACCCCCGCGCCCGAGTCACCGACTCCCTTCCGCGCGAGTATGACCACCCTTCGTGCACTGTCCGCCGTCCGCCTCAGCGTCCTCACGGACGAAACCACGTCGCCGGAGCGTCAGACGGCGGCAAACGAGGAATCCGCTGCCTTCCTGGGCGCCGAGATCATCGGGGAAGCCGTAGACCTGGGCGTCAGCGCGAGCAAGACAACGCCCTTCACGCGCCCCGCACTGGGATCGTGGCTTACTGAGCGCGCCGACGAATTCGACGTTCTCTGTTACTGGCGTTTTGATCGCGCAATTCGCAGCATGGCCGACCTGAACGAACTTGTTCAGTGGGCACGTGACCGCCGCAAAGTGCTGGTTTTCGCTGAGGGACCGGGCGGCAGGTTGGTTCTCGACTTCCGCAACGGCGTGGACCTGATCACGCAACTGATCCTTCAAATCTTCGCATTTGCCGCTGAGTTCGAAGCTCAGTCAATCCGTGAGCGCGTCAGCGGCGCACAGACGGCAATGCGCACCATGGAGCTTCGTTGGCGTGGTGGACGGCCGTTCTACGGCTACGCGCCGAAGGAACTTGAAGGCAGCGGATGGACGCTGGGCCAAGACTCGGAAGCCGTCGCCGTTCTTGAGCGGATCATTCGCGACCTATTCGCCGGTAAGACCGCGAACGCCATTGCCGCCGACTTGAACGAAGAAGGCATTCCTTCCCCACGCGATCACTGGGCGCTGAAGAACGGTCGGAAGACCGGCGGCAAGACCGGAGCGACGAAGGGGCGCAGCGTGACCCGTGAGCGCTTCTCGTGGCGTCCTGCCATGATTCCCCGTTTGCTGCGGAACACGGCGCTTCTCGGCTGGAAGACACATGACGGCAATCCGGTACGCGACGCCAACGGCGAACCGATTATGGCGACCACTGAACCGATTCTGACGCGCGAAGAGTTCGATGCAATCGGCGCACTTCTCGACTCCCGTAAGGCAAAGCCCGCCGTCCGGCGCGACACGAAGGCGCTCTTGCTCGGCGTCATCGTTTGCGATGGCTGCGGGGGCCGCGCCTATCTCGACCGCCCAAAGGGCATGTACAAGTGCGGCGCGACGTCGCGCGGGCAGCGCTGCGGACGGCCGATAAACCTGAATGCCGACTGGGCAGAAAAGCGCGTTGAAGACAAGTTCCTTACCGTCATCGGCGGACTTCGTGTGACAGAGATCAGGGAAATCCCCGGATACGACCCGGCACCCGAAATCGCTGCCACACTCGCGGAGTTCAAAGAACACCAAGAACAGAAGGGGCGGCAGCGGAGCAACGCAGCGGCGGCAGAATGGCAGCGGCGCGCAGACGCGCTTGACTCACGGCTTGCCGAACTGGAATCGCGGGAAAAGGTCGAGCCGAAGCGGGAAGCCGTGCCAACTGACCGGACGTACTCCGACGAATGGCGGCTTGCGGACGTGGACGCGCGGCGGGAAATGCTGCACGACGCTGAAGCAACTTTCACGGTCAACCGTCTTGCCCCCAGGAAGCCAGAGCACCGTACCCGCTTCAAGCTCAATGCCGACTTCTACTCTGACGCTGCGGCGGAGCTTGCCGCTATCGCAGGTGCGGAGCTTGCCGCATGAGCAACGAAGACCGCGCATTCCTCGCTGCTGAAGTCCGCTGTCTGACGAAGCGTCTTGACGCTCTGTACGCCGCCCAATGGCGCGGTGACGGGACCCTGTTGACCCGGCAGCGCATAGAGCGGCTAGAAGCGCTTCTAGCGGCCTTCCAGGGGCACCCTGAAGCCCTGAGCGCGTAGCCGACAGACAAGCCCCCGGCCAGTCCCACAGCGGGAAGGGTCGGGGGCTTCTGCATGCCTGCATACGGGGCTGTGCGGGGCGTGGAGCTACCGGCAGACGTCGAAGCGCTCAGCGGGGCGGAGACGGGTGCTCAGGGCTCCGGCGCAGCGTCACCACAGCGGGCAGGCGGCAGGCTTCTGACCTGGGGGTTGTGACGTAGTGACGAAATGACTTGAAATTCAGAACGTATATAGAAGCTCTTAGTGCAATCCGGAGTCGACGTCATTTCATCACAACGTCACCGACGACCTTTTCCCGCTGTATCGCGCCCGAGTCACCGACTCCCTTCATATAAGTAGAAGGGCGTTCGCGCCCGCTGCGGGTCCACCACAATCACCCGCCCCATGAACCCGCCGTGTGCCGGTGGCCTATTACTCAGGTCAATGCACACTCTTAGCCCCCTTCCGGGTTGAGCTTCTGTTACGCGTGTGGTGGCGCGTTCGGTTGCTCCCTGGGAGGGGGCTTTTTGCATTCCCACCACACCCTAGGACTTCTCTCATGGACCCGTATAAGAACGCCCATAACGCCGTTCGGGCCGAACGTGGACCGGCAAGCCTTCATCAGTGTGTTTGGTGCTGGGGCGACGCCGCCCATTGGGCATACGACCACGCCGACCCGAATGAGCTGACAGACAAGCGCCGTCACTTCTCGACGGACACGACGCATTACCGACCCATGTGCGCGCGTTGTCATCGCACCTATGACCGGCTTCACCGCGAGAACGCTGGGCCGGATCGTATGGAGCGCGAGTTCTTCAAGGCGCGCATGAGGTATCCGCGCGAAACGCTCGAAGCCATGGCGGAGCGTCGGGCAACTCACCTTCAGACCTACGTGAACGGAAAGCGCCGCACGGCTCCGCTGACTGTCGTTCAGACGACGGTTCAGCGCGTTATGGCCTGAGCGCACATTCCCTCAATTCTCCGGGCCGGTGGCGGTTGATGCTCCCGTTGCCCGTCCGGCACCTTCTCGTCAAGGACTCACACCATGCGTAATGAAATACCGCTTCGCACCTGCCGGGCTTGCTGGACTGGTGTTCCGTGTAATCAGTTTCACCCGCGCAGCAACTTCGTTTGTGATGGCTGTATGGAGCGTCACCGGAAGGTCGCTGCCGCTGAGGCAATGCGGAACATCGCTGGGGCGTCGCGCAATGGCTGAGCTTCGAACAGAGCGACCGACGGCGCCCAATTTCACAGCCGACGAATGGCACACCTTCTGTGACGGACTCCGCGCGCTGACAGTAGACAACGCCGACGCCGACGACCTTACGGTTGGCATTCTCTCCCTGTTTATCCGACGTTGGGCCGATTGGAACGGGCGGCATTTTCGTGCCTCTCCGGCCGTAATGCGCGACTTGCTACGTCAAGCCGGTTACGAGGTTCACAACCGAAGCGTCGTTTCTCCTTCCGGTAAGAAGCGAAGCCGCCGTTATGTTCGCGGGCTTCAGCTCCGGTGATTACCGAAATTCTCACGCTCGCACTTATCGCTGAGCCCTAGCGTGCCTGACGGTCCGTCAGATACTACGAAGAGTTACCAAAAGCCCCCCAGCCGGCTCAGGCTTTACGGGGTGATTCGGACAAGTCGACGGAGTTCCGTAACGCTCCGCACTTCTACCGCTGTGTAGCGACCAACCAGCACAATTCCCCGAAGGAATACACCCATGACCCTTAACGCCACCCTTGCCGCCGACCACATCGCGAAGCGGGAAGCCGCCACTGCGAAGCTGACGGCGCTTCAGGCAAAGTACGGAAAGAACCTGCCCGCCGGAGCGAAGGAGACTGAAGAGCGTCTTCTCTCCGAGATTGCGAGGAATGACGCCGCCGTGCGCGGCCTTGTGGGCGACGCCGTTGAGACTGAGCGCGACTCCGCCGACTTCAACCACATGGTTTCCCTGGGTGCGCGTCAGCGTCCCGACGACGTCGCGAAGCGCTCTTTTGATGACGTCCGAATTCTCGGAATACGAGTATCTCGCGCTGAGACTTTCTCGTTTGTCGAGCGCTCCGCCGACGCCCTTGACGCACTCGACACGGACAACTGGAAGCCCGCCCCGATCATGCTTGCTGAGGCGCCGAATGGTTCTCAGCTTCTCGCCCGGGTGCAGACCTTCACGCACGATTCCACGCGCGGTTACGTGCCGGTTGTTCCGCAGCTTCAGGCCAGCATTACCGGCCGGAATGATGAGCTTCAGCCGGGCACCATTGCAACCGGCCTGATTGGCACCTTCGAGACTGTGAAGGTTGCCGCCATGGTCAAGGCCGACCACGACGACGTTCAGGATTACCCGCAGCTTGAAGCCAGCCTTTATGCTGCGCTTCTCTCCGCTCTGGGCGCTGGGGTCGACGACGTCATTGTGAGCGGCGGAACCGACGGTGACGTAACCGTTCCTGGCCTTCTCGACCTGGGCACCGTGACCGCCGCGACTGTCACCGTGGCGAGCGTCCTGGGCGCCGTTGCGCGGGTCAAGACGGCGCGTGCCGTGCCTGACACGATCCTGATGCACCCGAACACTGAAGCGGCCTTCCTGGGCGCCATTGACGGCGCGCTTCTCGACAAGCTTCCTGCGATCGTGGCCATTCCGTCCGTGCCTGCCGACACGGCGATTGTGGCAGCGCTGGGGAACACTGCTGTGGCCATGCGCGAGAACCTGGGGGTGGCTTCGGCCACTGATCACCCTGAGCTTTTCTATAAGGATCAGGTTGCTTTCGCCGGTCGCGCCCGAATCGGTGACGTCGTCGTTGCCAATGCCGCTCACGTCCAGATCGTGAAGCCCGCAGCGTGAGTCTGAATGAATCGGTGAAGCTCCGGGAAGCCATGGCCGCACGCGCTGAAGCGGCAGGTTTTCCGGGGCTTCTCCCGTGTGCACTAACGGCCGATTGCCGGGGGCGAGACAGGGCCGAAGCAATCAGCGACGGCGGCATGCCATTTCATACCCCTTCGTTCGTGGAAGTGGTCGAGCTAAGCGAAGTTCTGAGGCGTGCGAATGTGCGGATTGCGTCCGTCAAGAACGCGCGCCACACGCTTGTTTGCCGCGCGTGCACACAATGGTTCCATCAGCGCGAAATGTGGCGGGACATGTGAAATGTGACATAGCGACTACGCACAGCGCAGTGACGGAATTCGGTACTGCCGACTTGTCGCGTATCTACGTCGCGCGCTTGAAAGAGCGTTTCAACAATCCGCCGCTGACGACTGACGGCATGGTGTGCGCCGACTGCGAGCAATGGCTGAACCTTCGATCCTGGGGACTGGTGAACGACAGTGTTTGAGAAGACCAGGGCGCGAATCGCACAGCGCCGCATTCGTAATGACCGAGCGCTGATTAGCTATGGTGCGAGTCTCGCGCGCCACTACGAATTCACGCCGGTACGGTGCGCCGAATGCGACACATATGGGCCGGTTGCCGGGGCTGTGGTCGCGCGTACCGAAGCGGGCAGTCTCGTCACGCTGGATTGGCGCTGCGCCCAGGATCATGGGCTTCACTTCCTGCCGTTTGCCGAGTGCGTACAGCGTGCGGCGGAAATGGGGATTGAGCTAGGCGCACCCCGGCAGCGCGGGTATATCGACGTCGGTCCGGTCGACAATGCCGCCTTTCTGTACAACGCCCAGACGGGGACCTTCACGGCGAGTCATGCGGCAATGGTCGGGAGCGGCATCGGGCCGGGTGCACCTATCCAATTCAAGCGTCGCTGATCAGCCTACTCACGTGAGTAGACTGATGGATTCGCAGTAGCTATGTGATGGTCCGTCAGATAAATGCCGGCTCGGGGCTAATGTCCTGGTCAACGAAGTATCTGACGGGTCGTCAGCTTCGCTTTTGGCTTTGCGTATGGGGAGGGTGCGCCGAAAGTTCGCCGGATTACGTCTCAGCGATCCCGGCCCCAGCTCGGAAAACGCACGCGTCGCGCGGCCCCTTGCTCGGGGCGACGGAAGGAAATCAAGATGATCAAAAGCTGTGCCGTCTGCGGCGGGCAATTCGAGCCGCGCAAGACACACGCCGAATACTGCGGCAAGCCCTGTCGCGATAAGGCTTACCGACAGCGGAAGGGGGCTGAGCGTCCGTCTGTCGCCCGTTCCGCCGCTGGGGGTGCTCCGCTGCCGGACGACGACAGGGAAGCGCTCAGGGAGCTTTACCGTGCCGCTGTCGCGCGCATCATTGCCGACGGGCTTGTTGTTCCCGGACGGCGGGGAGAAGCCGACGTTGCGCACCCGCTTGCACGCTTCGTCGGGCAGTGGTTCAGCGCCCTGGGGTACGCCGCGAAGCCTGCCGACGGCGACGGGGGCGACGACCTTGACGCGCTGATTGCGTCACTGCTGAAGAGCACGGACGACAAGGGGGTGAAGCTGTGAGCCTGAAGCCGACGACGGCGGAGCTTGCAAACCGGATCGCTCGCGCTTCTTCCTCGCACGCTGAGGCTGAGGCGCACCCGCTCTTCCGCACGTTCCGTCTCGCGTTCGCGCGGGATGCGGGCAGACTGCCGACCGGTGCCGACGCGTTCGACGCCGTGAACGCCCCGGACGTCTTCTAGGCGCCCAGCAACACCACGAAGCCCCCTGAGTACCCGGGAACGATCCTGGGCGCTCAGGGGGCTTTCTGCGTACCTGCCTGCCCTCTTGCGCTGACCACGCGTAGGGGTGAGGCTCGTGCACGTCTGTGCAACCGACTCGGTACAGGAGTGCCCAATGGCCCTAAAGTTCCTGGGGATTTGGCCCAACACCCCCGACGACGGCTCACCCACGATCTGGCTGGACGACACGACTGGAGACCTGATCATCCAGTCATGGACGGCGGACGCGGAGACTGTCCGGCAGGCTCAGGAAGTCGGTTCGGTGCCCGGCCACTCAACCGATGTGCCGGACCACGAAAGCGTGATCCGGTTGCCCGCAAACATGCTCCAGTTCATCCCCCGTCCGGACAGTGAGGCCAACGGTGGCAACAGCGGTACGTGAAGCACTCGCCACGGCGCAGCGGTCAGCAATGCATCTTGAGATGCGAGACAGCTACATGCGCGACGACCCGGAGTTCATCCGCTGGCAGGAAGGGCACCGGTACGACCCGGACGACCGCGAGTCGTGGTGGCGCCCATGGCTGGACGTGGTGGCGGCGACGACTGCACGGGGCGTGGCCATGCGGCGGCTTCGCGTTGTCTCCGAGCCGCTGAGCGACTACGTCCGGTACGAGTACGACGGCACGTTCACGAACGTCGCAGCGGGTGAAGACGTGCGTTGGCTCCCCCGTTCGCTGGCCCGTGACTTGTTGCTGCCCGCGCTGGATGGCTGGGTCATCGACGAGAAGACCGTGATCCTTCACCACTTCAGCGGAGAGGGTCAGTGGACGGGTCCGGGCATGGAGGTCTGGCACGACCCGCACCTTGCCGCGCAGTACGTCAAGGCGTACGAAGCCGCGTGGGAACGAGCGATCCCGCACGCGGAATACAAGCCTGTCTGACGAACGCGCACCATGGCTGTCTCCGCATCTTCCAGTGCCCAGCAAGCCCGGCAGGCTCTTGCCGATCGACTCGGTGAGCTTTGCCGGGATGCTGGGCTGACCGGCGCTGATCTGGCCGACCTATGCCAGTGGAGCCGATCCAAGTCTTCTCGGATCATGAACGCCCGTACCCCTCCGTCTGCTGAAGACATCCGGGCGTGGTGCCGTGCATGCGGGGCTGAGGATCAGACCGAAGACCTGATTGCCATGCTCCGGACGGCTGAGGGCATGTGGGTCGGGTGGCGACGCATGGAGCGCGCCGGACTCAAGCAAGCTCAGGAATCGCGCCTACCGCTGTACCAACGGACCCGCCGTTTCCGCTCGTACTCCTCATGGCTCGTGCCCGGCATGATCCAGACACAGCCGTACACGACAGCGGCTCTTCAAGCGATCCAGCGGCGGCGTGGTCTGGTGGACGATGTGGCCGACGCTGTAGCGGCTCGTATGGAGCGTCAGCGGGTCCTGTACGAGGGTGACCGACGGTTCGCGTTCCTCGTTGAAGAGTCGGTGTTGCGGTCCGGGATTGGCGGCGTGGAAGTCATGTCGGGACAGCTTGGCCACCTGATCTCGATTGCCTCACTTCCCAACGTCAGCTTGGGAGTTGTGCCCATGAGGCCGGATCGGGAGCGTTGGCCCGCTGAAGGGTTCTGGATCTACGACGCCGCTCAAGTCAACGTCGAGTTGATCTCTGGGTACCTCACGATCACGCAGCCCAGCGAAGTCGCCATGTACGCCCAAACGTTCGCGGAATTGGCCGACTTGGCTGTCTACGGTGCCGCCGCTCGTGCGCTGATCACTTCGGCTATGGATGCGCTCGGATGATTGGCGTGCAACCTCGTGCAATCCGCTGGGAGTTGAGGTTCCGCTGTTTCTAGCGTGGTTGCGATCGGACCACGCGAGGGGACGGCAGGCATGGCCAAGACGACGGCGAAGACCGCGACTGACGCGCGACAGCACGAGTACACGACTTACGCCCCGCCCGGTGAGAAGTGCCGGAAGTGCCGGAAGCCGTTCAAGTCACTGGAGACGTGCCGCCGGGTGGCCGTTGAGCGCGCGTCCGCCGGATCGAGTGCCGACCGGTACGAGCACCAAGAGTGCCCGGCATGACAGCCCCAGCAAAACGCGTCAGCGCCCGTCTAAGCGTCTTACCGGACCCGGAGTTAGTCAGCCTCACAGACGACCCTTCCGGCCCGTACGCGGACTCTCCGGAAGGCTGGTGGACGGAGTACGGCGGAGCACTGGACGTACGTTCCGGCGTCGTCTACCTCCCACCCGGTTCCGGTGCACCGTGCGCACTGCCTGAGTGCCGAGTCAAGAAGGGGGGAACGGAGTGCTGAACCTGTTTCTTGATCTTCGGACTCCCCGACTTGGACCGGTCGACCCCGACACCTGCCCAGTGTGCGCAAGGCTGCGTGAAGGTGTGACCGCAGCAATCACAACGCGCAGCAAGACGACGGCCGGAACGATCGTGCGACTCATGCACACGCACATGATCTACGGCCACCCGAACGACCGACGCACTCTGACCCCGGTTCGCTGACGCCGACCCTTGAGCGGACCGGATGAGCCCCGTCCGTGCGCACGTCCCCCTGTGGCGCATGGGCGGGGCTTTACCTCGTGCTTGTCGGCACCGAGTGCTAGCGTTCGTCACACAACAAAACAAGGCGGCCCCGGCGAGTGCTGGTAACACTCCCGAGGCCCGGACGACACCACTTAGGAGAGCTGTCGCCGTGCGCAACTCTATCGCGCATGCCCTCTTGGCATGCCTTCGCATCTTCCTTGCCGTCGTGCTGCCCGGGAAGGGTAAGCACCGGCCCGTGCACACGGAGCCCGAAGCGGTTCCCGCAGTGCCCACAGCGTCCCCGCTGCCCCGGAGCCCGTACGCGGCGTACAACGCTGCCCCGGAGCCGCTGAGGGGCGAAGACGTCCGTCTGATCCGGCCGTACTTCCTGGCCCACGAACGGGCCGAATACGCGCGCGTCACCCATGAGCGTCGGCGTGCTGCCGGACTGGCCACGCTGGGCATAGACGTCGGGCCGGACGTGATCCACGGCGTCCGGCTTCCTGCCTAGCCGCTCCCCCCTTGCCCCCAGTGACAACGCCCTGGGGGCTTCCTCAGCAGCCATCGGTGAGTTCTCACCCATCGGATACGCGATGGGAATCGTCGCGGCGGTGGCGTTCGCGGTGGTGCTCTACAAGGTCATCACGAGCGGTGCGGTCAGCGCGGAGCTCCAGAACATCGTGAAGGACGCCCTCAATGCGCGGATGTGAGCGGGGCGCGGACCGGGGGTTCGTCACGGCGGAGTCGGCCGTGGTGCTGCCCGTGCTGGTGATGTTCGCGATGGCGCTGGTGTGGGGGTTGCTGGTCGTGGCCGCACAGATCCAGTGCGTGGACGCGGCACGGACGGGCGCCCGCGCGGCGGCCCGGCAGGACCCGCCCGACGCGGTCGTGCGACTAACCCGCGAGGCGGCACCGCCCGGCGCGAAGGTGACCGTCAACCGGGGCGCGGAACACGTCCGGGTGGTCGTCGTGGCCGAGCCGCCGGTGCTGCGCGGCCTGTCCTTCGCCGTACGGGAGGAGGCCGTGGCGTCGGTGGAGGAGACGGTGGGGGTGGGCAGGTGAGACGGCGGTGTGAGGTGCGGCGCCGGGGCCGGGGGCGGCGGGACAGGAGGTGTCGACGGGTGAGTGGTGCCGCTTCGGACCAGGGGTCCGCCACCGTCTGGAGTGTCGGGGCGATCGCCGTCCTGTGCGTGGTGTTCGGCATCGTCCTCGCGCTGGGGCAGGCCGTGGTTGTCCGGCACCGTGCGGCGGGCGGTGCCGATCTCGCGGCGCTCGCGGCGGCGGACCACTGGGCCGAGGGCGGCATGGCGGCGTGCGCCCGGGCCGCCCGGGTGGCCCGGGCACAGGGCGTCCGGCTCGTGCGGTGCGAGATCGTCGGGGAGATCTCCGACGTGACGGCGGCGTCGGGCCGGGGGCCGTTCAAGGCGGAGGTCAGGGCGCGGGCGGGGCCTCCGGTGGCCCCGTTGGGTCTTCCGTAGGCCCGGGGAGAGGCAGAGGCCCGGGTGGTGCGGCTCCCTTGGGTCTCTCGTCTGTGGGGAGCGTTCTGGGCCCGGGCGGGTGCTTGGCGTCTTTCCTGGGCCTCGCGGTGGCTTGTCTGGGTCTCCTGTGGGCGAGGACCTGGCCCGGGCGGGTGCTTGGCGTCTTTCCTGGGCCTCGCGGTGGCTCCTCTGGGTCTCCTGTGGGCGAGGACCTGGCCCGGGCGGGTGCTGGAGTGCCCCTCCTGACCTCCCGGCGGCTCCCGTTGGTGGTCTTCCGGCGGCGGGGGCTTCAGGGCCCGGGCGGGTGCTCTGACGGCTCTCCTGGGCCTCCCGGCGGCTGCTCCCGCGTCTCCTTCTCCTCGGGAGCGCCCTCCAGCAGCACCGTGAGGAGCCGTACCGCCCCCCTCTTGTGCAGCGGGTCGTTGCCGTTGCCGCATTTGGGGGACTGGATGCAGGACGGGCAGCCGGCGTCGCACTCGCAGGAGGCGATGGCCTGGCGGGTGGCGGTCAGCCAGGTGCGGGCGGTGTGGAAGGCGCGCTCCGCGAAGCCAGCGCCGCCGGGGTGGCCGTCGTAGACGAAGACCGTGGGCAGGAGCGTGTCGGGATGGAGCGGGATCGACACGCCGCCGATGTCCCAGCGGTCGCAGGTCGCGAAGAGGGGCAGCAGGCCGATCGACGCGTGCTCGGCGGCGTGCAGGGAGCCGCCGAGGATCTCCGGGTTGATCCGGGCGCGGTCGAGCTGGTCCTCGGTGACGGTCCACCACACGGCCCGGGTGCGCAGCGTACGAGGAGGGAGGTCGAGTTTCGTCTCGCCCAGCACCTCACCGGTCATGAGCCGTCTGCGGAGGAAGGAGACGACCTGGTTGGTGACCTCGACGGAGCCGTAGCACAGGCGGCCGTCGCCCCAGGGGACCTCGACGTCCGTCTCCAGCACGGAGATCGACGTCGTGTCGCGGGCGACCGTGGAGTACGGCGGGGCGGCTTCCTCGACGAGGGCGACGGAGTCCTCCAGGTCCAGTGACCGCACCAGGTACGTGCGGCCCTGGTGGAGGTGGACCGCTCCCTCGTGGACGGTCGAGTGCGCGGCGCCGGCGTCGACCGTGCCGAGCAGCCGGCCCGTGCCGGTCTCGACGACCTGGATCGGGCGCCCGCCCTCACCGCGGATGTCGGTCAGGTCGGCGGCCCGCTCTCGCCGGGTCCAGTGCCAGGCCCTGGTGCGGCGGCGCAGCAGCTTGGCGGCCTCGAGCTGGGGGAGGAGGTCCTCGCAGGCCGGGCCGAACAGGTCCAGGTCCTCGTCCGTCAGGGGCAACTCCTCGGCGGCCGCGCACAGGTGCGGGGCCAGCACGTAGGGGTTGTCGGGGTCGAGGACCGTCGACTCGACGGGCTGGTCGAACAGGGCCTCCGGGTGGTGGACGAGGAAGGTGTCCAGCGGGTCGTCACGCGCGACCAGGACGGCCAGCGCCCCCTGCCCGGACCGTCCGGCCCGGCCCGCCTGCTGCCACAGGGAGGCGCGTGTGCCCGGATAGCCGGCGATGACGACCGCGTCCAGGCCGGAGATGTCGATGCCGAGTTCGAGGGCGTTCGTCGCGGCGAGGCCCAGCAGTTCACCCGAATGGAGGGCGCGTTCGAGTGCGCGGCGCTCCTCCGGGAGATAGCCGCCCCGGTACGCCGCGACACGCCGGGCCAGTGACCGGTCGACCTCGGCCAGTCGCTCCTGGGAGATGACGGAGATCAGCTCGGCACCCCGCCGGGACCGTACGAAGGCGACCGAGCGCACGCCCTGCACGGTGAGGTCGGTGAGCAGGTCGGCGGCCTCGGCGGTGGCCGTACGGCGGACGGGAGCGCCCTTCTCGCCGTGCAGCTCGGTCAGCGGCGGTTCCCAGAGGGCGAACACCAGTTCACCGCGCGGGGAGGCGTCGTCGGCGACCTCCACCACCGGCAGGCCGGTGAGGCGGCGGGCGGCCACCGCGGGCTCGGCGGCGGTGGCGGAGGCCAGCAGGAACACCGGCGAGGCGCCGTAGCGGGCGCACAGGCGGCGCAGCCGGCGCAGCACCTGGGCGACGTGCGAGCCGAAGACGCCGCGGTAGGTGTGGCACTCGTCGACGACGACGTACTTCAGCGACTTCAGGAAGGAGGACCAGCGGGTGTGGGACGGCAGGATGCCGCGGTGCAGCATGTCCGGGTTGGTCAGGACGTAGTTGGCGTACTGGCGGATCCACTCGCGCTCCTCGAACGGAGTGTCGCCGTCGTACACGGCGGTGCGTACCGAATGGCCCAACGGATGTGAAAGTTCCTTCACGGAGCGGCACTGATCCGCCGCAAGAGCCTTGGTGGGGGCCAGGTAGAGGGCGGTCGCGCCGCGGCCGTTCGGGGCCTCGGCGCCGTCCAGGAGGGTGGAAAGGACCGGCGCGAGGTAGGCCAGGGACTTGCCGGAGGCCGTGCCGGTGGCGACGACGACCGATTCGCCGTCCAGCGCGTGCTCCGCCGCACGCGCCTGATGGGCCCAGGGATGCTCGATGCCCGCGGCCCGCACGGCCGCCACGACCTCCGCGCGGATCCGGTCCGGCCAGACGGCATGCCGACCCTCGCGCGGGGGCAAGTGCTCCGTATGAGTAATGCGCGAAGCCCTGCTCGGACCGGACGCGAGGCGGTCCAGGACCGCGCCCGGCGCGGGTCGGGAGGCGGGGTCCGTCGGGGGTCGATCGGATCGGTGATTCTTGGCCATCGGCACCGAGTGTGTCACTGGCGTGACGGACAATGGAGCCAAGGCGTCGTGCACGCCTGCCCGTAAGTGATTGAATGCCATCGCGGCTGGCGAACCGTCCAGGGGACGAAGCCGAGGTGCCCCAAGGGCGACCGCTCGATAGCAAGGTGCTGGAGGATCCGTGGACCTGTCCCTGTCGACCGAGACCATGGGCGATCGCACGATCGTCAGGGTCGGTGGCGAAATCGACGTATATACCGCGCCCAAGCTGCGCGAGCAGTTGGTCGAGCTGGTGAACGACGGCAGTTTCCACCTTGTCGTCGACATGGAGGGCGTGGACTTCCTCGACTCCACCGGGCTCGGCGTGCTGGTCGGCGGCCTGAAGCGTGTGCGGGCCCATGAGGGCTCACTGCGCCTGGTCTGCAACCAGGAGCGCATTCTGAAGATCTTCCGCATCACCGGCCTCACCAAGGTGTTCCCCATTCACACCTCGGTCGAGGAAGCGGTGGCGGCGACCGACTGACCGCCGGACCCGGGCCTCGTGCCCGGGCCGGCCGAAGTCGCGGCAAGAGTTCGGCAGAAGTGAAGACCGAGGGGGCCCGGGCTTTTCGGCGGCCCGGAGCCTCTCGACAGCACGCCCGTAGTTGCGAGGGGGATGCATGGCCACCGTTGAGCTCCGCTTCAGCGCGCTGCCCGAGCACGTCAGGACCGCCCGGCTGGTGGCGGCCGCGGTGGCGCGCAGGGCCGGAGTGGACGAGGCCGTCCTCGACGAGGTCAGGCTCGCCGTCGGCGAGGCCTGTACGCGGGCCGTCGGACTGCACCAGACCGGCGGGATCTCGGCACCGGTGAAGGTGCTGCTGATCGAGGAGGAGAAACAGTTCTCCATCGAGGTCGGCGACGAGGCCCCGCACGCGGTCCCCGGCGAGCGCACAGGCGCCGGACCCGGCGACCCCGACGGCGAGGCCGAGGAGGACGAGATGGGCCTCGCGGTCATCAGCGGACTCGTCGACGACGTCGAGGTCAGCGCGGGGGAGCACGGCGGGTCGATCAAGATGACCTGGCCGACCACCCCGCCGCCGACCATCCTGGCCTGACAAGCCACCGCGCACACCGTTCTTGACGGAGGGCCCCACACCCGTGGGGCCCTTCGTCATGTGCGGGTGTCAGTGGTCGCCTTTACAGTAGTTCCTGTGCCGTTCCTCGCGTGAATTCGTTCACGATCATTCGCATGCTCCACGGCAGTCCGAGAATGCTTTCAGGGCATTACCTCAGAAGGCCAATTCCACTTATCGCGCTCTGTTTTGATCAGGTTCCGGTACCTACAATCCCGTCCACATCTTGAGCTCAGCCCAAGCGTCAAGGAGGACGAATGGCGGGGCTTTTCAACTCACCACAGTCGGGCCATCCCACAGACCTCGCAGCCGCCGTACTGACCGATGACAACCGCGTTCTCGTCGTGGTCATCGCGGTCGTCGCGCTGGCGGCACTCGTGGTCGCGGGCGTCCTGGTGCGCCAGGTACTCGCGGCCGGCGAGGGCACCGACAGCATGAAGAAGATCGCGGTGGCGATCCAGGAAGGCGCGAACGCCTATCTGGCACGTCAGCTGCGCACGCTCGGCGTATTCGCCGTGGTCGTGTTCTTCCTGCTCATGCTGCTGCCCGCGGACGACTGGAATCAGCGTGCCGGTCGGTCGGTGTTCTTCCTGATCGGAGCGGCGTTCTCGGCGGCCACCGGCTATATCGGCATGTGGCTCGCCGTACGCAGCAATGTGCGTGTCGCGGCGGCGGCGCGTGAAGCGACACCGGCGGAAGGCGAGCCGGAAAAGGATCTCACCGCCGTCTCGCACAAAGCGATGAAGATCGCATTTCGCACGGGTGGCGTCGTCGGCATGTTCACGGTGGGCCTCGGCCTGCTGGGCGCCTCCTGCGTGGTGCTGGTGTACGCGGCCGACGCGCCGAAGGTGCTCGAGGGCTTCGGCCTCGGGGCCGCGCTGATCGCGATGTTCATGCGTGTCGGCGGCGGCATCTTCACCAAGGCCGCCGACGTCGGCGCCGACCTGGTCGGCAAGGTCGAACAAGGCATTCCGGAGGACGACCCGCGCAATGCCGCGACCATCGCCGACAACGTGGGCGACAACGTCGGCGACTGTGCGGGCATGGCGGCCGACCTCTTCGAGTCGTACGCCGTGACCCTGGTCGCCGCGCTGATCCTGGGCTCGGCGGCCTTCGGCGACGCCGGGCTCGGCTTCCCGCTGCTCGTGCCGGCGATCGGGGTGATCACCGCCATGATCGGCATCTTCGCGGTGGCGCCGAGGCGGGCCGACCGCAGCGGCATGAGCGCCATCAACCGCGGCTTCTTCATCTCCGCGGTGATCTCGCTCGTGCTGGTGGCCGTGGCCGTCTTCGTCTACCTGCCCGGGAAGTACTCGGACCTGGACGGCGTGACGGACGCGGCGATCACCGGCAAGGACGGCGACCCCCGGATCCTCGCGCTCGTGGCGGTGGCCATCGGCATCGTGCTCGCCGCCCTGATCCAGCAACTGACCGGCTACTTCACCGAGACCACCCGGCGTCCCGTCCGGGACATCGGCAAGACCTCGCTCACCGGCCCGGCCACCGTCGTCCTCGCCGGTATCTCCGTGGGTCTCGAATCCGCCGTCTACACCGCCCTGTTGATCGGCCTCGGCGTGTACGGGGCGTTCCTGCTCGGCGGCACGTCGATCATGCTGGCGCTGTTCGCGGTGGCGCTGGCGGGCACCGGCCTGCTCACCACGGTCGGCGTGATCGTCGCGATGGACACCTTCGGGCCGGTCTCCGACAACGCGCAGGGCATCGCGGAGATGTCCGGCGACGTCCAGGGCGCGGGCGCGCAGGTGCTCACGAACCTGGACGCGGTCGGCAACACCACCAAGGCGATCACCAAGGGCATCGCGATCGCCACGGCCGTGCTCGCGGCGGCGGCGCTGTTCGGGTCGTACCGGGACGCGATCTTCACCGGAGCCCGAGACGTGGGCGAGCAGTTGTCCGGGGCGGGGGCGCCGCTGAGCCTGATGATGGACATCTCGCAGCCCAACAACCTCGTGGGTCTCATCGCGGGTGCGGCGGTCGTCTTCCTCTTCTCGGGGCTGGCGATCAACGCCGTGTCGCGGTCGGCCGGTGCCGTGGTCTTCGAAGTGCGGCGGCAGTTCCGCGAGCGGCCCGGGATCATGGACTACACGGAGAAACCGGAGTACGGCAAGGTCGTCGACATCTGCACCAAGGACGCCTTGCGCGAGCTCGCCACGCCCGGTCTGCTCGCCGTGATGGCGCCCATCTTCATCGGGTTCACGCTCGGGGTCGGCCCGCTCGGCGCGTTCCTGGCCGGCGCGATCGGCGCGGGCACGCTGATGGCGGTGTTCCTGGCCAACTCCGGTGGCGCCTGGGACAACGCCAAGAAGCTCGTCGAGGACGGCCACCACGGAGGCAAGGGCAGTGAGGCCCATGCGGCGACCGTGATCGGCGACACCGTCGGCGACCCCTTCAAGGACACCGCCGGTCCCGCGATCAACCCGCTGCTGAAGGTCATGAACCTGGTGTCGCTGCTCATCGCGCCCGCGGTGATCAAGTTTTCCTACGGCCCGGACAAGAGCATCGGAGTACGAATCCTGATCGCGGCCCTCGCGTTCGTCGTCATCGCCGGTGCGGTGTACGTGTCAAAGCGGCGCGGAATCGCCATGGGTGACGAAGACAACGCCGAACCGGAACCCAAGTCGGCAGACCCGGCGGTGGTTTCGTAGGGAGGTCGTCCAAGCCCCAGCTCAAGGTGCGGGCGGGCGGCGCGCGTTGACGCGTCGCCCGCCCGCTCTGTGCGTTTGCACCACCGCGTCGTGAGGCTTCTCTCGCTTGGTGCAAAAGGTTACAAAAAGGTCTTAATAGACTCTCGGCGTGCGGGTGCCGTGCATCCGGCGTGTATGTTCCGGGGCCGAGAGCCATGGAAGGGACCAAACCGGTGAACAAGAAGCTCGCGGCCGCACTGTCCGGCGGTGCGGTACTGGTACTGGCGCTGTCGGGTTGCGGCGGCGACGACAACGAGAAGCTGGACTCCTGGGCCAAGCAGGTCTGCGACGCCGTACAGCCGCAGGCCAAGAAGATCGAGTCGGCCAATGCCTCGATCCAGAAGGAGACCTCGGACAACAGCAAGCCGGAGGACGTCCAGAAGACCGACGCCAAGGCCTTCCAGGACATGTCCGACGCCTACAAGGCCATCGGGGCCGCGGTGACCAAGGCCGGGGCACCGGACGTCGAGAACGGCGAGAAGAAGCAGCAGGACGCCGTCAAGGAGCTCAACACGATCTCCACCTCGTACGCCTCCCTGAAGAAGCAGGTCGACGCGCTCGACACCAAGGACCAGGGCAAGTTCGCGGACGGCCTCAAGGACATCGCCACCGAGCTCGACAAGCTCGGCAAGAGCGGGAACGACGCGCTCCGGACCCTGGAGGAGGGCGAGGTCGGCCAGGCGATGGCCCGGCAGGACAGCTGCAAGGCGGCCACGGCGCCGGCGACCCAGAGCTGAGCAACGAGCCTTCTTGGGGCCGACGGGACAGTTGAGCCGGAAGTGACGGTCGGGCCGGTCCGCCGCTGAGCTGAGGGTGACTGCCGGGCCGGTCCGCCGCTGAGCTGAGGGTGACTGCCGGGCCGGTCCGCCGCTGAGCTGAGGGTGACTGCCGGGCCGGTCCGCCGCTGAGCCGAGTGCGACTGCCGGGCCGGTCCGCCGAGCCGCGCCCGTTGCCCGGCACGGGCACTCGCGATACCGGCGCCTGCGGACACAATGGGGGGCGTGAGTAACGCCAGCCAGTCACCCCTGTCCCCGCTGCCCTCCTCCGACCGTCCCGATGTCGCCGCCCGGCTCCGGGACGCCCTGCTCGGAGCCTCCTTCACCGCCGACGGGCTGCTCGAACTGCTCGGCGCCCCCGCGTACGCGGCCCTGGCCCGGAGCGAGACCGTGCCCGCGCTCCGGGCGACCCGCGGGGACACGCCGCTGGAGTTGCTCGTCCGGCTGTTCCTCCTTCAGCAGCCCGTGCCGCACGCGCGCGTGGTGGACGTCCTGCCCGTCGAGGCGTGCCTGGAGAGCGGCTGGCTGACGCGCGCCGGCGACGAACTCGCCGCCGCCGTGGACGTACGGCCTTACGGCGGGCCCGGTGGCGAGGACTGGTTCATCGTCTCGGACCTGGGCTGCGCGGTCGGCGGCGCCGGCGGGATCGGCCGGCGTGACGAGGGAGTCGTCCTGGGAGTCGGCGGCGCCTCGACGACGCTCGCCGGCATCACCGTCCGTACCCCCGTCGCCGCCGCGCTCGACCTCGGCACCGGCTCCGGTATCCAGGCGCTGCACGCCGCGCAGCACGCCACGCGCGTGACCGCCACCGACCTCAACCCGCGCGCGCTGCACATCACCGCCCTCACGCTGGCGCTGTCCGGCACCCCGGCCGCCGATCTGCGCGAGGGCTCCCTCTTCGAGCCGGTGCGGGACGACGAGAAGTACGACCTGATCGTCTCGAACCCGCCGTTCGTGATCTCTCCCGGCGCACGGCTCACCTACCGCGACGGCGGGATGGGCGGGGACGATCTGTGCCGCACGCTCGTTCAGGAGGCGGGGGAGCGGCTGAACGAGGGCGGGTTCGCGCAGTTCCTCGCCAACTGGCAGCACGTGGAAGGGGAGGACTGGCAGGAGCGGCTCAGGTCATGGGTGCCTCGGGGCTGTGACGCGTGGGTCGTGCAGCGCGAGGTGCAGGACGTCAACCAGTACGCCGAGCTGTGGCTGCGGGACGCGGGCGACCACCGCGAGGACGTGGCGGAGTACCAGGCGCGGTACGACGCCTGGCTCGACGAGTTCGAGGCGCGCAAGGTGAAGGCGGTCGGCTTCGGCTGGATCACCCTGCGCAGGACGGGCGCCGCCGTGCCCTCCGTCACGGCGGAGGAGTGGCCGCATCCGGTCGAGCAGCCGCTCGGGGACGCCATCCGGGCCCACTTCGACCGGCTCGACTACCTGCGCGACCACGACGACGCCGCCCTGCTCGAAGCACACTTCCGGCTCGGCGCCGAGGTCGTGCAGGAACAGGTCGGGCTGCCCGGCGCGGAGGATCCCGAGCATGTCGTGCTGCGCCAGAACCGCGGCATGCGCCGGGCCACCCGGGTGGACACGGTCGGCGCCGGCTTCGCGGGCGTGTGCGACGGCACGATGAGCGCCGGCCGCATCCTCGACGCCATCGCCCAGCTGATCGGCGAGGACCCGGTGCTGCTGCGCGACCGCACTCCGGCGCAGATCCGGCTGCTCGTCGAGCAGGGGTTCCTGGAGCCGGTCCGCTGAGGGACTCGGCAGGGGCGCCTGCCGAGAGGCCCGCTCGTGCACCACATCCGAGGGGGCGCCCGGCAGGACTTCCGCGGGGCGGCCGTGCACCACGCCTGCCCCACGGGTCACTCAGCGCACCCCCCATCCCGTGTTCAACTCTCACAGGCCCTCGGTGAGGAGACCCGTCAATAAAATTCGAGTCGATTTGAACACCTCGTCCGAAACGGTCCGTGAGGGCCCGGACGTCCCCGATCCGCAGCTGTGTCGCCCCGGCGTTCACCTCCGGTTCGCCTGCCCGCCGCCCACGCGTGTCAGCCTCCGTTGGCTGGGGAGACGCGGACAGGAGAAAAGGGGCGCGGCGAGCGATGGAGAGCGAACCGGCGATCTTCGCGGGAGCGGTGTTCTCCCTGTTCGGAGGCGGACTGCTGGCCTGGACCGTGACGCGCGTGCGCCAGCACCAGCCTGTCGCCCAAGGTGTGAGCCCGGTCGCATCGGCGACCCTCGCGAGCGTCGTCGCGCTGCTCGCCCTGGCGGCCGGAACCTGGTGCTTCACCCGCCTCTGAAGCCCGTGCCGGTGAGGCTCCCGTGGGTAACCGGGAGGTTGCACTCCGCATCGACCCGGGCCTGCTCCGGGCACTCCGGGCGGCAGGAACGGTGGTAGTCGGGTTACCGTTCGAGTGGCCGTTGCGGGCTTTCCCCGTTTGACACGGGGGCGGGATGTACCGTCACACTCCGCAGCGTCACCACGACCCGACCCCGGGAGACGAACCCTGGGGAGGCCCCAGCGTCGACCGGAGAGAAGAGCGAAGTTGTCCCCGACCAGCGAGACCGCACAGGGCGGCCGCCGACTCGTCATCGTCGAGTCGCCTGCCAAGGCGAAGACGATCAAGGGCTACCTGGGCCCCGGCTACGTAGTCGAGGCGAGCGTCGGGCACATCCGCGACCTTCCCAACGGCGCCGCCGAGGTGCCCGACAAGTACACCGGCGAGGTCCGCCGCCTCGGTGTGGACGTCGAACACGACTTCCAGCCGATCTATGTGGTCAACGCTGATAAGAAGGCGCAGGTCAAGAAGCTCAAGGACCTGCTGAAGGACTCCGACGAGCTCTTCCTCGCCACCGATGAGGACCGCGAGGGCGAGGCCATCGCCTGGCACCTCCAGGAGGTCCTCAAGCCCAAGGTCCCGGTCAAGCGGATGGTCTTCCACGAGATCACCAAGGCCGCGATCCAGGCCGCCGTGGCCAACCCGCGCGAGCTGAACCAGAAGCTCGTCGACGCCCAGGAGACCCGCCGCATCCTCGACCGCCTCTACGGCTACGAGGTCTCGCCGGTCCTGTGGAAGAAGGTCATGCCGCGGCTGTCCGCGGGCCGTGTCCAGTCGGTCGCCACACGACTCGTCGTGGAGCGGGAACGCGAGCGCATCGCCTTTCGTTCGGCTGAGTACTGGGACCTGACGGGCACCTTTGCGACCGGCCGCGCGGGAGACCAGTCGGACCCGTCGTCGCTGGTCGCGCGCCTCCAGACCGTCGACGGCAGGCGGGTCGCGCAGGGCCGCGACTTCGACTCCCTGGGACAACTGAAGAGCGCGAACACCCTCCACCTCGACGAGGCGAACGCCCGCGCCCTGGCCGCCGCCCTGGAGAACACGAGCTTCGCGGTCCGGTCCGTCGAGTCCAAGCCGTACCGCCGCTCGCCGTACGCCCCGTTCCGTACGACGACGTTGCAGCAGGAGGCGAGCCGCAAGCTCGGCTTCGGCGCGAAGGCGACCATGCAGATCGCCCAGAAGCTGTACGAGAACGGCTACATCACGTACATGCGTACGGACTCCACGACCCTGAGCGACACCGCGGTCGCCGCCGCCCGCGCCCAGGTCACGCAGCTGTACGGCGCCGACTACCTGCCGCCGCAGCCGAGGACGTACGCCGGGAAGGTCAAGAACGCGCAGGAGGCCCACGAGGCGATCCGCCCCTCGGGTGATCGTTTCCGCACTCCCGCCGAGACCGGACTGACCGGTGACCAGTTCAAGCTGTACGAGCTGATCTGGAAGCGGACTGTCGCCTCCCAGATGAAGGACGCGACCGGCAACAGCGTCACGGTGAAGATCGGCGGCACGGCGGCCGACGGCCGGGACGTCGAGTTCAGCGCGTCCGGCAAGACGATCACCTTCCACGGCTTCCTCAAGGCCTACGTCGAAGGCGCCGACGACCCGAACGCCGAGCTCGACGACCGCGAGCGCCGGCTGCCCCAGGTCTCCGAGGGCGACGCCCTGAGCGCCGAGGAGATCACGGTCGACGGGCACGCCACCAAGCCCCCGGCCCGCTACACCGAGGCCTCCCTCGTCAAGGAGCTGGAAGAGCGCGAGATCGGCCGCCCGTCGACGTACGCGTCGATCATCGGCACGATCCTGGACCGCGGCTATGTGTTCAAGAAGGGCACGGCCCTGGTGCCGTCCTTCCTGTCCTTCGCCGTGGTCAACCTCCTGGAGAAGCACTTCGGGCGGCTCGTCGACTACGACTTCACCGCCAAGATGGAGGACGACCTCGACCGCATCGCCCGCGGTGAGGCGCAGTCCGTGCCGTGGCTGAAGCGGTTCTACTTCGGCGAGGGCACAGGCGGGGGCGGTGCCGCCGACGCCGGCAACGGCGACGGGGACCACCTCGGTGGCCTCAAGGAGCTGGTGACGGACCTGGGCGCGATCGACGCGCGCGAGGTGTCGTCGTTCCCCGTGGGCAACGACATCGTGCTGCGGGTCGGCCGCTACGGCCCGTACATCGAGCGCGGCGAGAAGGACACCGAGCAGCATCAGCGCGCCGACATCCCCGACGACCTGGCGCCGGACGAGCTGACCGTCGACCTCGCGGAGGAGCTGCTCGCCAAGCCGAGCGGCGACTACGAACTGGGCACGGACCCGGCCACCGGCCACACGATCGTCGCCAAGGACGGCCGTTACGGCCCGTACGTGACGGAGATCCTCCCCGAGGGCACCCCGAAGACGGGCAAGAACGCGGTCAAGCCGCGCACGGCGTCCCTGTTCAAGTCGATGTCGCTGGACACGGTGACCCTCGACGACGCCCTGAAGCTCATGTCGCTGCCGCGCGTCGTCGGCGCCGACGCCGAGGGCCAGGAGATCACCGCGCAGAACGGCCGCTACGGCCCGTATCTGAAGAAGGGCACGGACTCGCGCTCGCTCCAGTCCGAGGAGCAGCTCTTCACGATCACGCTGGAAGAGGCGCTGGCGATCTACGCCCAGCCGAAGCAGCGTGGCCGGGCGGCCGCCAAGCCGCCGCTGAAGGAGCTGGGCACGGACCCGGTGAGCGAGAAGCCGGTCGTCGTCAAGGACGGCCGCTTCGGGCCGTACGTCACCGACGGGGAGACCAACGCGACCCTGCGCTCCGGCGACAGCGTCGAGGAGATCACCCCGGAGCGCGGCTTCGAGCTGCTCGCCGAGAAGCGCGCGAAGGCGCCGGCGAAGAAGACCGCGAAGAAGGCGGCCAAGAAGGCTCCGGCGAAGAAGACGACAACGGCCAAGAAGACCGCGGCGAAGAAGACCACGACCGCGAAGAAGACGACGGCCAAGAAGACCACCACCGCGAAGAAGACGGCCGCCAAGACGGTGACCGCCTCGGAGCCGGCGGAGGACTGAGGCCCGTTCAGGGCCGGTTCGGGATCTGCGCGAGGACTCGCGCGGGATCTGCGCGGGGAGTCGCGCGGGATCTGCGCGGGGAGTCGCGCGGGATCTGCGCGGGGAGTCGTGCGGGACCGGTTCGGGATTCGTCGGAACCGTTCAGGATTCGCGCGGGATCAGTTCCGGAGTCGCGTGTGCCCGTTCGGGATTCGCGCGGGATCGGTTTCGGAGTCGCGCGCCCGTTCGGGATTCGCGTCGGGCCCGTCCGGTATCCGGACTGTCAGGGTCCGGATCTTCGCCCAGGGTTCGGAAAGCGAACGCCCCGGCAACACTTCGGTGTCGGGGCGTGCTCATGCCAGGCCGGGCATCACAGCGTGTCGGTGGCTCCCGATAGGCTGAATGCATGACGCGAGCCGAGCATCCAACGGCCTCTCAGCCAGCCCCCGACGACGCCCTGGTCGCGGACTCCCGCGAGCGTGCCGTCCGCGCCCTGCTGCGCCGTCCGCAGTTGAAGCGGTTGTGGAGCGCACAGCTCGTGGGCGGCGTGGGCGACACCCTGGCCCTACTCGTGCTGGTCGTCCTCGCCCTCCAAACGGCCGTCGCCGAGGGCTCGTTCGGGGGCGGCTACCGAGGCGTGGCGTTCGCAGTGGCGACCGTTTTCGGGGTGCGCATCCTGGCGACGCTCCTGTTCGGCGCCGTGCTCCTCGGGCCGCTCACCGCGCTCACCTCACAGGACGGCCCGCTGGACCGCCGCTGGACCATGGTGGGCGCGGACGGACTGCGCGCGGCGCTGCTCATCGTCGCCCCGCTGTGGATCGACTGGACCCCCGATGACGCGCTGGCCATTCTCCTTGTCACGGCCTTCGTGACCGGAGTCGCCGAGCGGTTCTGGACGGTGTGCCGCGAGAGCGCGGCCCCCGCGCTGCTGCCGCCCCCGCCGCCGGAAGGCGCGACGGTACGGCCGCTGCCCGACCACATGGACACCCTGCGCCGTCTGTCGCTGCGCACCGGCTTCGTCTCGATCCCGCTCGCGGCCGTCGCCCTTGTCGTCGCGGCCCTGTTCAACAATCTGCTGGGCACCGGCATCGACTGGTTCGCCCAGCACCAGGCGGCCCTCGCCTCCTACGTCGCGGCAGGGCTGTTCGCCGCCTCCCTGTCCGTGCTGACCTTCCTGGAACTGCCCGCCACGCGTACCCCCCGCGCGCGGTCGCCGCTCGAGGGGCTGCGCCGCCCGAAGACCGGCACCGGCGCCGACAAGGGCCGCACCGGTGTGATGCCGCTGCTGGTGCTGGCCTGCGCGGCCGTCGCCGCCGCGGTGTCCGCCGCCGTCGCCGTGGCCGTGCTGCACGCCAAGGACCTGGGCGGCGGCCCGGTGCTCTACGGGCTGTTCGTGGCCGCGCTGACCGGCGGCGTCGTCGTCGGCATCCGTACGGCGTCCTCGCTGCTGCCCGCCCTGTCGCGCCGCCGGCTGCTCGCGCTGGCCATCGCCTTCACCGGTGTCGCGCTGCTGGCCGCCGGGCTCGTCCCGGACGTCACCAGCGTGCTGCTGATCCTCGCGCTGGCCGGCGTCGGCGCGGGCATGTCCGCCAACACCGGGCACACCCTGCTCGACCAGGAGACCGAGGAATACCGGCGGTCCCGTACGACGGAGCACCTGCACGCGGTCGTCCGCGTCTGCGTGGCGCTCGGCGCGGTGATCGCCCCGGCGGTGGCGGCGGGGATCGGGCCGCACCGGCTGGAAAGCGGCAAGTTCGTCTTCGCGCACGGCGGCGCGGCCTTCACACTGATGCTGGCCGGCGCCCTGCTGCTGCCGGTGGCCGCACTGGTACTGGCCAAGGTCGACGACCGTTCCGGAGTCCCGCTGCGTCAGGACCTGCGCGACGCGCTGTTGCGCGGTGACGACCCGGAGCAGGCGCCCGCCGCCTCCGGTTTCTTCATCGCCCTGGAGGGCGGCGACGGGGCCGGGAAGTCCACGCAGGCCGAGGCGCTCGCCGAGTGGATCCGCGGCAAGGGCCACGAGGTCGTGCTCACGCGCGAGCCGGGGGCGACGCCGGTGGGCAAGCGGCTGCGGTCGATCCTGCTGGACGTGTCGAGCGAGGGGCTGTCGCACCGCGCGGAGGCCCTGCTGTACGCGGCCGACCGGGCCGAGCACATCGACACCGTCGTACGGCCAGCCCTGGAGCGCGGCGCGGTCGTCATCTCCGACCGGTACATCGACTCCTCCGTCGCCTACCAGGGCGCGGGCCGCGACCTGTCGCCGACCGAGATCGCCCGGATCAACCGCTGGGCCACGAACGGACTGGTGCCGCATCTGACCGTCCTGCTGGACGTCGCGCCGGAGACCGCGCGCGAGCGGTTCACCGAGGCGCCCGACCGCCTGGAGTCGGAGCCGGCCGAGTTCCACGCGCGCGTGCGGGCCGGTTTCCTGACCCTGGCCGCGGCCGACGCCGGGCGGTACCTGGTGGTGGACGCCGGCCAGGAGCCCGAGGCCGTCACGACCGTCATCCGGCACCGGCTCGACCAGGTGCTGCCGCTGTCCGAGGCCGAGATCAAGGCTCAGGAGGAGGCACGGAAGAAGGCCGAGGAGGAGGCCCGCCGGAAGGCCGAGGAAGAGGCTGCCCGCAAGGCCGAGGAAGAGCGCCTGGAGCGTGAGCGCCAGGAGCAGCTCGCCCGGCTGCGTGCCGAGGAGGAGGAGCGCAAGCGGCGCGAGCTGGAAGAGGCGCAGCGGCGCGAGGCCGAGCGGCAGGCGGAGGAGGCTCGTCGGCGGGCCGAGGAAGCGCGGAAGAAGGCCGAGGAGGAGCGGGCTCGGCTCCTCGCGGAGGAGAAGGCCCGCGCCGAGGAGGAAGCCCGGCGCAAGGCCGAGGAGGAACGCCGCCGCCAGCAGGCCGAGGAAGAGGCCCGGCTGCGCGCCGAGGCCGAGGCGCTCCGCCTGGAGAAGCAGCGCAAGGCCGAGGCGGCCCTGCTGCGGGCCGAGGAGGCCCGGCGTCTGGCGGAGGCGGCGGCCGCTGCCGCGGAGTCCGGTCCGAAGAGCTCCGCGCCGCGGGGTGCCTCAGGTTCGACGGCCGCCGCTCAGGACGCGGCGACGGTGCCGACGCCAGTGGTGAAACCGGGCGGCGCAGGGGACGACACGACCGTGCTGCGCCCGGTGCGGGACGAGGAGCAGGGCCGGGGTGGCCGGACCTCCGGCGGGTCCGACGCCGAGGTGACGGCCGAGCTGCCCAAGCCGCCGGTTCCGCCGGGTGCGGGCGACGAGACGGCCGTGCTGCCCCCCGTCCGGCCGGAGGACGCCGAGGAGACGGCCGTGCTGCCGCCCGTACGGGAGGACGATCCGGCGGACCGGGTTCCGCCCGGGTACTTCCGGGAGGACGCCCCGGCCGCCCGGCCCGACGGCACGGACCGTACGCGGGAGATGCCCCAGGTCGACGCCGAGGGCCGGCCCCGCCGGCGTTCCGACTGGGCCGAGGAGACGCCGCTGGACGACCTGCCGTCCCTGGCGGACGAGCTGCTCGGACCGCACGAGGAGGAGCCGGACGACGGGCGGGGACGCCGGGGGAAGGGCGGCCGGGGCCGCTGAGGCCTCCGGCGGTGCGACTGAGGGCCCGGGCCGACGCGGGAGTCGGACCCGGGCCCGACTTGCGGAACGCCTCCGCCGACCTGCGAGACGCCTGCGCCGGACCTGCGAGATGCCGGCGCCAGGCCCGCGAGATGCCGACGCCAGCCCCGCGAGACCTGGTCCCGTCCGGCGGGACCAGGCGGCGAGGGCAGCCGTTGTCAGTGGTCACCCCCACAATGGACCTCACACCGTGGAACGTGACGAAAGGGCGGCGTGACCCATGACCGTGTGGGACGACCTCGTCGGGCAGGAGAGGGTGAGCGCGCAGCTGGACGCCGCCGCCCGGGACGCCGACGCCCTGGTCACCGTGGCCGGAACCGACGTTCCCCCGCCCGAGGCGTCGAAGATGACGCACGCCTGGCTGTTCACGGGCCCGCCCGGGGCCGGCCGGAACCAGGCGGCGCGGGCGTTCGCGGCGGCCTTGCAGTGCGTCAGCCCCGACCGCGCTCTCGGCGGCTCCCCGGGCTGCGGCTTCTGCGACGGATGTCACACGGCCCTGATCGGCACACACGCCGACGTCACCACCGTCGCCGCGGTCGGCTCGCAGATCCTCGCCGACGACATGCGCGACACCGTCCGCAAGTCGTTCACGTCACCGGCGAACGGCCGCTGGCAGATCATCCTCGTCGAGGACGCCGAGCGGCTGAACGAGAAGTCGGCCAACGCCGTCCTCAAGGCGGTGGAGGAGCCCGCCCCGCGTACGGTCTGGCTGCTGTGCGCCCCCTCCATCGAGGACGTCCTGCCGACGATCCGCTCCCGCTGCCGCCACCTGAACCTGAGCACGCCGTCGGTCGACGCCGTGGCCGACATGCTCGTACGCCGTGAGGGCATCGAGCCGGACGTCGCCGCCGCGGCGGCCCGCGCGACCCAGGGCCATGTCGAGCGCGCCCGCCGCCTGGCCACGGACCCGGCCGCGCGCGAGCGCCGTGCCGCGGTGCTGAGGCTGCCGCTGCGGGTGGACGAGATCGGCAGTGCGCTCAAGGCCGCCCAGGAGCTCGTCGACGCGGCCGCCGAGGACGCCAAGCAGCTCGCCGAGGAGACGGACTCCAAGGAGACCGAGGAGCTGAAGGCCGCGCTCGGCGCGTCCCAGGGCGGCCGCATGCCGCGCGGTACGGCGGGTGTGATGAAGGACCTGGAGGACAAGCAGAAGCGCCGCCGAACGCGCACGCAGCGCGACAGCCTCGACCTCGCCCTGACCGACCTCACGTCCTTCTACCGCGACGTCCTCGCCCTCCAGCTCGGCTCCCGCGTGGCCATCGCCAACGCGGACGCAGAGGACGCCCTGGAGCGCCTCGCCCGCGGCAGCTCCCCGGAGGCCACGCTCCGCCGCCTCGACGCGATCGCCGCCTGCCGCGACGCCCTCGACCGCAACGTGGCGCCGCTGCTCGCCGTGGAGGCGATGACGATGGCGCTCAGAGCGGGCTGAGCCGGCACCGGCGGAGCGGCACCGCGCGTCCTGCCCACGAGGTGGAAGCGGAGTTGACGCCGTAACTCGTACGAGGCACGACGCGCACGCTGGGCATCCATTCCGTCGCCCAGAGTTACGCTCGCTGGATGGACACAAGGCGCCTTCCCCGCTCCGCCTCCCGATCCGTCTCCCCTTCCGGCGGCCTGCACCGCCGGGCCCGCGGCGGAGGCAGGACCGCGGCCGGCCTCCTCGCCACGGCCGCGCTGCTCGTCTCCGCCTGCTCCTCCGGGAGCTCGACGACGTCCGCCACGGCTGCGGCGGAGGAAGCGGCACTGGTCGCGTTGCCGCGGTCCACCCCCGCCGCGCTCACGCCGTACTACGACCAGAAGCCGGCCTGGCGCCGCTGCGACGTCTCCGGCTTCGAGTGCGCCACGATCAAGGCACCGCTCGACTACGCCAAGCCGTCCGCCGGGGACGTCCGGCTCGCCGTCGCCCGCAAGAAGGCCACGGGCCCGGGCGAGCGGCTGGGCTCGCTGCTTGTGAACCCCGGCGGTCCCGGCGGCTCGGCGATCGGCTACGTCCAGGCGTACGCCGGCATCGGCTACCCGGCCGAGGTCCGTGCCCGCTACGACATGGTGGCGGTCGACCCGCGCGGCGTGGCCGGCAGCGAGCCCGTGGTGTGTCTGGACGGGCCGGGGATGGACACCTACACGCAGACGGACACCACGCCCGACGACGCCAAGGAGACCGACGGGCTGGCCGAGGCGTACCGGACGTTCGCCGAGGGCTGCGGCGCGGACGCGCCCCGGCTGCTGCGCCACGTGTCCACCGTGGAGGCGGCCCGGGATATGGACATCGTGCGGGCAGCGCTCGGCGACGAGAAGCTGAACTACGTAGGCGCCTCCTACGGCACGTTCCTCGGCGCGACGTACGCCGGGCTCTTCCCGGACCGGACGGGCCGGCTGGTGCTGGACGGCGCGATGGACCCGTCGCTGCCCGCCCGGCGGCTGAACCTCGAACAGACGGCGGGCTTCGAGACGGCGTTCCGGTCGTTCGCGCGGGACTGCGTACGGCACGCAGACTGCCCGCTGGGAGAGGCGGGCACCTCACCCGAGCAGGTCGGCAAGAACCTCAAGGCGTTCTTCGAGAAGCTGGACGCGCGGCCGACCGCCACCGGCGACGCCGACGGCCGCCGCCTCACCGAGTCGCTCGCCACCACCGGCGTGATCGCGGCCATGTACGACGAGGGCGCCTGGCAGCAGCTGCGCGAGGCGCTGACGTCCGCGATGAAGGAGAACGACGGCGCCGGGCTCCTCGTCCTCTCCGACGGCTACTACGAGCGGGACGCCGACGGCCGCTACAGCAACCTGATGTTCGCCAACGCGGCCGTGAACTGCCTCGATCTGCCGCCCGCCTTCGACACCCCCGACGAGGCGCGCAGGGCGCTGCCCGAGTTCGAGAAGGCGTCCCCGGTCTTCGGTGAGGGTCTGGCATGGGCGGCCCTGAACTGCGCGTACTGGCCGGTCCACGCCACGGGCGAGCCGCACCGCATCGAGGCGAAGGGCGCCGCCCCCATCGTCGTGGTCGGCACCACCCGCGACCCGGCGACCCCCTACCGCTGGGCGCAGGCCCTGGCCGGCCAGCTCTCCTCGGCCCGCCTCCTGACCTACGAGGGCGACGGCCACACGGCCTACGGCCGCGGCAGCTCCTGCATCGACCGGACGATCAACGCGTACCTCCTCCGCGGCACCCCTCCCACGGACGGAAAGCGCTGCTCATGACCTCGCGCCCAGCCCCGGAGGCGGGCCCTCCGGGGCTGGTGCGGAGCACCCTCGGAAACTGTGTAGACTTACCGTCGTTGCTGATCGCACCATAGTGCGGACAGCGCGCCGCCTTAGCTCAGATGGCCAGAGCAACGCACTCGTAATGCGTAGGTCTCGGGTTCGAATCCCGAAGGCGGCTCTGAAGGAAACCGCAGGTCAAGCTCTTGACCTGCGGTTTTTCGTTTTGCCGTTTGTGATCCTCGTAAGTTCTGTGCCCGTCCCTGTCGCCTACTTCACGGCAGCCGGCAAGGACGGCGGACGGACCCGCAGCGCCAGTGGGGCCGCGGCTCCCGCCACGGCGAACAGGGCGCCCAGTACGAGCCACCCCTCGCGCGGGCGGTCTCCGAGGCAGAGCACGGCTATCAGCACCGGTGCCACCGCGGTCGCGGCGCCGCGTCCCAGGGAGAAGAAGCCCTGGTACTGGCCGTGCATTCCTTCCGGCGTGAGTGAGAAGCTCAGCCCGAACGAGCCCGCCGACAGCCACAGTTCGCCGAAGGTGAGGGCGGCCGCGAACAGCAGCAGCAGGACCGTCGCCGGCCAGCCGCCCATCCCGCCGGTGAACGCCGCCAGCGCGCATGCGGCGAACAGGGCGATCCCCGAGTTGCGGCACATCCGGGCGGCCCGGCCGTCGTCCTCGGCGCCGCGGCTGAACCGTATTTGCAGGCAGATCACCATCACCGTGTTGACGGCGACGATGCCCGATACCAGGACCGGCGGTGCCTCGGTGTGCTGGAGCACCCACAGCGGTACGGCGAAGGACAGCACCTGTGCCTGGAGGGACAGCACACCGCAGATCAGGGTGACGGCGGCGTACCGTCGGTCGCGCAGGACCTGCCAGCCGGAACCGGTGTGCCCCGCCTCCTCGGCCGGCCGGGTCCGGCGCGGCCGCAGCCACACCAGGGGCACCGCCGCCGCCGGGTAGGTCAGCGCCGTGCACCACAGCAGGGCCATGTACCCGGTATCGGTGTCGGCTTGGATGACCAGCGCCGAGGCCGCCGCGCCGATCGTGATGCCGATGTTGGTCACCACCCGCAGATAGGCCCGCAACCGTACCCGTTCGGCGCCCTCCCCGACCGTGGCGACCAGCGCGCCGCGGGCCGCGGTGCTGCCCTGCTCGGCGAGGAGGAAGACCAGGATCAGCCCCAGGAACATGGGGAACGTACGGGCGTAGGCCAGCGCGGCCATCGTGGCGAACTGGACGCCGAGCAGGACGCTGTACGTCCGCCGGGGGCCGAACCGGTCCGCCAGCCTGCCCAGCGGTACGGCACCGGCCAGCGCCACGATCCCGGCGACGGTGAGGCCGGAGGCCACCTGGTGCACGGGCAGTCCGACGACCCGTGTGAAGAACAGGGTGCTGGTGGTCAGATAGAGACCGCTGCCGACCGTCTTGACCAGCCATGACAGCGCGAGCAGCCGGGGCTCGCCGGGGGCGGGCAGAGCGGCGTCGAGCAGGGCACGCGCCCGGCCCGGAGCGGATGTGGTCATGCCGCGGGCCCCGCCAACTCGTGCAGGCGCGCGATGAACGTCTCCGCGGCCGCCTCGTCCGCGGCCGTGAAGTACGCCTCCAGGTGCCCCGGGCTGGCGCACTCCTGGGGCGTCAGTACTTCCAGCACGCCGGGCAGGGCCAGTACCCGCTCCCGTAGGCCGGGCAGTGCGGGCAGGCGGGTACGGCCGACCGTCTCGCGGTGCGGTTCGCGGTCCGGCCGGCTTGGCTGTTCACCGGCCGAGACCCGGACGAACTCCTCCCACAGGTCCACCCCGAAGGCGTGCCTCCACATCCGGGAGATGCCCATGCCGCCCGGCCGTACGGCCACTTCGCCGATGACCGGACCCGCCTGGGTGCGGAACACCTCCAGGTGCGTGACCCCGGCCGGCAGGCCGAGCGCGCCGATCACCCGGCGGTGCAGCTCGAGGACCTCCCGCGAGAACGGGTCCGTCTGGTCGGCGACGTACCCGCTGTTCAGGCTCGGCGAGCTGTGAAGCGGTGGGAGGAAGTAGCGGGATACGGCCGCGCGGGCCACCTCGCCGTCGTGGACGACGCCGTCGCAGTGGTACTCGTGCGTGAACCGCACCAGGCGCTCCACCTGCACCGGCAGCCGCTTGCCGGCGAGGTCGGCGAAGCCGCCGGCCCGGTGCCGCTCGGTGAACTCCTCGGGGGAGTCGACGCGGTAGGTGCACTTCGAGCCGGCGCCGAACACCGGCTTGATCATGACGGGCCAGCCGGTCAGCTCCGCCGCCCGGGGCACCTCGTCGACCGTGGCCGCCTGGGCGTGGTCCGTCACCGGGAGACCGGCGGCGCGCAGCCTGTCCTTCATCGCCCTCTTGTGGGCGCCCCACAGGGACTGGTCGAAGCCCGGCCCGGGCACTCCGAGCAGCACGCGGACCAGCCCGGCCGCCACCACGCTCTTCTCCGTGGCCGCGATGACGTGGTCGACGGGGCCGTGTGCGGCGAGCTCGTACGCCGCCTGCTCGACCTGCGTCAGGTCGGCGAAGCTGTCGACGTACGCCACCTCGTGGTTCCGGTACAGGTCGGCGTACACCTTGCGGGTGATGACGCGGACGGTCACGTCGGGGCGGCGGGCCAGGGCCTCGAGGACCTCGGGCTTGTCCGAGTTGAGCAGGAGTACCTGCCGGGTCACTGCTTCTCCGTGGGTTGTGCGGACGGGGGAACGGGTGCGCGGTGGTAGGTGACGGTGGCGGCCGCCTCGTCGACGACGGCCCAGACGGGGGAGGGGCCGCGGTCCGGGGCGCAGCGGGTGACGGAGCCCACGTTGACGACGTAGCGGCCGTCGGGCGCGAGCGGGACCGGCGTCCCGAACCGCAGGGGCAGGCGTTCCACCCGCACCGGTCCGGTGCCGCCGGGCCACAGCCGGTACAGCGCGCTGCGGTGATGGTGCCCGTGCACCAGCGCCCGCCCGGGAAAGTCCGCCTCGGCCGGGCACCACAGCCCCGGCTCCAGCTCGCGCCACGGCAACGGGTGACCGTGGCAGTACAGGGCGAAGCCGGTGCGGTGCTCCAACGGGGCGTCGAGCAGCGGGCGGGTCCACTCGGGCAGGCGGTGGTCGGGCACAAGGGCGCGGATCCGCTCCTCCTGGTTGCCCCGCACCAGCAGTACCCCGTCCAGGAGCCGGGCGAGTTCGGGGTCCGGGTCGAAGACGTCGGCCAGCCGGCCGCCGAACTCGTACCCGTCCACCTCCCGTTTGCCGACCCGGCACTCGAAGACGTCGCCGAGGCAGACCACCCGGTCCACCCGCTGTTCACGGATCCCCTCGAGAACGGCGCGCAGCCGTGCTGTGTCCCCGTGGACGTCGGTCACGACGGCATGGCGCACGGCTCTCACCCGCTCGTTTCGATCCGCACCCGGCCCGCCAACTCCTCGCAGACACGGGCGGCGTCGGCCGCGTCCCTGCCGTCGGTGATGACGTGCCCGGCCCGGTCCTGCGAGCTGCGGACCGGACGGACCAGGTCGCCGACCGCGACGTCCAGCCGGATCTCGGCGGAGGTGCCCTCGGTGTCGGGCAGGGCGATGGACCGGACCGTTCCCGGTGGTGGGGTGAGGAAGCGGATGGCCGCTCCGCGGCGGGCCACCGGAGGGTCGGCGGGCGGACGCAGCAGGCCCAGCGGGCAGCCCGCCGTGAGGGCCACCACGTCCAGTCCGTAGGCCCGGCGCAGCAGTTCACGGATCTTGTCGCCGCCGATGCGGTTGTGCGACTCGAGGATGCGCGGGCCCTTCCCGGTGACCTTGACCTCGGTGTGGGCGGGGCCCTCCGTCAGACCCACGGCGTCCAGAAAGGCGTGGACGAGGGCAGCCACCTCCACCAGGACGGGCGCGGGAAGGGCGCTCGGCTGGGTGTGCCCGGTCTCCACGAACGAGGCACCGACCAGCTTGTCGGTCACCGCCAGCACGGTGTGCTTCCCGTCGTACGAGAAACTCTCCACGCTGATCTCGGGCCCGTCGAGGTATTCCTCGGCGATCGGCTGTGTGCCGCCCGCCGCTTCGAACGCCCGCCAGACGTCCTCGGCGTCCTTTGGCCCGGCCACCCGGAAGACGGCCTGACTGCTGGTGCCGGCCGCGGGTTTGAGGATGACCGGTCCGCCGGTCGTACGGCAGAACGCGGCGAGTTCGGCCGCGCCGCGCGGTGCGGCGGTGTGCACCGGGCCGATGCCGCGGGCGTTGAGGATCTCCCGCATGCGCTGCTTGTCCTGGAGCAGGCCCACGGTGTGCAGCGAGTTTCCGGGCAGGCCGAGCCGCTCGGCGACCGCTGCCGTCGGCAGCAGTCCGCGCTCGGTGAGCGACAGCACCCGCGCGAAGGGGCGTTCGGCGTGCAGCGGCGCCAGGGCCGCGTGAGTTGCGTCGGTGTCCGCCAGGTCCACGGCGAGAGCCGTGTCGGCCTCAGCGGCCACCGGCGGCGCCGGCTGCGCCGCGTCGTGCACGAATACGGTGTCGACGCCCAGCGCGCGGGCCGCGTGCACCAGTTGCGGGGTACCCGCGAGCACCGCGATACGCGGTGCCGCGGGCCCCTGCTGACCGACGTTCATGCCACGGGCTCCGGCCGGCCTTCCAGCGCGGTACCCACCTGAGGCGTCACCGCCTCCGGGTCGCCGAAGCGCTCCTTGAGGTAGGCGATGATGTCGGCGTTCTCCCGCAGCTTGCCCGGGATGACCGTGGCCCCGTCGACCAGGGCCGGGATGAACTTGCTGCCCGTCGTGCGGATCAGCTCGTGCCGCTCCTCGCGCGGCTTGGGCACGTTGATGTTGATGTAGGAGACCTGGAGCTTGGTGAGCAGCTCGCGCACGGGCTTGCAGTCCGGGCAGGTCTCCCGCTGGAACAGGACGAGCATCAGCGGCCCTCCTCGTGGAACGTACGGATGATCTCGCCGACGCCGGAGCCCGGCGTGAACGTGTGGCCCAGGTCGAGCAGGGCCATCTCCAGGGCGCCGAAGATCCCGCTCAGGTCGAGGGCGTCGGCCGCGCCCACGTGTCCGACCCGGATGAGTTTGCCCTTGAGGTGTGCCTGGCCGCCGGTCATGGTGACGCCGTACGAGGTGGACAGCGTCTTCAGCAACTGCCCGGTGTCGATGCCCTCGGGCGCGAGGGCCGAGGTGATGACGTGGCTGCGCCGGTTCGGGGACTGGACGAAGGTGCTGAACCCGAGTTTCAGCAGCCCGCGTTCGGCCGCCCTGCCGAGGACGGCGTGGCGCCTGCGGAAGGCCTCCATGCCCTCCTCGTCCAGCATCTTCAGTGACTCGTGCAGCGCGAGCAGCAGGGACACCGCGGGGGACGAGGACGACATCGGGTAGAAGTGGCGCAGCCGCTCGAACGACCAGTAGTAGTTCGGCCCGCTGGACCGCTCCACGGCCGTCCACGCCTTGTCGGAGAGCGCGACGAAGGCGAGCCCCGGCGGCAGCATGAAGCCCTTGTGGGACGCGGCGAGGACCACGTCCAGGCCCCACGCGTCCATCTCCAGCGGGTGCACCAGCAGACCGCTGATGGCGTCGACGACCACGACCACGTCGGTGTCGCGGAAGATCCGCCCGATCGCCTCGACGTCGTTGAGCGCCCCGGTGGACGTCTCGCTGTAGACGACGAACGCACCCCGGATCTCCGGGTGTTCACGGTAGGCGGCTGCCACGCGCTCGGGGTCGGCGCTGGTGCCCCAGTCGCTCTCGACGACGTGCACGACGAGTCCGTAGGACGTGCAGATCGCCTGGAAGCGCTCGCCGAAGTAGCCGTTGGAGACGACCAGGACCTCGTCGCCGGCCGAGAAGCAGTTGGCGACCGCGGCCTCCATCGCGCCGGTCCCGGAGGAGGCGATGGTGTACACGGGGGCGCTGGTGCCGAACAGCGGGGGCAGGCCACCGCTGATCTCGTGGATCAGCTGCTCCATCTCGGTGGAGCGGTGGTGGATGATCTCGCGGGCCCCGGCCAGCAGCAGGCGCTGCGGTACTTCGGTGGGGCCGGGTGTGGCCAGCCGCAGCTTCACCGGCTGTTCTCCTTGATCTCGTCGGTGTGGGGGGTGGTTGTCGCGGGCCGGGGAGCGTCGATGAAGACGCGTCGGGTGGCGGGCTTCAGATCGAAGTCGAAGAGCACCACGCGGTGGCTCGGCGACATGGCGAGGCGGCCGTCCCGGAAGGGGACGAGCAGACTGGTGCCGAGCAGCGACGACTTCAGGTGGGAGAAGCCGTTGGGGTCGGCGGTGGTCAGCTCGTGCAGATAGCGGCTGCCGTCGGCGGGGGACTCCGGTGCGATCCGCTCCAGCGTCCGCAGCAGGTCCTGCACGGCGCCCGGTTCGTAGCGCATCACGGTGAGCCCGATGGTGCTGCCGTGCGCGAACACCCCGGCCAGACCGTCGCCCGTGCCGTGCTCCTGGAGAGCGGCGGCGATCCGGTCGGTGAGGTCGTAGTGGGAGTTGAGGCCGGTGCTCTCCACCGTCAGTTCGATCACCGGGCCACCTCCGCGGGCCCGCCGATCATGGGCGGCACGTTCTCGGCCGTCAGGTCGCCCGGCCCGGTCAGCGTCCAGGCGGGTACCCCGGCCAGGACCTCGGTGATGCGGGCCAGCCGGTCGGCGTGGGCGGCGCGGCCGTCGTCGAGGTAGTGGTGCCAGCCGGCGTTGGCGCCGTCGAACGCCGACTCCACGTTGGCGCGCAGGACTTCGGCGTGCTCCTGACGGCCGCCGGTCAGCGGCTCGACGGCCGTGGCCTCGCCGGGGCCGATCGCCGGGTGCAGGATCGCCGCGACGGGCACGCGCACCCCGACCGGGGCGCTCGGGAAACGGTCCCGGAACGGCAGCGGGTCCACCGCGAACTTCCCCACGGGCGAGAACGCGTGGCCCTCGGCGGGCACGTAGTCGTCCCCGATCCCCGCGATGTCCTTCAGGCCCGGGTACTTGGCGACGGTGCCGTAGCCGAGGTGCGGGTAGTCGGGCCAGCCGGCCGCGACGACCGAGCCGTCCGGCAGCTCGTGCAGCACGGTCTTGTCGCCGCTGAGCACCTGGTAGCCGAAGTGCTCCACCAGCTCCAGGAGCACCGTGCTCTTGCCGGCCCCCTTCGCGCCGGTGATCAGTACGACCTCGCCGTCCCGGTAGGCGGCGGTGGCGTGCAGCACCACGGCACCGGTGTTCTCCTGGTGCTTCAGCACCAGGTCGCGCACCAGCTCGACGAAGTCCATGTGCCCGCCGGCCCCGAGCGCCACGTCGATCACCCGGGCGGTGGGGTCGAAGACGAAGCGGCTGCCCGTCTTGGTGCACTCCAGGTACTCGCGGGCGTCCACCACGGCCCGCCGGGCCGGCACGGTGAAGAACTCGCTGGCGCTCTTGCGGAGGTAGATGTCCTCCTGCACGGTCCCGGCCGGAGGCGCGAGGCGCTCGGGGTCGAAGGCGTGGACGCGCAGGATCGCGACCGGATCGCGGCCGGTCTCGTCGGGCTTGGCCTCCTCGGCGGTCAGATGCGTGGCGAGGAAGTCGAGCGCGCCTTCGATGCCGGCGCCGTCCTCGACGTCCAGGTCGAGCCGGGTGCCGTGGAAGTCCAGTCGCAGAGCGGTGGTGTGCGTGGTCACTGTGCGGCCTCCGCGAGTTCGCGTCCCAGGGACTCGTAGCGCTCCTGCTGCTGAAGCATCTGGGGCATGCGCTGCAGGTCGAAGATTTCCTTGAGCGGGGCGAGTTCGGGCTCCACGTTCAGAGTGGTGCCGTCCCGCATGATCCGGGTGAGGGTCTCCCGCATGGCCCGGATCGAGCTGCGCAGCGCCTGGTTGGCGTAGATCGCCATGGCGAAGCCGCGCTGTTCCAGCTCCTCGACGGTGACCTGGTTGTACGTGGTCGGCACGACGATCACCGGGAGGTCGCCGGCGTAGGCCTCGCGGAAGGCGAAGACCTCCTCGGGGTCCTTGCGCTTGGAGTGGATGAGCAGGGCGTCCGCCCCGGCCCGCTCGTACACGTCGGCCCGGCGCAGTGCCTCCGCCATGCCCTGCCCGGAGATGAGCGCCTCCAGACGGGCCACCACGACCATGTCCGTACGGGTCTCCGTCGCGGCCCGGATCTTGCCCGCGAAGTCGTCCAGCGGGGCGAGGTCCTGGTTGCCCTCGATGAAGCTGTTGAGCTTGGGGAACTGCTTGTCCTCGATGCACACGCCGGCCACGCCGCGTGCCTCGTAGGAGCGCACCATGTGGATGACGTTGTTGACGTTGCCGAACCCGGAGTCGCAGTCCGCGAGGACCGGGATGTCCACCGCGGACGCGAGGTCGGCGGCCGAGTCGAGGCACTCGCCCATGGCGAGGATGTTGGCGTCGGGCACGCCGGCCGTGGCGGAGATCTCCAGTCCGCTGGACCACACGACGTCGAAGCCGGCCTCCTCGGCGAGCCGTGCGCTGAGCGGGCTGTGCGAGCCCATGGCACGGGCCAGTCGCGGTGCGGCGAGCGCTGCGCGCAGCCGCTGTGCCGCGCCGGCCGGCGCGTCGTTCGGTTCCTGCTGGGGCGATCGGCTCCCGGTCATGCGTCCCCTCCGTTGGTTCGTGCGGTCTGTCCGGCCAGTTCCCGGCACACGTCCTCGACCGTCTCGTCGAGGACCTTGCGCGGTCGTGCCGCGCCGATCCTGCGCCCGACCTGCCACGGGTCGAGTCCGTGGCGGGCGCTGATCTTCTCGATGCGGTCCTGGAAGTAGAAGTGGTGGTCGTTGATCCCGGCCGCGATCTCGGCCCGGCGCACCGTCATGGGGCGCGGCAGCACCTGCTCGGCCACGTATTCGGCGGCCTCGCAGACCAGGGGCAGATCGGCGTGGGTGTCGTACTTGGGCCACGCGGTGAGGAAGGCCGCGGCCTGCTCGGTGGCGAGGTTGCCCGCGCCCCGCGCCATGGCGCAGAGCGAGGCGTCCAGCCAGCTCACGCCCGAGTCCAGTCCGGCGACCGCGTTGGCCGCGGCCAGGCCGAGGTTGTTGTGGGCGTGGACGCCGAGCGGTGTCGGCAGCCGCTCGGCCAGCAACTCGATACGCCGGCGGACGTCGTCCGGGGTGAGCGCGCCGAAGGAGTCGGCGATGTAGAAGACGTCCGGTGGTTCGCTCGCCACGACCGCGGCGACCTCGGCCAGCTGCTCCTGGGTGGTGTAGCTGACGGCCATCAGATTGACCCCGGCCTTCAGGCCGAGGGCTCGCACGGCACGGACGTACTCCGGGACCCCGTCGATGTTCCACGGGTAGGCGGCGATGCGCACCATGGACACCGGGCTGTCGGGCAGGTCGTCCATGGCCCGTACCGGGCACACGGTGGGTACGACCATCACGGCCAGCTCGGCGTGCGAGACGGCCGGCAGCGCGGCGAGGTACTCGGGCGTGCAGTGTGCCGAGGGTCCCGCGGTGGTGCTGGCCCGGCTCCCGGAGCCGCCGCGGTAGCCGACCTCGATGACGTCGATGCGGGCGGCGTCCAGGGTGCTCACGATGGTGTGGACGTCGGTGGCGGTGAACTGCCAGTCGTTCTGGTTGCCGCCGTCGCGCAGGGTGCAGTCGAGCAGAGTGGGTTTCATGCGGCCCCCTCCAGGTGCTGCGCCGGATCGGCCAAGTGGGCGCGGAATCGTTTCACCAGCTCCTGGGGGGTCTGCTCCACGCGCTTTCCGGCGGGGTGGCTGCGAGGCTTGCAGCGGATCCGCACCAGCGTGGGCCTGCCGGTCAGGTCCAGGGCGGCCAGCTCGCCGAGGTCGTCCACGGTGTGGGCGGCGGCGTAACCGGCCGCGAGGGCCATGGCCGCCGGGTCACCGAGGGCGGCGGTGCGTTGGCCGCCGGTGCTCTCGTGTGCTCCGTTGTCGAGGACGACGTGGACCAGATCGGGCCGGTGCTCGGCGATCATCGGCAGACAGCCCGGGTTCATGGCGAACGAGCCGTCGCCGTCCAGCACCAGTACCCGGCGGTCCGGGTGGGCCAGCGCGATGCCGAGCCCGATCGGCGCGGCCATGCCCATGGAGCCGACCAGATAGAAGTGGTTCGCGCGATCGCGGATGTTGTACACGTCACGCGTGATGTAGCCGCAGGTGCTCACCGTCAGGGCGGCGGACTCGCGCTCCAGCAGTGCGCCCAGGGCGTCACGGATGTCCAGCAACGCTAGATCCCTTCCCGGACGATCAGTACGGCGGTGTTCCGGCCGGCGTCGTACTGCTTGAGGAACGCCTCCACGGAGTCCTCGGGGTGCTCGTTGTCCAGCACGGTCCAGGGAAGCCCGAACACGTCGAGCAGCCGGGTGAGTTCGCGTCCGATGACGTCGTGCTCGACGGCGTCCTTGCCGTCGTGACCGCGCCAGCTGACCACGATCGGCAGGTGGACGTCGTAGATGAGGTTGAACGAGGTGAGGACGTTGAGCGAGTAGCCGAGGCCGGAGTTCTGCATGAGAACCACGGGCCTGGCACCCGCCACGGCGAGACCGGAGGCCACTCCGAGGGCGCTGTCCTCACGCGGTGCGGGTATGTACGCGGCTGGGCATTCGGGGTCCTCGAGTAACCGGAAGAACCCCTTCAGCAGGGAACACGGCACGCCGGTGAAGTGTGAATGCCCGCGGGATACGAAGGCCTTGAGCAAGGTTTCTGCGACTTCGGTCCCCGGCCCTGCCGCCAACGAAGATTCAGGCAGCACGTATGACCTTTCCTATGTGAAGCACGGACGTGTTCACGCCCGGCGAGGAGCGTCTCCGTGCCCCCCGGCGGGGTGGATCCTGTATGACCTCCAGGGGAATCCGCAATGACATTCCAGCATTCGGACAGGCGAATTGCATGCACGGATGAGTCGGACATGTCACACATTCTTTCGGATGCGCATCGTGTCGTGTGGCAACCGTTGAGTGATGGAAATCGATACTCGCCGGATCGATTTGAGTCAGATGATGAGTGGGGTATCGGATGCTTTACGGGGCACCTCGCGCGCACCGGATTGAGGGGACCTGTGCGGGCAATTCGGGCGTCAGGGGCGGTGTCTTGGTGTGTATTGTCCGTATTACTCCCCCCGGGGCGCGTGCCGACCGGCGGCAAGGCGCGGATGTGGCGTGGCTGGATTCGGATGGACCGATGCTGGTGTTGCTCGTGTAAATTCTTCGCCATTGGCCTGTGGATGCCTCAGGGGGCCCGAAGAATCGGGGAGGCTCCGGAAGAGCATTGATGGCGGCGTTCGGCTTGTGCCGACGCATTACCCGGCACAGTGCCGTGCGCGGGTGCCGACTCTTCTCCCCCCCTTCTGTCGTCTCCTTCTTTTTTTCTTTTCGGTTCATTCCGATATGCAGCGGGGGTTGATTCATGCGCGCGGCAGAACATGACAGCGGTATCGGCCTTGTCGACGACGAAGCACAGGCGGCGGTCGTGGCGGCCGAGGGGATCATCGAAGAGGCATCGGGGAGTGAAAATGCCGGTGTGTTCGGCCAGGTGTGGTCGGACGACCGGGTGGCGCACCTGCTGGAGCGCCTCACCTCGGACTTCGTGCTCGACAACACCTACCGTGAGCAGCACCTGAGCCTCACGGCCAGCGAGAACTACCCGAGCAAGCTGGTACGGATGCTCGGCAGCGGGCTCCAGGGCGGCTTCTACGAGTTCGCCCCGCCGTACCCGGCCGAGGCGGGCGAGTGGGCCTTCCCTGACTCCGGCGCGAACGCGTCCCTGGTGGGGAAGCTGACCGGGATCGGCCGGCAGCTCTTCGAGGCGGCCACCTTCGACTGGCGGCCCAACGGCGGCTCGGTCGCCGAGCAGGCCGTGCTGCTGGGTACCTGCGGGCGCGGCGACGGCTTCGTGCACTTCGCGCACAAGGACGGTGGCCACTTCGCCCTGGAGTCGCTGGCCGCCGCGGCCGGCGTCAACACGTACCACCTGCCGATGGTCGACCGGACCCTGCTCATCGACGTGGACCGGCTGGCGACGCTGTGCGCCGAGCACCCGGAGATCAAGCTCGTCATCCTCGACCAGTCGTTCAAACTGCGCTGGCAGCCGCTTGCCCAGATCAGGGCCGCGCTGCCCGAGGGCGTCTTCCTCGCCTACGACGCCAGTCACGACGGCGCCCTGATCGCGGGCGGGGCGCTGCCGCAGCCGACGCTGCTCGGCGCGGACGCCGTGCACGGCAACACCCACAAGACCATCGCCGGACCCCAGAAGGCCTACATCGCCTTCCGGGACGCGGACCACCCGAAGCTCAGGGCGGTGTCGGACTGGGTCTGCCCGCAGATGCAGAGCAACTCGCACGCCGAGCTGATCGCACCCATGTACGTGGCCCTGTCCGAGATCGCCCTCTACGGCCACGACTACGCGCGTCAGATCCTCGCCAACTCCAAGGCTCTCGCACACGCCCTGCACGAAGAGGGGGTGCGGGTCTCCGGGGAGTCCTTCGGGTTCACCGAGACCCATCAGGTGCACGTCATCACGGGGTCGGCCGCCGACGCGCTGCGGCTGTCCCTGGGCGACCTGGCGCACGCCGGGATCCGCACCACCAACATCGAAGTGCCGGGCGCCAACGGGCTGCACGGCCTCAGGCTCGGCGTCCAGGCGATGACCAGGCGCGGGCTGCGCGAGGCGGAGATGCGCGAGGTGGCCCGGCTGGTGGCGAAGGTGGTGCTGCGCCGCGCCGAGCCCACGACGGTCCGCGCCGAGGTCGCCGACCTGCTCCAGCACCATGCCTTGGACCGGCTCGCCTACTCCTTCGACGCCTACGTCGACTCGCCGGCCGCGGCCCGTCTGCTGGGGGAGGTGTTCCGGTGAGCACGGCGACTCCGGCGAACGCGTCGGGTCCGGCGAGCGTTGCGGGAACCGCGCGTACGGCCGCCCATGAGACGAGCGTTGCGGGAACCGCGCGTACGGCCGCGCATGAGAGCGGTGCCGCCCCGGCGAGTGCGACGGTCTCCGCCGCACCCACGGACCAGGCGGGTACGGCGGTCTCCCCGGGCGCCACGGCCCCGGACTCCCCGGCGGGCCCGATGACCCGCCTGATCCCCCGGCCTCCGCTGCCGCCCGGCGTGCCGGGCGCCACCGTACGGCCGCGCCGCGCCGACGCCCCGCACGCCGTGATCGGCGCGGAGGTCTGGCACACCGGGTGGGCCCGCTCGCTCCTCGAACGGCTCGAACTGCGGACCGTCATCGCCGACGAGAGGCTGTCGTGCGAGCGGGTGCTCGACACGCTCGCCGCCCAGTCGGTGGCGTTCGTGTGCGAGGAGCTCCCGGTCAGCGGCCTGGCCGCGATGACCTGGGCGGCTCGCCGCACCGAGGCGCTGCGCCGCGACGACCCGCTGCTCGGCGTGGTCTTCATGGTCGAGGGCCGGCGGGCCCTGGACCCCCGCGCCCTCGGCCCGCTGGTGCGCACCCTGTCGCCCGGCGACACGGACCTGCCCGACTTCCTCGCCGAAGTGCAGCGCGTGCGGCACGAGTACCACTGGGAACTGCGCAACCGGCGCCCCGGCCCGCTGCCGTCCGGAGGAGCGGCTGCGCCACCTGCCCGGTGGAGCGGGACCGTGCCGAACTTCAACGTAAAGCATCCGTCCATGCTGCTGCCGTACGCCCTGCTCTCGGCGCGCACGCGGCGGGAGGTCTACTGCGAGATCTCGCCACAGGAAGCGCTGCTGTTCGTCGCGGACAGCGTCGGCCGGGGTCCGGCCGCCGCCGTCGCAGAGGTCTTCCGCACGCTCCGGCAGGACGTCGACCGGCTCAACACCGAGCTCGGCTCGCGGCTGCGCCTCCACCTCGACCACGCGGACGACTACGAGGTGGTCCAGGCCGCCTGCGAGGCCGGGTTCGACTCGGTCATGGTCGACGGGTCCGGCCGCACGCTCCACCAGAACGTGCTGTTCACCAACGCGGCCACGGAACTGGCACGGCGCTACGGCGTCCTCGTCGAGGGTGAGATCGGCTCCATAGACGGGGCCGGGCTGCGCAAGTGGAACAAGACGACCGTCAGCGACTTCACCAGGTTCGTCGAGGATACGGACCTGGATCTGGTCGGGGCGCACGTGGGCCAGTTCCACAGCTTCGACTACGGCTTCGCCGCCACCCGCCGGTCGCTGGCCGATGTCGGCCTGATGGACGACCGTGCCACCGGCGACGACCTGCACGCCTTCGCCGAGGCCTGCGCGCGTGTCGAGAAGGACCTCACGGACGCCGGGCTGCCCGGCTACTCGGCCGAGCACCGGCTGGTGGCCGCGCTGGCGCGCCGGGCCACGACGGCCGGGGACGGGCCTGAGGCCGGGCCGCGGCTCGACGCCGTGTTCCGCGAGGCGCGGACGCGCGTCCCGGTGTTCCAACGGCCGCTGCTCGACGCCCTGGAGAAGGAGTGGCTGGAGCAGCGGCTGGCCAAGGCCCGGCGCAAGACGGAACTGTGGGACGAAGTCTTCGCCACCGAGCCCGCGCGCGAGCACCGGTACGCGGCGATCGACCACGGGCTCGTCCAGGCTCTCACCGGCGTACTGGAGGGCACCGGCCGCGCCCTGGTCGTGCACGGTGGCAGCTCGCTCTCGCGGATCGACCTCACGTCCCTGCCCGCGCACGGGGTCGCCCGGGTCAACTTCGGCAGCGGGGTCTACGCCGACTATCTGGAGGCACTGCGCGCCCATCTGCCCGTGGATCTCGCGGTGGACCCCAATTCGCCGACGGGCGAGGGGACTTGGAAGCATGTGCGGCGCATGTCGTACCTTGCGGAGGCGACACGTGACTGGCGGTCCTGGACCGATGCGCCGCCGTCCTTCGTCGACACCTTCGTCAGCCGGCTGGAGCGGTGCTACGCGGCTCCGCTCCGTGGCCGTACCCCCGTAGAGCCCCAGGGAGGCCGCAGTTGAGTCCCTTTGAGCAGATCGTCGACCTTCTCGACCGTGAGGAGGCCAGGTACCGCGTGGTCGAGCACCCGGCCGAAGGACGCTCCGAGGAGGTGTCCGCGGTGCGCGGCACAACCGTGTCGCAGGGTGCGAAGGCGCTCGTGTGCCGGGTGAAGGGGATCGAGTCCCCGGCGGTGCTGGCCGTGCTGGCGGGCGACCGGCGCGCGGACCTGAAGAAGGTCGTCGCCGCGGTCGAGGGCAAGAAGGGCGGGTTCGCCCCCTCGGAACTGGCCGAGCAGCTCACCGGCTGCGTGGTCGGCGCCATCCCGCCGCTGTCGCTGTCCGGCACGCTGCCCGTCGTCGTGGACGCGGAGTTCCTCGCGGCCCACGAGGAGATCGCCTTCAACGCCGGGCGGCTGGACCGGTCGGTGGTCATGGCCACGGAGGACTACGTACGGATCGTGGCGCCCGCGGTGGCGCCCATCGCGGCGCCGGCGGTTCCGGTCGTCGTGGAGTAGGGACCGACACGGTGTAGCGATCGGCACGGTGTAGCGATCGACACGGCGTAGCGATCGACAAGAAAAAGAGGGGGGCGTCGGCTTGCGAGTGCGCATCGGGGCACAGTTCGTCGCGCTGGCGTGCGCGTGGGGCTCGAGTTTCCTGTTCATCAAGGTCGCGCTGGACGGGCTGACGCCCGCTCAGGTGGTGTGGGGCCGGCTGGTGCTGGGCGCGCTGGCGCTCTGCGCGGTCATGGCGGTGACCCGCAGCAGGATTCCCCGGGATCCCGGGCTCTGGCTGCGGCTGTCCGTCGTGTCGGTCCTGCTGTGTGTCATACCTTTCCTGCTGTTCTCCTGGGCCGAGCAGCACCTCGACTCCGGCATGGCGAGCATCCTCAACGCCACCACCCCGCTGGTGACCCTCGCGGTCGGTACGGTCGCCCTGGCGGACGAGCGGCTCGATCGTCGCCGTACGGCGGGCCTGCTCGCGGGTTTCGCCGGGGTCCTGGTGCTGATCGGTCCCGGGGACCTGGCCGGTGGCGGCGGCCACCTCATGGCCGAGCTCGCCTGTCTGGGCGCCACCGCCTGCTACGGCGTCGCCTTCGTCTATCTGCGCCGGTTCATCACCCCGCGCGGACTGCCGGCGGTCAGTGTCGCCTTCGTGCAGGTCACCATCGGCGCGATCATCATGCTGGCGGCCACACCCTGGCTCGCGGCACCCGCACCCCGCATCGACGCGCCGATCGCGCTGGCCATGCTGGCGCTGGGTGCCCTGAGTACCGGCCTCGCCTATCTGTGGAACAACAACATCGTCCAGGCGTGGGGCGCGGTGAACGCCGCAGCGGTCACCTATCTCACCCCGATCGTCGGTGTCACGGCGGGCGTGATCCTGCTGGACGAGCGGCTGACATGGAACCAGCCGCTCGGGGCGGTGCTGGTCATCGCCGGGATCATGGCGGCGCACGGTGCGCCTCGTCCGGCACCGCGGCCGGTCCTGGTGGCGGACGCGCCGGTTGGGGCCGAGGTGGTTGACGCCGAGGTGGAGCAGCGTGTGGTCCGCTGAGCAGGGTTCCCAGGTCTCGGGTGCGCCCCTGCGGATAGCATCAGGGCTTCGGCAGGGCTCCCAATAGAGGCGACGATCATGGATCCGGCCGCAGTGTCTCCCCCCGCAGCGCGCATCGGCCTGCGTCAGTTGCTGATGGTGCTGGGCGACTCGTTGGTGGAGGTGCAGGCGGCTCCCGCCGGGCTGGACGTCGAGATCCGTGAGGTTTCGCTGCTCGATCCCGAGGACCCGCCGACCGCGCAGCCGGGTGAGCTGGTTCTCGTCATCGGTGCCCGGGGCCGGGCCGCTTTTCCCGCGCTGCGGGCCGCCGGGCGGGACGGAGCCGCCGCCGTCGTGGTCAAGCTGGACGGGCCCGGCCAGGCCGCGGTGCTCAGCGAAGCCGCCGCCGAGGCCGGGGTCGCCCTGCTCTCGCTGCGCAGCGAAGCACGCTGGGAGCAGGTGCACGCGCTGGCCCGGGCCGCCCTCGACGACGCACCGCCGGGCGAGCCGGGCATGGGGGCCGAGGAGGGCGACCTGTTCTCGCTCGCCCAGACCACCGCCATCCTCACCAGCGGCATCGTCAGCATCGAGGACGCCGCGAACCGGGTACTGGCCTACTCCCGCACCACCGACTCCGACGAGGCGGACGACCTGCGCCGGCGCTCCATCCTCGGCTGGCAGGGGCCGGAAGGCTATCTGGCCAAGCTGCGCGAGTGGGGCGTGTTCCAGCACCTGCACTCCAGCGACGAGGTGATCGGTATCGACAGCCACCCCGAGCTGGGCATCCGCCGCCGGCTCGCGGTGGCCATCCGGTCCGGGGACCGGCAGCTGGGCACCATCTGGGTGCAGGAGGGCTCGATCCCGCTGTCCGAACGCTCGCGCCAGGCGCTGCTGGGCGCCGCCCGGGTCGCGGCGCTCCATCTCGTACGCCGTCGCCGGGAGCTCTCGGACGATGTGACGCTCACCCGGACCCTGCTGGCCGGACTCCTGGACGGCAGCACCGGACCGCAGCCGCTCGCCACCCACCTGGGATTCGACGCCACCCGCCCGGCCGCCGTGCTGGGGTTCTCGTACGGGACCACAGAGGCGTACGCGACCGCGGAGGGCGCCGTCGTACCGGAACTGACCCACTCCGAGGTCACCAACCTGGTCTCCGTGCACATCGCCGCCCGGCACCGCAGCGCCCTGGTCACCCAGGTCGATCCCCGTATCTACGTGCTGCTGCCCCAACTGCCCCGCGGCATCGACACGGACACGCTGCGCGGCTGGACCCAGGAGATCACCGACGCCGCCCGCCGCCACCTGGGCCTGCCGCTGCGCGGCTCGGTCGGTTGCCTGGTGCCGGGGCTCGGGGATGTCCCCGAGTCGCGCCGGGAGGCCGACCGCATACTCGACGCCATGGTGAGCGCCGGAGTGAGCGTCGCGGTCGCCGCGCTGCCGGACATCCAGGCGGAGGTGCTGGTCAGCGAGATTCTGACGCTGCTCGCCGCCCGCCCCGAGATACGGGATCCCCGCCTGACCGCCCTGCTCTCGCACGACAGCCGGCACCAGGGCCGGCTCGCCGAGACCCTCCTGACGTACCTGAACTCCTTCGGTGACATCCGCGCGGCGGCCGCACAGCTCCATGTGCACCCCAACACGCTGCGGTACCGCCTCCGCCGGGCCGAGCAGCTGACCGGCCTCGATCTCAGCCGTCCCGACCAGCGTCTGCTGGCCATGCTCCAGCTGCGGCTGCCGCCCACCGGCTGAACCGGTTCCGCATTGGCCGGTCGTACAGCCATCGAGGCGGAGTTTGTTCAGCCTTCACAAACATTTGGCCCCATGACCCCCCATACGCTTGCGCAAATCCATTTCCGCAAGTGATGCGGCCCACCTCCCACGAGGAGACGGAGCGAAGCGCGGACGTGCGGTGACGACCCCATCACCGGCACGTCATCCGGAATCCGCGAACCGCACCGTGAACGCTTCCGGGAATCGTCAGTGCCCCGACCGTCCCTCCTGACGCACAGCACGGCACTCCCAACGACCCATGGATGTCGACATGACTACACGTCCCCCCGATTCACTGGCCCCTGATACCGCTCAATCCACCAGCGGTCAGCCTCCGGAGCAGCAGGCAGGTCTCCAGGCCGGCCTCAAGAACCGCCATCTGTCCATGATCGCCATCGGCGGTGTGATCGGTGCCGGTCTCTTCGTGGGCTCCGCCTCCGGTATCGCCGCCGCCGGGCCCGGCATCCTGGTGTCCTACGCACTGGTCGGCGCCCTCGTCGTCTTCGTGATGCGGATGCTCGGCGAGATGGCCGCGGCCAACCCGACCTCCGGGTCCTTCTCCGCCTACGCGGACCGGGCGCTCGGCCGCTGGGCCGGGTTCTCGATCGGCTGGCTGTACTGGTTCTTCTGGGTCGTCGTACTCGCCGTGGAGGCGACCGCGGGCGCCGTCATCCTGGAAGGGTGGGTACCGGCCGTACCGCAGTGGGCCTGGGCCCTGATCGTGATGACGGTCCTCACCGCCACGAACCTGGCCTCGGTCGGCTCCTTCGGTGAGTTCGAGTTCTGGTTCGCCGGCATCAAGGTCGTCGCCATCACGGGCTTCATCGTCCTCGGCGGGCTGGCCGTCTTCGGTGTGCTGCCCGGCTCCGACCACGCCGCGACAGGCTTCGGGAACCTCACCGAGCACGGCGGCTTCCTGCCGAACGGGCCGGGGGCGATCCTCACCGGCATCCTGCTGGTCGTCTTCTCCTTCATGGGCAGCGAGATCGTCACCCTCGCCGCCGGTGAGTCCTCGGACGCGCAGCGGGCGGTGGCCAAGGCCACCAGGAGCGTGATCTGGCGGGTCGGCGTCTTCTACGTCGGTTCGATCCTCGTCGTGGTCGCCCTGCTGCCGTGGAACGACCCCGCGATCGAGAAGAAGGGCTCGTACGTCGCGGCCCTCGACTCGATCGGCATCCCGCACGCCGGCGAGATCATGAACTTCATCGTGCTGACCGCCGTGCTGTCCTGTCTCAACTCCGGCCTCTACACCGCCTCCCGGATGGCCTTCTCCCTCGGGCAGCGCGGAGACGCCCCGCGGTCCTTCGTCCGGACGAACACGCGAGGTGTCCCGCAGGCCGCGATCCTGGCCTCCGTGGTCTTCGGCTTCGTGGCGGTCGCCTTCAACTACCTGTGGCCGGACACGGTCTTCCAGTTCCTGCTGAACTCCTCGGGCGCCGTCGCGCTCTTCGTGTGGCTGGTCATCTGCTTCTCGCAGCTGCGGATGCGGGGGATCATCCTGCGTGAGAGCCCGGAGAAGCTCGTCGTCCGGATGTGGCTGTTCCCCTATCTGACGTGGGCGACGATCGCGATGATCGGGTTCGTGCTGCTCTACATGCTCACCGACGAGAAGGAGGGCGGCGGCCGCAGCCAGGTGCTGCTCTCGGTGCTCGTCGCCGCGGTGGTGATCGCGATCTCGTTGGTCCGGGAGCGGTCCCGCCGGAAGGACACCGCGAAGCCGGTCGCGCCGCGGTAGCCCCCGGCTCCGCCGGAACCCCGGGCCGGATCGACTCCGGCCCGGGGTTCCGGCGTTCAGCGGGTGGATTCCCGTTCCACCGGCAGCCACAGCTCGGCGTCCGCCTTCGTGCCGTCCGCCGAGAGGTCGGTCCGCAGGATCTCCGGGCCGGGGCGGCTGCGGTACGGGTTGGACGGGAACCACTCGGTGAACACGTCGCGCCACAGTTCCTGGATGGCCTGCGGTGCCGGGCCGGTCGTGGTGAAGACCGCCCAGGTGCCGGACGGGACGGGCAGGGTGGTGACGCCCGCGGGGAAGTCCGACGGGCCGTCCGACGGGCCGTCCGACGGGACGTCCGACGGGGTGGACGCCGCGGTGATCACCGCCTGGTAGTAGTCGAGCTCGGTGCCCTCGGCGCGGCTCGGGTCCAGGTCGTCGCAGACCGCGACGATGCCGTGCGGCTCCTGGTCCGAGAGCTTTCCGAGCTGCTCCAGGGCCTGTTTGCCGAGCCCTCGGACGAAGTCGATGATCGCCTGGTTCGGGCCCGAGTGCACGAGCGGGACACGGGTCTTGAATCCGGCGACCGTGAAGGCCGGGCGGTCCACCACTCGGTACTGCATGCTGCTGCTCCCTTCGACGGTGAGGCGGAAGGTCAGCCGGGGCTGGGAGACGAGCGCGGCGCCGGTGCGCCGGGCCTCGCCCGGGCCCACGCCGTGCATCGCGCGGAACGCCCGTGCGAACGCCTCGCCCGAGCCGTAGCCGCAGCGCACCGCGATCTCCAGCAGCGTCTCGTCGCCCGCGAGCACCTCCGCGCCCGCGATGGTCAACCGCCGGCGGCGGATGTACTCCGACAGGGGCATGCCTGCCAGCGCGGAGAACATCCGGCGCAGGTGGTACTCCGACGTGGCCGCGATCCGCGCCAGCTCGGCGACGTCCACGGGCTCGTCGAGGTGGCGCTCGATGTGCTCCATCGCCTGGTTGAGCCGCTCCAGCACGCCCGGTTCCTTCCTCTTTCGTGATCACCACGCTAGGCAGCGGGCACCCTGCCGCACCCGACATCCTGTGCCCGTTCCGGTCGGGTGCCGCCTCCGCTGGACGGCGTAGACGCATCGCCGTCCGGCAGGCGTACTTAAAGGGTCCTTATCGTGAACGGCTAGCATCGCCCGTCAACCGCAGTTGCCGATCGGGACGAGGTGAGGACATGGGGGCGCCCAGAATCGCCGTCGCCGTGGTGACCATGGGCAACCGGCCCGACGAGGTCGACGCCCTGCTGAGGTCCGTGGCCAAGCAGGACGTGCCACCCGAGCGGATCGTGATCGTCGGCAACGGCTGCCCGCTGCCCGAGTTCGCCCGGCGGCTGTCGCTTCCCGGCGAGGTCACCCCCATCGAGCTCGACGAGAACCTCGGCTGCCCCGGCGGGCGGAACGCGGCCCTCGCGCGGCTGCGGGAGTTCGGCGACATCGACGTCGTCGTGGATCTGGACGACGACGGGCTGCTCGTCGACGCCGACGTGCTGCGCCGCGTGCGGGAGCTGTACGCCGCCGACGAACGGCTCGGCATCGTCGGCTTCCGCATCGCCGACGAGCAGGGCGAGACGCAGCAGCGGCACGTGCCCCGGATCGGCAGCTCGGACCCCCTCCGGGGCGGGTACGTCACCGGGTTCCTCGGCGGCGGGCACGCGCTGCGGACGGCCATGCTCGACGAGGTCGGCGACTGGCCCGCCGAGTTCTTCTTCGCGCACGAGGAGACCGACCTGGCCTGGCGCGCGGCCGACGCGGGCTGGCGCATCCTGTACGCGCCCGAACTGCTGCTCCAGCACCCGAAGACCTCGCCCGCCCGGCACGCCATCTACTACCGCGTGAACGCCCGCAACCGGGTCTGGCTGGCCCGCCGCCGGCTGCCGTTCGCGCTCGTGCCCGTCCACCTGGGCGTCTGGGTACTGCTCACCCTCCTGCGGAATCGGTCGCGGGCGGGGCTGCGGGCATGGTTCGGCGGATTCGTGGAAGGTGTACGGGAGCCTGCGGGTGAGCGGCGGCCCATGCGCTGGCGGACGGTGTGGCGGCTCACGCGGCTGGGGCGGCCGCCGGTCATCTGACGCCGGGGGCGCGGGGTGGCCACACGCTCGGTGGCCGGAAGCTTGGTGGGGCCCCGGCCGTTCACCTCCGCCGACCGGGACCCGGACCCGGCCGCGGCGGCGACACTCCCCCGAGTTGCGCGTCCAGACGCGCGCGCCGCCGGGCCAGATCCGACGTAGTGATCACATCAGGTTTTGCCAACGGATGGCTAACATGTGGCCAACGGTTCTCCGTTGCGTCGTCCGCCCATTGGCGTGAAGTCGCCGAACCATGACGGACGGCGGCCGGTGCGGGGGCTTTTCCGGCGGAGAACGCGAGGACGAAGGTGACGGAAAACCGCTGCCCCGGGGGCGGAAACCCGTCAAGGATGTATCTCGCGAGCAAGGGCAAGGGCAAGGGGCGGTGGCGCGGGGAGACGGGGGCGCGATGGGGGCATCTGCCTGCTCGGGCAGCGAGGACGGTCACGAAGGACGGAGCGGGCTGCGGTTCGGGCTGCTCGGGCCGCCGGTGCTGTACTACGACGTCAGCGGGGGGCGCCGGAGCGAAGCCCGGGGTGTCGCAAGCCCCAAGTCCCGTGTGCTGCTGGCCGCGTTGCTGCTCGACGCCGGACGGGTCGTCTCCGTCGAGTCGCTCAGGGAGGCGCTGTGGGGCGGGACACCGCCCGTTTCCGCCCAGGCCTCGCTGCACAACCACGTAGCCCGGTTGCGGCGGTTGCTCGACGATCCCGAACGGCTGCGGACCGTACCGTCCGGATATGTCCTGCGGGTCGACGAGGGCGAGCTGGACGTCCACGTGTTCGACGCCCACGTCGCCGCGGCGCGTGCCGCGCACGCCGGGCAGGACTGGGAGCGCGTCGTGCGTGAATGCGCCGCCGCGCTCGCACTGTGGCGGGGCGCGCCGCTCGCCGGGCTGCCGACCGAGGTGGGCGGGTACGCCTTCGCGCGGCGGTTGCGCGAGGGACGGCTGCTGCTCCTGGAGTGGCGCTACGACGCCGAGTTGGCGCTGGGCGGACCGCGTCTCGGCGCGCTCGTACCGGAGCTGGCGGCGCTGACCGCCGAGTATCCGCTGCGGGAGACGTACCACCGTCAGCTCATGCTCGCCCTGCACCGCACGGGCCGCCAGGCCGAGGCCCTGGCCGTCCACCGCGATCTGCGCACCCGACTGGTCGACCAGCTCGGCATCGAGCCGGGTCCCGCGGTGCGGCAGGCGCATGTGGAGGTGTTGCGGGGCGTCGCGGGGAGGCCACCCTCGCCCGCCCAACCGCCGCCCGCCCAACTTCCGCCGCCGCCGGCGCATTTCACGGGGCGCGCCGCCGTACGCGACTCCCTGCGCCGCACTCTCACGACACCCGGAGCGCACTCGGCAACCCTCACCACCCCCGCCACCGCCGTCATCAGCGGCATGCCCGGCGTCGGCAAGAGCGCGCTCGCGCTGCACGTCGCGCATGAGTTGGCGGAACGTTTCCCCGACGGTCAGCTCTACCTCGACCTGCACGGTGCGACCCCGGGCATGGCCCCTCTCACCCCCGGTCAGGCGCTCACCGCGCTGCTGCGTGACCTCGGCGCCGACCCCTGCCGGATCCCGGAGCTCCCCGACGCGGCATCGGCTCTGCTGCGCTCGCTGCTGGCGCCGACCCGCACGCTCCTGGTGCTGGACGATGCCGCGAGCGCCGCGCAGGTACGGCCGCTGCTGCCGGGCGGTGCCGGGTGCGCGGTGATCGTCACCAGCCGGTCGCCGCTCACCGCACTCGACGGGGTCGCCCGCCTTCCGCTGGGCCCGCTGTCCGACGAGGAGAGCGCGGCCCTCCTGGTCGCTGCCTCGGGCCGTGCCGGACTGGACGGCTCCGACGCCGCCCGCCGCCTCGTCGAACTCACCGGCCGCCTCCCCCTCGCCCTGCGCGTCGTCGCCGCGCGGCTCGCCGCCCGGCAGGCGCTCACCCCGGACGTCCTCGCCGGGCAACTCGCCGATACGGAGGGGCGGTTGCGGCACCTCGAATACGACGACCTGAGCGTGCGCCGCTCACTGGCCGTCGCGCACGACGCGCTGGCGGGCTCCGAGCGTGAGGCCGACCGGGACGCGGCCCTCGTCCTCCGCCGTATCGGCGCGCTCGATCTGCCCACGTACGGCGCACCCCTGCTCGCCCGCCTCACCGGCGCCGGCGAACTCCGCACCGAGGCCGCCCTGGACCGTCTCGTCGACGTGGCCCTGCTCCAGGAGCCGGCATACGGCCGCTACGCGCCCCACGACCTCGTCCGCGACTTCGCCCGCGAGCTGGCCGGCGGGTGGGGCACGGAGGGCACCGGCATCTCTGGCGGAGGGCGGGACGCGGACGACGCCGGCAGTGTTCGCGAACCGGCCGGGAGGCGAGATGCGGACGACGCCGGCAGTGTTCGCGAACCGGCCGGGAGGCGAGATGCGGACGGCGCGGGCACTGTTGGCGAACCGGCCGGAAGCCGGGACGCGGACGGCGCCCAACCCTCCGAAACCGCCTGCGACCTGGCCTGGTTACCGGAAGGCGAGGACTCCCGGCCTTCCGAAACCGCCCTCCGCTGGTACGCCGCGGTCGCCGAGCGGCTGCTCGTCGCGATCGTCGAGCCCGGACCCGACCAGGACGACCGCCGCCGCCCCACCGCGGCGCAGCCGCCCGGTCACGCGGCGCACGTCGACACCGTCGCCCCCTTCACCAGCCCCGAGGAGGCCTTCGCCTGGGGCGACAGGGAGCTGGCGAACGTCGTCACCCTGGTCGAGCGGCACGCGGGCGACCCGTGCCGGCAGCACGCGGGCCTCGTCTCCACCCTCGTGCGGCTGATCCTCCCCTACGCGCACCGCAGGGGCCGCGTCGCCGAGATGGAGGTGCTCGGCCGGACCGGCCTCGGCGTGGCGCGGCGGCTGGGGGACGAGGCGGCGGAGGCGTACGCGCTGGTCGACCTCGCCGGACTGCACTTCCTGACCGGCCGCCACAACGACGCCCTCGGCCTCAACGACCGCGCGCTGGCGATCTGGCGGCGGCTCGACGACCCGTCCTGGATCCGCCGCTGCCTCAACAACCGCGGTCTGCTGCTCGACGGGCTCGGCCGCCACGCCGAGGCAGGCGAGGCGCTGACCCGGAGCCTGGAGTGTGCACGGCGGCTGAACGACCCGTACGGCGAGGCCGTCACCCACAGCCACCTCGGCAACCTCTACGAGCACACCGACCCGCGGGCCGCCATCGAGCAGCACCGGCGTTCCCTCGCGCTCGGGGACGAGATCGGCGCCGTGATCGTGCGGCACACCGCGCACTGCAACATCGGTTACGCCCATCTGCGGCTCGGCGAACCGGCCGCCGCCCTCCCGCACTTCGAGGAGAGCCTGCGCATCCTCGGCGGTCACGGCGACTGGCACGGCGAGTCCCAGACCCGGCTCGGTCACGTCCGCGCGCTACGTCTGCTGGGCCGCACCGAGCGGGCCGCTCGCGAGTGCGCCGAGCTGCTGGACCAGGCCGACGCCCGTGCCGACCGCTACACCGGCGCGCTCGCCCGCCACCAGCACGGGCTGCTGCTCAGCGAGCAGGGGCGCGTCGGCGAGGCGCGCGAGGAATGGCGCTCGGCTCTCGCGGCGCTGGAGGGGACCGACGAGCACACGGTGGTCACGGAACTCCGCGAGCTGCTCGCTCCCACGGACTGACACCGGCTGCTCGTCTGGCTGCTCGGCGGGCTACTTGGCGTCCGCGTAGCACTCCACCACCGCGGTCGTGAACGGAAACCGCACCGGCGTCTCCCCGAAGGTCAGCCGTCCGGCCAGGGCCGCCGCCTCGCGGATCGCCGTCACGACCGCGGCCGTCTCCTCCTCGGGGCAGTGCACGATCACCTCGTCGTGCTGGAAGAAGACCAGCTCGGCCGCCATGTCCGCGCAAGCCTTCCGCAGCGCGGCGAGCAGCAGCAGGGCCCAGTCGGCGGCGCTGCCCTGGACGACGAAGTTGCGGGCGAAGCGGCCGCGGGCGCGGGCGTTGGTGGAGGCGTAGCCGGGGACCCACTGGCCGCCGTCGGACTGGTCGTCCTCCGGAACGGCCGACGCGGCCGGGATGCCCGCCTCCTCGGTCGCGTCGTCCGTCCCCCGGGCCGCCGGCGGGCAGGTCCGGCCGAGCCACGTCCGCACGAGCCGGCCCTCCTCGCCGGCGCGGGCCGCGTCGTCGACGTACGCCACCGCACGCGGGAAGCGGCGTCTGAGCGCGGCGAGGTTCTTCAGGCCGTCGCCGGAGGTCTGGCCGTAGACGGCGCCGAGCACGGCGAGTTTGGCCTGGTCGCGGTCGCCGGAGAAGGCGCGGTCGGAGACGGACTGGTACAGGTCGGTCTCCCGGCCGGCCACCTCCATCAGGCCGGGGTCGCGGGAGATCGCGGCGAGGACGCGCGGCTCCATCTGGTCGGCGTCGGCGACGACGAGCCGCCAGCCCGGGTCGGCGACCACGGCCCGCCGGATCACCTTGGGGATCTGGAGTCCGCCCCCGCCGTTGGTGACCCAGCGCCCGGTCACCGTCCCGCCCGCCAGGAACTCGGGTCTGAACCGGCCCTCGCGCACCCAGTCCTGGAGCCAGGACCAGCCGTGGGCGACCCAGATGCGGTACAGCTTCTTGTACTCGATCAGTGGCTTCACGGCCGGGTGGTCGACGGACTCGATCTCCCACCGGCGGGTCGAGGAGACCTTGATGCCGGCCTGCGCGAAGGCCTTGACCACGTCGGCCGGCAGGTCGGGGCGGACCCGGCGGCCGAACGCGGTGGACACCTCGTCGGCGAGTTCGGCCAGGCGGCGTGGTTCGCCGCCGCCCGCGTACCGCTCGCCCAGCAGGTCGTGGAGCACCGCGCGGTGCACGTCGGTGCTCCAGGGCAGGCCGGCGCGGTTCATCTCGGCGGCCACCAGCATGCCCGCGGACTCGGCGGCCGTCAGCAGACGCATCCGGTCGGGGTGCTCGGCCCGTTCGTGCCGTCGCTGCTGCTCGGCGTAGACCGCGAGGAGGTCCGTCAGCGGGAGGTGGACGCCCTGCGGTTCGAACAGTGAGGACTGGGAGCCCGGTTCGGCGGAGCGCTGCGGCGGATCGGGCGGTACGGGGCCGCCGCGCAGCCGGGCCAGGGCGGCCGCGGCCGAGCGTGGTTCCCCGTACCGCCCCTCGTGGCCGAGGAGGAGTGTCTCGGCGGCCTCGATGTCGTAGCACCGCTCGGCTCGCACCCCCGTGGCGAGCAGGCGCGGGTAGACCTCGGCGGTGGACCGCCACACCCACCGCGCGACGCCGGTACGGCTCCGCACGGCCTCGGCGAGATCCCCCTCCCGCCGCACCGGCCCGGCGGGCAGCCCGTCCGGACCGAGGGGGGCGACGTCCACGCCACCGTCCTCGGCCGGAGCGAGAGCCCACCGGTCGGTCATGCTGGGAGTGTGACAGGGGGGTCTGACAATGCCCTCCGGGGCGCCGTGCCGGTCGCCACGTCGGTTCCCGGTCACCACCCCGTTCCCGGTCACCACCTGGGTCCCCGGTCACCACCCCGGTCCCCGCTCGGGCGGTCTCACGCCTCGTCCGGCGTGTCCTTCTGCGCCTGCACGATCTTCTCCAGTACCCCGGACACGTACTGCTCGGTCGGCTCCTTGCCGATGCCCAGGCCGCTGAGGACGCCCTCGCCGTTCTCGTGCTCCAGCAGGGCCAGCAGGATGTGCTCGGTGCCGATGTAGTTGTGGCCGAGGCGCAGGGCCTCGCGGAAGGTGAGTTCCAGGACCTTCTTGGCGGCCTGGCCGTACGGCACGAGCTCCGGGGGCTCCTCGACGGCCGGCGGCAGCGCGGCGGTCGCCGCCTCGCGGACCGCGTCGAGGGAGACGCCCTGCTTGACGAGCGCCTTCGCGGCGAGACCGTCGGGCTCGGCCAGCAGACCGAGGACGAGGTGCTCGGGTACGCCCTCGGCGTTGCGCGCGGACCGGGCCTCGTTGTGCGCGGCCATCACCGTGTTGCGGGCGCGGGGCGTGTAGCGGTTGAAGCCCTGGCTCGGGTCGAGGTCGGCCGACTCCTTCGGCACGAAGCGCTTCTGCGCGGCCTGCCGGGTGACCCCCATGCTCTTGCCGATGTCCGTCCAGGAGGCGCCCGACCGCCGGGCCTGGTCCACGAAGTGGCCGATCAGGTGGTCGGCCACCTCGCCGAGGTGATCGGCGGCGAGCACCGCGTCCTGGAGCTGTTCGAGGGGTTCCTGGTGCACCTTCTTGATCGCCGCGATCAGGTCGTCGAGGCGGAACGATGACGTGATGTTGGGGTTCGTCGTCATGGTGTCAACCGTAGGTTGCGCCCCTAGGGGTGTCAACCGCGAGTTGACATCCGACGTGACTACTTCGGAGACGTCGCCACCAACCGCACCGCCAGCCCCGTGAAGACGGTCCCTGAGACGATGTTCAACCAGCGGTTCACGCGTGCGCTGCGCCTGAGGAGGGACGCCAGCCTCCCCGCGAGCAGGCCGACGCTGCCGTCCCACAGGAAGCCCATCACGACGAGCGTGACCCCGAGCAGCAGCAACTGGCCCTGGACATGACCGAGCGACGGGTCCACGAACTGCGGCAGGAACGCCACGTTGAAGAGGATCACCTTGGGGTTGAGCAGATTGGTGATCGCGCCCTGCCAGAACGCCCGCCGCATCCCCGGCCCGACCGCGCCCGTCCCGTCCTCGCCCGGCACCGAACGGTCGCGGAACGCCTTCACCGCCAGATAGAGCAGATAGGCCGCGCCCGCCCAGCGCAGCACGTGGTACAGCGTCGGCAGCGCCGTGAACAGGGCCGACAGACCGAGAGCCGCCGCGACCGCGTGCACGAGCATCGCGCACGCCACCCCGAACGCCGCCATCACCCCCGCCGTGGGCCCGCCCCATCCGCCCATCGCCACGATGAACATCATGTCCGGGCCGGGGGTGATGCAGAGCGCGAAGGCGGCGACGAGGAACGCCGCGTACAGAGACATGTCCACCATGCGGCCATGGTCGAGTCCCCGCCGCGCGCGGATGACGCAATTCCGGGGAGTGAGACGTACGGGGTCGCGCATGCCGGGCCGTCCGCCCAGGCGTGGCACCATCGGCCCGTGAGTACGCCCACCACCGTCGACCGCGCGTTCGAGACCGCCCTGTACGACACCAGCGAGACGGCCCTCGACGCCGGCGCCTCCCTGCTCGCGTCCGACCCGGCGGCGGACACCGAACTCACCCGCCGCGGTCAGGAGTTCGTGGCCACGGCCTGGCGGCGCGGCTGGCAGCCGGCCGACGTCGTACGGATCGTCCGGCGGGAGCTGGACGACGTACACGTACGCCTGGTGACGGCACTGATCCGGGCACAGGCGCCGCACGACCGTCCGCGCGGCCGCCGCTGGAGCGCGCAGCTCGCGGAACTCCCCGCCGAGGCCCCGCCCCGCACCGACCGTTTCTCGTACGCCACCGCCGTGCTGGAGCTGTACCGCCTGCTGCTGCGCCTGCCCGCGCTCGAGTCCCTCGACGAGTCGACCGGGGAGCCGAAGACCGAGTCCAGGATGCTCGGCCGGATCCGCGCCCTGCTCGCCAAGGCGGAGGCCACCGGGTTCCCGGAGGAGGCCGAGGCGCTCAGTGCCAAGGCGCAGGAGCTGATGGCCCGGCACAGTGTCGACGAGGCGCTGCTCGCGGCCGGGGCGCCCTCGCCCGAGACGCCCGGGGCCTGCCGGATCGGTGTCGAACCGCCGTACGAGCAGACCAAGGCGGTGCTGCTGGACGCCGTCGCCGCCGCCAACCACTGCCGGGCGGTGTGGAACGAGCCCCTCGGCTTCTCCACCGTCGTCGGCTTCGAGACCGACCTCGAAGCGGTCGAACTCCTCTACACCTCACTCCTCGTGCAGGCCACGACCGCGATGACGAAGGCGGAGGCCGCTCAGCGTGCGGCCGGCCGCAAGCGCACCAAGACGTTCCGGCAGTCCTTCCTCGCGGCCTACGCCCACCGCATCGGCACCCGCCTGGCGGCAGCCGCCGAGACCCAGGTGACGGAGGACCTGCTCCCGGTCCTCGCCTCCCGCGACGTGGCGGTCACCGGCCGGCTGGACTCGATGTTCCCGGAGACGACCACGACCCGCCTGCGCGGTGTGCGCGACGCGGAGGGCTGGACAGAGGGCGCGCAGGCGGCGGACCGCGCCCAAGTCGGACACCGCCCGCCGCTGCGCTGACCTGCGGTCAGTCGCCCGAGGACTCGAAGCCGCTCACCGAGGCCTCCGCCGCGCCGCCGCCGCCGCTCCCGTCCCTCCGGGCGACCTCGCCGTACGACCACGTCAGGTCGTGCGCGTCCTCGGGGGCGCCGGGCAGGGTGAAGGACGCCTTCCGTACAGCGAGGCTCTTCGCGGAGCCGGCCTCGCCCCGGACGTAGGTGATCGTGAAGGACGTGGTGCCGCCCTTCCCCAGCGTGAGCGGCTGGGCCTTCGCGCCCTCCTCCGGGGACACGGACGTCGTGCTGTCGTCGGCCGCGAGGTCCACGGAGGGGAAGCCCTTCAGGGTGCACTGCGCGCCCTGGTTGGTGAGCGTGACGGTGACGTTGCCGGTGTCCCCGGCGGCCGGGGCGGCACCGGCCCCGACCTCAACGCCCAGGTCGCCGATCGCGCAGGCCGAACCGTTCGCCGGATCAGCGTTCTTCGCGTCGTCGTCGCCGGTCTTGCCGTCGTCGCAGGCGGTCAGCAGGAGCGTGGCGGCGAGGGCGGCTGCCAGGGTGAGGGGCAAGGTGCGCATGGGGTCCTCTGAGCGTGATGAGCATGAGCGGCTACGGGCCCCTGGATCATCACGCACGCGGATGCGGTACGGGCACCCACCCCCTGCGAATCCCCCGAAAGCCGGACGGGCCGAGGCGCCCGAAGGGGATCCACGACCCGTCCGTACGCTTCGAGGCCCTGCTACCCGAGGCCCGCCGTCGGCAGCCCGGTCGGCAGCTTCCCGCCCTCGGCCTTGGTGTACGTCTCCGCGCCGAGGCCGCCCTCCCAGGTGACCTTGAGGCTCTTGCCGTCCACGGAGTCGACCGTGCCGGCCGCCCGGTCCTTGTTGCCGTCCGTGCACTTCAGACGGATCGTGCGCGTCCCGGACTCCCCGCCCGCGGTGCCGGTGCACACGCTGCCGCCGGTGGCGAAGATCGCCGCCTGCTTGCCGGTGATCACCAGGGCCACGGCCTTGCCGCCGGTCGTCGCGAGCCAGCTGCCCTGGAGTCCGTCGGCGTCCGACCCGCCGGAACCGGACGTGGACCCGGAGTCCGAACCCGAGCCGGAGTCGCCGCCCGCCCCGGTGGACGCCGTGGCGGACGGGGCCGGGGTGGACGCAGAGCCGTCCCCGGAGTCACCGTCACCGCTGCACGCGGACAGCACGAGCACGCCCGCCAGGCCCGCGGCCGCCGCCGCGACCCGAGCGCGCCGGCGCGCTCCCGGGCGGCGTGCTCCCGGACGACGCGAGAAGATCACCGAAGTCACTGCTGGCCCCCAAGCTGTAGCCGGCCGACGGCCCCGGTCGGAGCCCGCCGGACCATGCCGGAACGACCGCAGCAAGCTACCAGGGCCGGTCAAGAGCCCCCGGGGTCAACCCCCAGGGGCTTCTTACCGGACCGGCGCCGGGAGGACCCGGCTCACCAGGACGACTTGCGCACTCCCGGCAGATATCCCGCGTGCGCCTGCTCCCGCAGACTCACCCGGGACAGCCCGAACGTCCGGAAGTAACCGCGCGGGCGCCCGTCCACCTGGTCCCGGTTGCGCACCCGCGTGGCGCTGGCGTCGCGCGGCTGCCTGCGCAGTTCCGCCTGCGCGGCGAGCCGTTCGGCGTCCGTCGACGACGGCCGCCGGATGATCTCCTTCAGCTCGGCCCGCCGGGCGGCGTACCGCGCGACGACCTCCTGCCGCTTGTCGTTCTTCGCGATCTTGCTCTTCTTCGCCATCAGACCTTCACTCCCCGGGCGCGGATCCGGGCGACGGCCGCCTCGACTCCGATCGTGTCGATGGTCTTGATCGCCCTGGCGCTCAGCCGCAGGCGTACGAACCGGCCCTCGCTCGGCAGCCAGTAGCGCTTGGTCTGGATGTTGGGGTCGAACCGGCGTGACGTGCGCCGGTGGGAGTGCGAGATGCGGTTGCCGAAGCCGGGCTGGGTGCCGGTCAGCATGCAGTGCGCGGACATGCGGTGACGTACCTCTCTGACTCAGGAGATGTAAATGGAATTCATTTTCAGTAGCATAGCGGCATGGCACGCAATGAACTCCGGCCGGTCATCAAGCTCCGGTCCACGGCCGGGACCGGCTACACCTACGTGACCCGCAAGAACCGTCGCAACGATCCGGACCGACTGACCTTGCGCAAGTTCGATCCGGTGGTCGGCCGCCACGTCGACTTCCGAGAGGAGCGCTGACCGATGCGCGAGGGAATCCACCCGGACTACGGTCCCGTCGTCTTCCGCGACCGTGCCGCGGACTACGCGTTCCTCACCCGCTCGACGATGACGAGCGAGAAGACGATCGAGTGGGAGGACGGCAACACCTACCCGGTCGTGGACGTCGAGATCTCCGACGTCAGCCACCCCTTCTACACCGGCACCGCCCGCGTCCTGGACACCGCGGGACGCGTGGAGCGCTTCGAGCGCCGGTACGGAAAGAAGGGCTGAGCCCGTGCCCGAGCTCTCCGTCGTGATCGTCGGCGGGCTGCACGCCGACGCCCGCAAGGCGGCCGTGGCGCAGCTGCTCGCCGACGTGCCCGGCAGCGTCGCACTCCACCACGACCTGGCGACGGCCGCGGCCGGCACGGTCGTACGGACCGTCCGGGACACCACCGGCATCCTGGACGCGGGGGAGGCGCCGCTCGTCAACGACTGTGCCTGCTGCGCCCTGCGCGAGGACCTGGTCCCGGAGCTGGAGCGGCTCGCGGACGCCGGACGCACGCCCCTGGCCGTCGTCGAGCTGTGGGACTCCGTCGAGCCCAAGGCCATGGCGGAGGTCGTCACGGCCGGCGGGCTCACCGTCACCGGCGTGATCACCGCCGTCGACCCGGCCCTGGTCCTGCCGTACCTCGGCAACGGCGACGACCTGGCCGACGGCGGTCTGGCCGCCGCCGCCACCGACCAGCGCACGGTCGCCGACACCTTCGCCCGCCAGCTGGAGTACGCCCCCGTCCTCGCGATCGCCGAGTCCCCGGAGGCCGACGACGAGGACCGCGAACTGCTCGCCCAGCTGCACCCGACGGCCCGCCGGGTCCCGATCGGCCACGGTGACCTGGCGGGCGCGCCCGGACCCGGCGTCTTCGCGCGGGACACGGCCGACGGCCTGACCGTGCCGCCCCCGCGGCGGCGCCCGTCCTCGCCGCTGGCCGAGGCCGCCCTGGCCGGCTTCGACGTGGAGTCCGCGGCGTCCGCCCAGCACCCGGCCTGCGCCCTGTTCCCCGCCGAGGCCGACGCGCACGGCGTCTCCACCCTGGTCTGGCAGCAGCGCCGCCCCTTCCACCCGGAGCGGCTCTACGCGGCCCTGGAGGACCTGACCTGCGCGGCCGCCCGCAGCCGGGGCCGGTTCTGGCTCGCCGACAAGCCCGACACGCTATTCCACTGGGACGCGGCGGGCGGGGCGCTGTGCGTGGAGAGCGTGGGGCCGTGGCTGGCCTCGCTGCCGGACGCGGCCTGGGAGATGGTCCCGCCGGTGCGCCGTGCCGCCGCCGCGCTGGACTGGCACCCCGAGCACGGCGACCGCGGTCAGCACCTGGTCTTCACCTCGCCCGGCCTGGACCGGGACGGCCTGGAGCGGCTGCTGGAGTCCTGCCTGCTGACCGACGCCGAGTACGCGGCCGGGCGCGAGGCCTGGCAGCGCCTGCCGCACGCCTTCGACACCCTCCTGGAGGTCTGAACCGACATGCCCCGCAAGATCGACCGCAAGCCCGTCAAGAACCGCCCCAACCCGTTGGACCAGGCCGGGATCGAGTACATCGACTACAAGGACACGGACCTGCTGCGGAAGTTCATCTCCGACCGCGGCAAGATCCGCAGCCGCCGGGTCACCCGCGTGTCGGCCCAGCAGCAGCGGCAGCTGGCCCGGGCGATCAAGAACGCACGCGAGATGGCGCTGCTGCCGTACTCCAGCCGCTGAGGCCGTACGCCCGCCGCTGACAGCTCAACCCGGGTGAGGTTCCCCACGCTTGACGGGTGGGGAGCCTCATGCTTTGGTCGCGAGGCCGCACGGGGCGCACGCCGGGCGGTCCGTCAGGGCCGGGTGGCCGACTGCCTGTCCGGCGATGGTCCGACCTCGATACCGGCCCGGAGGACGACCTCGCGGTCATCCGCACGGCCCATTTCTCCTCGCCCCCGCATACCGCGGCCGTCTTCCGCATCGAGGCCGGACGGTCCTGCACGAGACGCCGGACCCCACGTCCCAGCTCCCGCTTCTCCGGCCCTGCCGCCGCCCAGGCACCCGTCCCCGCCGCCGAGCGGATGCTCCGCCTCCACGACACCTCCGCCGAACCCTCCGACTTGGTCACAGGTGCCGGGGAACGAGCGGCGGTGCAGGGCCGTCAAACAGGCAAGAGCTTTCGGTAAAGCGGTCGTCAAAGCTGTAACCGGAGGGCCACCCCCCGTGCACGTGCATCTGCCCATGCATCTGCACATGAACAGGGCTATGATCCGGGTCAGTTGACCACTGCATCAATGGCCACACCAGCCAGTGCACCACCGGGGAGCGACCTGTGGACCACGACGTGTACAACGGTATGGCGGCCACCAGGCTGCGCGGTGTGGCCTGGCAGAAGAGCCGGCACAGCAACTCGCAGGGCTCGTGCGTGGAGTTCGCCCGGCTGCCGGGCGGTGATGTGGCCGTCCGCAACTCGCGCTTCCCTGACGGACCCGCGCTGGTCTACACCCGTGCGGAGATCGAGGCCATGCTGCTGGGCGTGAAGGATGGGGAGTTCGACCATCTGGTGGGGGGCTGACGCCCCGGCAGGCCCTCGTACGGAACGGGGCAATCGGTACTCTACGCGCCGCGACGCGCGTAGAACCGCGGCGTCAGGAAGCGCCGCGGTTCCTCATTCCGCGTTCGGCCCCGAACCGGGCCGCGGCAGCCGGAACAGCGCCCAGACCACCTTGCCGTCGAGCGCGCCCGCGAGCGGGTGCCAGCCCCAGCTGTCGCTGAAGGAGTCGACGAGGAACAGTCCGCGGCCCGACTCGGCCGAGAAGTCGTCGGTCTCACGGGTGACGGGACTGTCGTGACTGGGATCGCGCACCGCGCACACCAGCCGCTCGGTCCACCGCATCAGGTGCAGCCGGACGGGAGGTTCATGACCGGCGGCGCACCGGCTGCTCGCCGGCAGGCCGTGCCGCAGGGCGTTGGTGACGAGTTCCGAGACCACCAGGCAGACGTCGTCGAAACGGTCGCCCATGTCCCACTGGTCGAGCGTTCCGCGGGTGAACCGCCGTGCCTCGCGCACCGCTTCGTAGCGGGCGGGCAGAGCGCAGGAGGCGGCGTCGGACACGGCCGCGGGATCCAGCGGCGGAAGGCCCTGCCTTAAAGGCTCGAGCATGGTCGATCCATTCGTCCCCATGCGAGGCACTCCCGGGAATTCGCGGTCGGTGCGATGCGGCGGTGGTGCGGGACCATGGTTTCGGATGCGTACAGCAGATGCAAGGGCAGATGCACGTGCAGGTGACCGGAATGAGTCGTCCCGTACCGCTTGTTGGTCAATTTTTCCGTCATCTTCACGGCCCTGTCCGCCCGTTCGCTGTCTCTTTCATGGAACCGCGCGCGTGCGTCCCCTGTCTCGATTCCGTTTCCGTAACCGGACGAGTACTGCTCGGAGTGTTTTAGTGGCAGACTTCGGCCCCTGAAGACGTTGGGGAGGCTGGCGAACGTGAGCGCGGGAGAGCCGGGATCGGTGGTGCGGCGCATGCTGCTCGGATCACAACTCAGGCGACTGCGTGAGGCGCGGGGCATCACGCGCGAGGCGGCGGGCTATTCGATCCGCGCCTCCGAGTCGAAGATCAGCCGGATGGAGTTGGGCCGGGTGAGCTTCAAGACCAGAGACGTCGAGGACCTGCTGACGCTGTACGGCATCACGGACGAGCAGGAGCGCGCCTCCCTGCTGTCCCTGGCCAAGGAGGCCAACGTCGCGGGCTGGTGGCACAGTTACTCGGACGTGCTGCCCAGCTGGTTCCCCACCTACGTCGGCCTGGAGGGCGCTGCCTCGCTGATCCGGGCGTACGAGGTGCAGTTCGTGCACGGCCTGCTCCAGACCGAGGCGTACGCCCACGCGGTGGTCCGGCGCGGCATGCAGGGCGCGAGCGAGGCCGACGTCGAGCGGCGCGTGGCACTGCGCCTGGAGCGGCAGAAGTACCTCGTCGACGAGCGCGCGCCCGACTTCCACATCGTCCTGGACGAGGCCGCCCTGCGCCGCCCGTACGGCGACCGCGAGGTGATGCGCGGCCAGCTCCAGCACCTCATCGAGGTCTCCGAGCGGCCCAACGTGCGGCTCCAGGTCGTGCCGTTCAGCCTCGGCGGTCACTCCGGCGAAAGTGGCGCGTTCACGATCCTCAGCTTCCCGGAGTCCGACCTCTCGGACGTCGTCTACCTGGAGCAGCTCACCAGCGCGCTGTACCTGGACAAGCCCGAGGACGTCGCCCAGTACGAGAAGGCGCTCAAGGAGCTCCAGAGCGACAGCCCGGGCCCTTCGGAGAGCCGGGATCTTCTCCGGGGACTCCTCCAGCTCTCCTGAAGCCCCCAACTCGCCTTAAACATCAGTACGATGACGTGTGATCAGATCGTGAAGGCGCGATCGAGGGTCTGCTAGGGATCGAGGGATCACATGTCGTCGTCCTACTTCACCGACCTTGCACGGCAGTACATCGACGGTGAGTGGCGCCCGGGTACCGGTTCCTGGGACATCATCGACTTCAACCCGTACGACGACGAGAAGCTGGCGTCGATCACGATAGCCACCGTCGACGAGGTCGACCAGGCGTACCGGGCGGCCGCCCGGGCCCAGAAGCAGTGGGCCGCGACCAACCCCTACGTCCGCCGCGGTGTCTTCGAGAAGGCCCTGAGACTCATCGAGGAGCGCGAGGCCGAGATATCCGAGGCGATCATCGCCGAGCTCGGCGGGACGCGTCTGAAGGCCGCCTTCGAACTGCACCTCGCCAAGGAGTTCCTGCGCGAGGCGGTCCAGCTGGCCCTGCGCCCGGAAGGCCGGATCCTCCCCTCGCCGGTGGACGGCAAGGAGAACCGCGTCTACCGCGTGCCGGTCGGGGTCGTGGGCGTGATCAGCCCCTTCAACTTCCCGTTCCTGCTCTCGATCAAGTCCGTCGCCCCGGCGCTCGCGCTCGGCAACGCCGTGGTGCTCAAGCCGCACCAGAACACGCCGATCGTCGGCGGCTCCCTGGTCGCGAAGATCTTCGAGGACGCGGGCCTGCCCGGCGGTCTGCTGAACGTCGTCATCACCGACATCGCCGAGATCGGCGACGCCTTCCTCGAGCACCCGATCCCCAAGGTCATCTCCTTCACCGGCTCCGACCAGGTCGGCCGGCACGTGGCCACCGTCTGCGCCCGGCAGTTCAAGCGCTCGGTCCTCGAACTCGGCGGCAACAGCGCGCTGGTGGTCCTCGACGACGCCGACATCGACTACGCGGTCGACGCTGCCGTCTTCAGCCGGTACGTCCATCAGGGCCAGGTCTGCATGGCCGCCAACCGCATCCTGGTCGACCGGTCCGTCGCCGAGGAGTTCACCGAGAAGTTCGTCGCCAAGGTGAAGACCCTCAAGGCGGGCGACCCGCGCGACCCGGAGACCGTCATCGGCCCGGTCATCAACTCCTCGCAGGCGGACGCCGTCGCGGGCGCGGTCGAGCAGGCCCTCGCCGAGGGCGCCACGGCCCTGGTGCGCGGCGGGCGCACCGACAACCTCGTCGAGCCGTCCGTCCTGACCGGCCTGCCCGCCGACTCGGCCCTGCTGCGGCAGGAGGTCTTCGGCCCGGTCGCCTTCCTCGTCCCGTTCGACGGCGAGGAGGAGGCCGTCCGCCTCGTCAACGACACCCCGTACGGCCTGAGCGGCGCCGTCCACACCGGTGACATCGAGCGCGGCGTGAACTTCGCCAAGCAGATCGACACCGGCATGTTCCACGTGAACGACGGCACCGTCCACGACGAGCCGATCGTCCCGTTCGGCGGCGAGAAGCACTCGGGCCTCGGCCGGCTCAACGGCGAGACGATGCTGGACTCCTTCACCACGCTGAAGTGGATCTCCGTGCAGCACGGGCGGAGCGGCTTCCCGTTCTAGACCTTCTACGGCCCAGCGGGCCCTTGCGGACAGAACCTGACCGCAAGGGCCCGTAACTTCGTCTGTGCCGGGGGAGAGGCCCCCGGCTCCGGCGAAAGGCGGCGGTCATGGTCACTCACGTTCCCGCGGAGGCACACGGCGACGAGCGCGGAGCGCTGCTCTCCTTCATCGAGGAGCAGCGCGGCGGCATCCGGCGGGCGGTGCTGGGACTGACCGACGAGCAGGCCATGAGCACGCCCAGCGCCAGCGAACTGTCGCTCGGCGGGCTGCTCAAGCACGTCGCCGAGGTCGAGCAGGGCTGGATCGCGCGGGCCAAGGGCGAGCCGCCGGCCGTCCACCGGGACGAGTCGAACTGGCACGAGTGCTTCCGGCTGGTGGGCGACGAAAGCGTGGAGTCCTGTCTCGCGTACTACGAGAAGGTGGCGGCCGAGACGGAGGCGTTCATCCGATCGGCGCCCAGCCTCGACGACACCTTCCTGCTGGAGAAGACGTCCTGGAACCCGAAGGACGAGTGGCTCTCGCTGCGCTGGGTGTGCCTGCACCTGATCCGCGAGACGGCCCGGCACGCCGGCCACGCCGACATCATCCGGGAGTCGCTGGACGGCGCCACCGCCTTCGAACTGGTGGCGAAGGAGCAGGGCAGCTCCTGGGGCTGAGGCCCTGTGGTTCTACGCTGGCCCCATGTCAGCGATCCGTCTCCTCGTGCTCGGCGCGGTCCGCATGCACGGGCGGGCCCACGGTTACCAGGTGCGCAACGACCTGGAGTACTGGGGCGCGCACGAGTGGTCCAGCGCCAAGCCCGGCTCGATCTACCACGCCCTGAAGCAGATGGCGAAGCAAGGGCTGCTGCACGCGCACGAGGTCGCCCCGTCCACGGTGGGCGGCCCGCCGCGCACGGAGTACGAGGTCACCGGGCAGGGGACCGAGGAGTACTTCCGGCTGCTGCGCGAGGCGCTGGTGACGTACGACCAGCGGGGGGACGTGAAGACGGCCGCCGTCGGCTTCGTCGTCGACCTGCCGCGGGCGGAGGCGGTCGCGCTGCTGAAGGAGCGCACCCTGCGGATCGAGCAGTGGCGGGCCTCCGTCCTGGAGCACTACGTCCCCGAGGAGGGGCCCGGACAGCTGGGCCACATCGGCGAGATCATGAACATGTGGGTCCACACGGCCGACTCGGAGGCCGAGTGGACCCGCGGTCTCATCGAGCGGATCGAGGGCGGCGCCTACACCTTCGCCGACGAAGGGGACCCGTTCGTCGGCGTGCTGGCCGAGGGCGCGGAGAACCCGTACGCGACGGGGGAGCGGCACCCCGGGGACGACCACTAATCAAATTTGACGAATGAAGGGGCGGGGGTTACCTTCGTGCGTGTAGTCAAGTTTGACTAGCGAGGGGGTCCCTTTGGCCGGCACGATGATCACCGTCGAAGGCGCGGAGAAGACATACGGCGACAAGAAGGCGCTGGACGGGCTCGACCTGCGGGTCGCGCGCGGCACGGTGCACGGGGTGCTCGGCCCGAACGGCGCGGGCAAGACCACCCTGGTGAGGGTCCTGTCCACGCTGCTGCGACCCGACGCGGGCCGGATCGAGGTGGCCGGGCACGACGTGGTGCGCGAGGCGTACGCCGTACGGCTGCGCATCGGTCTGCTCGGCCAGCACGCCGCGCTCGACGAGGAACTGGGCGGGCGGCAGAACCTGGAGCTGTTCGGCCGGCTGCACCACCTGGGCGCGAGGCGGGCACGCGCGCGTGCCGACGAGCTCCTGGAGCGCTTCGACCTGGCCGACACCGGCCGCAAGGCGGTCCGGCAGTACAGCGGCGGCATGCGGCGCCGCCTGGACCTCGCGGCCTCCCTGATCACCGAGCCGGAGGTGCTGTTCCTGGACGAACCGACCACCGGCCTCGACCCGCGCGGCCGGGCGGAGGTGTGGGACTCCGTCCGCTCCCTGGTCGGCGGTGGTACGACGGTCCTGCTCACCACGCAGTACCTGGAGGAGGCCGACCAGCTCGCCGACCGCATCTCGGTCGTCGACGCCGGCCGGGTCATCGCCGAGGGCACGGCGGACGAGCTGAAGGCACAGACCGGCGGCGACCGCATCGACGTGGTCCTGCGGGAGGCGGGACAACTGGGCCCGGCCGTCGCCCTGTTGCCGCTCACCGGAGTCACCGTCGACACCGACCGCCGCCTGCTGAGCGCTCCGGTGACCGACCGCATGCAGGCGCTGTCCGGGGTCGTACGGGCCCTTCAGGAGGCCGGCATCGAGGCGGAGGACGTCGCCCTGCGCCGCCCGACGCTGGACGAGGTGTTCCTGCACCTCACCGGGGACGACCGCCGAGTGAAGGAGGCCGCGTGACCGCCTATGCCCTGACCGACTCCTGGACCATGACCCGCCGGGAACTCGCCCGCTGGGCGCGGCAGCCGGTCCAGCTGGTCGTCAACCTCGTCTTCCCGGTGATGCTGCTGCTCATGTTCGGCTACCTGATCGGCGGCGGCCGCGGGGTGAACGGCGAGTACCGCGACTACCTGATCCCCGGCATGCTCGCCCTCACCATGGCCTTCGGCCTGGAGGGCACGATGATCGCCGTCACCCGGGACCTCGACAAGGGCGTCATCGACCGCTTCCGCTCGATGCCCATGGCCGACGGGGCCGTACTGGTGGGCCGTTCGGCCGCCGACATGCTCCAGTCGGCGATGGCCCTGGTGGTGCTCATCGGCGTGGGCGCCGCGCTCGGCTGGCGGGTCCACGGCGGTCCGGTGGCCTTCCTGGGAGCCGTGGGCCTGCTGCTGCTGTTCCGCTTCGCCATGCTGTGGGTCGGCATCTACCTGGCGCTGGTGGCCGGAAAGCCGGAGATGGTCCAGGCCGTGCAGATCCTGGTCTGGCCGGTCGGCTTCCTGTCCAACGCCCTGGCCCTGCCCGACACCATGCCCGGCTGGCTCGGCACGGTCGTCGAGTGGAACCCCATGTCCCACACGGCCACGGCCGTACGGGACCTGTTCGGCACCCCCGGCGCGGAGTCCGGGCACGTGTGGGCGGCGCTCGTCTGGCCCGTTGCCCTGCTGGCGGTGTTCTTCCCGCTCGCGGTACGGAGGTTCGGGCGGCTGAGCCGCTAGTGACGGAAGCCTGAGCCGCTAGTGGTGGAACCCGGTGGCCGCGCCCTTGTCCTGCGTGAAGGGGCGCGGCTGCCGGCGCAGTTCCGGCAGCAGCCGTTCCAGGTCCTGGGCGAGCAGCTCGGCGAGGTCGGCGGAGAAGCCGTTGCGGCACACCACCCGCAGCACGGACAGGTCCTCCCGGTGCGGCGGGAAGGTGTACGCGGGCACCAGCCAGCCGCTCTCGCGCAGCCGCCGTGAGACGTCGAAGACGTCGTACGACGTCACGTCCGGGGCGGTCGTGAAGGCGAACACCGGCAACTGGTCGCCCCGGGTCAGCAGCCGGAAGTCGCCCAGCGCCTCGATCCGCCCGGCGAGCCCCGTGGCCACGTCCCGCGCGGCCTGCTGCACGGCCCGGTAGCCGTCCCGGCCAAGCCGCAGGAACGTGTAGTACTGCGCCACGACCTGCGCGCCCGGCCGGGAGAAGTTCAGCGCGAACGTCGGCATGTCACCGCCCAGGTAGTTGACCCGGAACACCAGCTCCTCCGGCAGCGCGTCCGCGTCCCGCCACAGCGCCCAGCCGACGCCCGGGTAGACGAGCCCGTACTTGTGCCCCGAGGTGTTGATCGACGCCACCCTCGGCAGCCGGAAGTCCCACACCAGGTCCTCGTCGAGGAACGGCGCGACCATGGCACCGGACGCCCCGTCGACATGCACGGGGATGTCGAGCCCGGTCCGCTCCTGCACCGCGTCCAGCGCCGCGCACAGCTCGGTGACCGGCTCGTAGGACCCGTCGAAGGTCGAGCCCAGGATCCCGACGACGCCGATGGTGTTCTCGTCGCACAGTTCGGCCGCGGCCTGCGGGTCCAGGTGGAACCGCTCGCCCTCCATGGGGACCAGCCGGGCCTCCACCTCCCAGAAGTTGCAGAACTTCTCCCAGCAGACCTGCACGTTGACGCCCATCACCAGATTGGGCCGGGCCCCCGGATACCGGCCGGCGTTCCGCCGCGCCCACCGCCGCTTCAGCGCCATGCCGGCGAGCATGCACGCCTCGCTCGACCCGGTCGTCGAACAGCCCACGGCGGCCGCCGGGTCGGGCGCGTTCCACAGGTCGGCGAGCATCGCCACGCACCGCCGCTCCAGCTCGGCCGTGCGCGGGTACTCGTCCTTGTCGATCATGTTCTTGTCCCGGCACTCCGCCATCAGCACCCCGGCCTCCGGCTCCATCCAGGTGGTGACGAACGTGGCGAGGTTCAGCCGCGCGTTGCCGTCCAGCATCAGCTCGTCGCGCACCAGCTGGTGGGCGGTCGCCGGGGCCATGGGCTGGTCCGGGAGCCGGTGTGTGGGCGGGGCCTCGGCCATGTCGCCGACCGGGTTGGCGGGACCGTAGAAGGGGTTGACGGACAGGCGGCGTTCGGCGGGCTGACGGGGGCCTTCGTTGAGCGGCAAGGGAGCCTCCAGGATGGGTTCGTGAATGGGTGTCAGCGGACGGGCGTCCCGTCCGGCCGCAGCTGCATCTGCGGCCGGCCGGTGACCAGCAGCCAGGCCGGCAGCGAGGCGACGCAGAGCAGGGCGATGATCTCCGGCGAGGCGACCAGCACCGCGGCGACGAACAGGCTGAGCCAGCCCTGCCGGGTGATGGCCAGCAGCACCCCCAGCACTCCGGCGGACACACCCACGGCGGGATGCACCCCGGACACCAGGGCGTGCGCGCCCAGACCGAGGGCGGTGCCGGCGAAGACGGCCGGGAAGATGCGCCCGCCGCGGAAGCCGCAGGACGCGGCGACGAGCAGCGCGGCCAGCTTCACCACCGTCAGGACGGCGAACTCACCGGCCGACCGGCCGTCCGGGTCGTGCGCCAGCTCGGCGATCTCGTCGAGCCCCTTGAACAGCGTCAGATGGCCGCCCACGGCGGCGAGAGCGCCCAGCACCGCCCCGCCCGCCGGGAGCATCAGCATCGGATGCCGCAGCCGGCGGAACGCCGCGTGGACGTACGGGAAGGCGCGCACGGCTCCCATGCCGATCAGCGCGCCCGCCGCGGCGACCACGACGGCCGCCGACAGGTCTCCCCAGCCCGGCCGTCCGAACGACGGCAGGTCCAGGTCGAAGCTCGGATGGTCGACGAGGGTCGCCGTCAGGGAACCGGCCGCCGCGGCGGTCAGCGGCGCGAACAGGTTGTCCCACAGCAGGCCGCGCGTCTCCTGCCGGGCCAGCACCTCGGAGATCACCAGGGCGGCCGCCACGGGCGTGCCGAACAGGGCACCGATCGTCGCCGCCTCCGCCAGCGCCGGCCAGATCCTGCCCGGCGCCCGGGGGAGTGCCCGGCCGCCCAGCCAGACCGCCAGGCCGACGTTCACGGCGATGATCGGGTTCTCGGGGCCCAGGCTCGGCCCGCCGGCCAGCATCAGCGCGGTCGCCAGCAGCAGCCCCGGCAGCACGACGGGCGGCAGGACCGGGGCGTCCAGGCCGACCGTGGCCGGATCGGGGCCCGCGTGACCCGGCACCTTCCACACCACCAGCCCGACCGCGACCCCGGTCGCGACGAGCATCACGAACATCCACGCCACCGAATACCGGCCGATCCCCAGCGCGTCCGGCACCGTTCGCCACAGGACGCCCTGGAGCTCCTCGGCGGCGACTTCCACCCCCACCAGCAGCAGGCTGGACACCACCCCCACGGCCAGGGCGGGCAGGATCGACGGCAGCAGGGCGCGGGCGGGAGTCGCGGGGGTGACGGAGGGCGCCTGCCGCGCGGAGTCCTGGACCACGGGCACACGATAAGCGGACAAAAGGGCACGAGCAGGAAACACGCTTGCGTCCGGCCGTCGGAAGAGCGATTAACTTTCGCCGGCCCGCCGCAATTCCCCGGTAATGGGCTGGCCCCCTGCCCGCCGGTGAATCAACTAGTTCCGGACGCCTGTCCATTCGCCGTGACCGTCGGCAGAGCGGGGCAGCGCTCGTGGGCGGGCGCGCTCGCCCAGCCCTGGGCCCTCAACCGCTTCGTGCCGGCCTCCGGCTACGGCCTCCGGCTACGGCCTCCGGCTACCGCCGGGGGACTCGGGTCAGGCCCGGTCCTCGGGCTCGATCACCACGGCCGTCCCGTACGCGCACACCTCCGTGCCGACGTCCGCCGCCGCCGTCACGTCGAAGCGGAACGCGAGCACACCGTTGGCTCCACGCGCGCGTGCCTGCTCGATGAGCCGCTCCATGGCCTGGTTGCGCGTCTCCACAAGCGTCTTCGTCAGACCGCGCAGCTCGCCGCCGACCATCGACTTCAGCCCGGCGCCGATCTGGCTCCCCAGGTGCCGGGACCGGACGGTCAGGCCGAAGATCTCCCCGAGCACCTCCCGCACGCGGTAGCCGGGTACGTCGTTCGTGGTGACGACGAGGACGTCGGGCTGGGGGCCCTGTCCGCCGCCGTATTCATCGATGCCCATGTTCACAGCTTTCTCCGTGACGGCCGACAGTGCATCCTGAGTACCCCCATGGAACCTGGGCCATGACGGCTGCGTTGATACTTTGAAGCAGTCAGCCCCAGCCCGTACCCCCAGCAGCAGGAGCCACATCCCCGTGACCACGCTTGCGCTCGGCCCCGAGTGGCTCGACCCGAACTATCTGATCGAGACCTTCAGCCTCCCCGGAATCCTGCTGATCGTCTTCGCCGAGTCGGGCCTCTTCGCATTCCTGCCCGGTGACTCCCTGCTGTTCACGGCGGGTCTCTTCGTGGCCGAGGGCACCTACATCACGCAGCCCCTGTGGCTGGTCTGCACGCTGATCGTGATCGCCGCCGTCGTCGGCGACCAAGTGGGCTACATGATCGGCAAGTTCCTGGGCCCGAAGCTCTTCAACAGGCCGAACTCCAAGCTGTTCAAGCAGGAGAACCTGGACAAGGCCCACGAGTTCATGGAGAAGTACGGTCCCAAGGCGATCGTCCTGGCCCGCTTCGTCCCGATCGTGCGCACCTTCGCGCCCATCGTGGCCGGCGCCGGCCGCATGAAGTACCGCACGTTCGTCACGTACAACGTCATCGGCGGCATCGCCTGGGGCACCGGCGTCACCCTCGCGGGCTACTGGCTCGGCCAGATCGACTTCATCAAGAAGAACGTCGAGTCGATCCTCATCCTGATCGTCCTGCTCTCGGTCGTCCCGATCATCATCGAGTACCTCCGCGACCGCTCCCAGAAGAAGCGCGCCGCGTCGCAGACCTCGTCCCAGCCCCATCCCCCCGTCATGGACGACGCGACGACCCAGCTCCGCCGCATCACCCCGGACGACCAGCCCCACGAGCACCCGCAGCAGTCCCCGCACGGCAACCAGAACGGCTACAACGACCAGCAGTACTACGGCCAGTACCCCCAGGCCCCGGGCTACGGCCAGCAGCAGCCGTACGGAAACCAGCAGCAGCCCTACGGAAACCCGCAGCAGCAGCCGTACGGCACCCCCCAGCAGGGCGGCGGACAGCCCCCTTACAACGGGGGTTACTGACAGACGACTCGCGGGGCCGCCGGCGGACAGGAAGCCCGAGCCGACAGGCAGAGGCGAAGGGCGCTAGAAGCCCCTGGTCCGCTTGGCGGCCCGCCGCTTCTCCGCGGACCCGATCCGCAGGAACATCCGCGAGATCTCGGACCCCAGATTCACCCCGATGGCGATCGCCATGGCCAGGGCCACCGCCTTGGACAGCGACACCAGCCCGGCGTCCACCTTGTTCTGCGCGATCGCCAGCAGCCCGAAGTACGTCGCGGAACCCGGCAGCAACGGCCCGATGGCCGCGGTCGTGTACGGCAGAGCCGAAGCGAACTGGTACCGGGACAACAGCTGCCCGAACAACCCCACGAGCCCGGCAGCCGCAGCCGTGGAGGCCACCGGCGAGATGTCCCCCACGTAGTGCATCGCCCCGTACACGATCCAGGCGACACCGCCGTTCAGCGTCACCCACACCACGGTGGATCGTTCCTGCTGAAGCAGCACCGCGAACGCCAGCGACAACAGCATCGACGCGCCGATCAGCACCAGCGGATCGTCGGAGACCCCGAGTGCCGCGTCCGGATTCAGCCGGGCTCCCAGCTGTACGCCGAAGTACAGCACCATCAGCACACCCGCGACGATGCCCACGAAGAAGTACATGACCTCCAGCAGCCGCGCGGACGCGGTGATGTAGAAGCCGGTCAGACCGTCCTGCACCCCCGCCACCAGCGCCCGCCCGGGCAGCAGCGCGAACAGCCCACCGGTGATCACCGCCGACGCCTTCACGTCGACGTGGGCCAGCGTCAGCGCGATCCCGATCGCGGCCGGCGGCGTCGCGGCCACCGTGAACTGGTAGAACTCCGGCAGCCCGCGCCCCGCGCACAGCCACGCCAGCCGGTCGCCGAGCATCGCGCCCAGCGCGGCCGCGACGAACACGATCAGATCACCGCCGACGAGCACGGAGGCCGCACCCGCCAGCAGCCCGCTCGCGCCGGTCAGCGCCCAGCCGGGGTAGGGGTGCCGGTTACGGCGGATCTCGGCGAGCCGCCGGTAGGCCTCCTCCAGGGAGACCGCCGTCTCGTCGTCGCTGAGATCGTCCACCAGCTGGTACACGGCCGCCAGCCGCGTGTAGTCGGTGCCCCTGCGGCGCACGGTCCGCGACGCCGTGATCGGGTCGTCGACGAGCGACGGCTGGTACGAGATCGCCAGCAGCGTGAAGGTGACGTTGGGCTCGCAGCGGTCCAGGCCGTACGACCGGCAGACGGCGAACATGGCCGCCTCGACGTCCTCGGCGCCCTCACCGCCCGCGAGCAGCAACTCGCCGATACGCAGCGTCAGGTCGAGCACGCGCGGCACGGCGGGACCCGAGTCGTCGCCGCCGCGCTGGCTCGGTTCCGGCGCCGGCCGCTCCGCCACCGGCATGCGCAGCATCGTGCGCATCCGGTCCTGCCAGGGCACGTCCTTGGTCAGGCTGACCACGGGGATCCCGCTCGGCGGGGTGAACGCCGACGGGGCGTGCTTCGAGCTGTACGTGCTCGGCGGGGTGAAAGCCGACCCCTCCGGATCCGCCGCCGGGGCCTGCGAGACGTCCAGCCCCTCCGGAAGGGCGAACTCGGACGTCACCTCGGACTCCGTACCGGTCGCCTTGGACACGGCGAGGCCCTCGGGGATCGCGAACTCCGACGTCGTCGACATGTCCCCGTCGACGGCGGCCCCCGCCGGCGGCAGGAACATGCTCCTGGCCTCGTCCGACTTCGGCTTGCGGTCTTCCGCGTCCGTCACTGCCTGGCGCTCCCTGTACGACACGTAAGCCTCAGTACCCCCAGCCTCAGTATGCGCACATACAGGCGAACGGGCCGCACGCGCAGGCGTGCGGCCCGTGAGCATCAGAAGGGTCAGTGACCGCCCTGGTCCTTGAAGCGCTTGTACGACCGCTCGATCTCGGCCTCGGCCTCGGTGCGGCCCACCCAGTCGGCGCCCTCGACGGACTTGCCGGGCTCCAGGTCCTTGTAGACCTCGAAGAAGTGCTGGATCTCCAGGCGGTCGAACTCCGACACGTGGTGGATGTCCCGCAGGTGCTCCACACGCGGGTCTGTCGCCGGCACGCACAGCAGCTTGTCGTCGCCACCGGCCTCGTCCGTCATCCGGAACATGCCGATCGCCCGGCACTTGATGAGGCAGCCCGGGAAGGTCGGCTCGTCCAGGATGACCAGCGCGTCCAGCGGGTCGCCGTCCTCGCCGAGGGTGTTCTCGACGAAGCCGTAGTCGGTCGGGTAGGCGGTCGAGGTGAAGAGTCGCCGGTCCAGGCGGATACGACCGGTCTCGTGGTCCACCTCGTACTTGTTGCGCGAACCCTTCGGAATCTCGATCGTGACGTCGAACTCCACCGGTGGCTCCTCCATGATCAACACATAGTTCTGGTGGTTAAGTGTCCCTCACGCAGGTGTGTGATCGCGAAAGGGGCTGGTGGTCGTGCCGGAGCTGCGTCCTTGGCGGGCCGCGAGACCGCACGTGGTGCGGATCGCGGGTGCCGTACGACCGCGCCTGGCCAGGGCCGCCGCAGCCGCGAAACCACGGGTCGCGCGGCTCGCCCGAGCCGGGAAACCGCAGGTCGCGCGGGTCACGCGGCCCTGGCAGTACGCCGCGGGCGCCACCACCGCCGGTCTGGCGCTGGCCGCCGGTGCGGTGACCGCCGCCGGCCCCTGGGACTCCTCGGGTCAGCGTACGGCCGAGCGGGACCGGGCCGTGGCCCTGGGCCGCGCGGGTGGCACAGATCACGGCCGTGTCCCCGGCGCGCCCGCGCAGCCCCGGCCGGCCCCCAGCGCCGGACCCGTGCTGACCGGCCTCGGCGGCGTCAGCACCGTGAAGTCCGCCCCGGACGGCAAGGCCCTCGCGAAGACCCTCACGCCCCTGCTGAAGGACCCGGCGCTCGGTCCCCGGCCCGCGGCGGCGGTCGTGGACGTCACGACCGGCAGGCGCCTGTACGGCACCGCCTCGGACGCCGCCCTCACCCCGGCCTCGACGACGAAGATCGCCACGGCCGTCGCCGCGCTGTCCGCGATGGGCGCCGACCACCGCCTCACCACCCGCGCCGCGCTGGAACCCGACACGAAGGAAGTCGTCCTGGTCGGCGGCGGCGACCCCACCCTCACGGCCCGCGATGCCTCCGACGGCTGGGCGAGCCTGCGCACCCTGGCCGACCGGACGGCCGCGGCCCTGGCCCAGCGCGGCGTCCGCGACGTCACGCTCTCCTACGACACGACCCTCTACGCGGGCAGCCAGAAGCACCCGATCGGGGTCAACCCCAATCTCGCCCTCGTCAGCCCCCTGATGGCCGACGAGGGCCGCACGGACGACTCGACGAGCGGCCCGGTCATCCGCGTGACCGACCCGGCCGCGGACGCGGCCCGCCGCTTCGGGGACCTCCTGAAGGACCGCGGCATCAAGGCCACGTCCCCCGGACTGTCGAAGGCCACGACCCGCGCGAAGACCCTGGCCACGGTCGCCTCGCCCCCGCTCTCGGCCCTCGTCGAACGGATGCTGACCGACAGCGACAACGACATCGCGGAGGCTCTCGCCCGCCACACGGCGATCGCCACGGGCCACCGGGCCGACTTCGCCGGCGCCGACCGGGCGATCAACGCCCGGCTCCGCGAACTCGGCCTGCCCGTCAAGGGAGCCGCCTTCAAGGACGGCAGCGGCCTCAACCGCGCCGACAGACTGACGGCCGACCTCCTCACCGCGCTCCTCGCCAAGGCGTCCGACCCCGCCCACCCCGAACTCCGCCCGGCCCTCACCGGCCTCCCCGTCGCCGGCTTCACCGGCACCCTGACCACCCGCTACACGGACGGCGCAGCCGGCGTGGTCCGCGCCAAGACAGGCACCCTGACCGGCGTGAACGCCCTCGCGGGCACGGTCGTCGACCAGGACGGCCGCCTGCTGGCCTTCGCCTTCATGGCCAACGACACGACAAACCCGGCGGAGGCCCAGAAGGCCCTGGACAAGGCGGCGACGACGTTGTCGGCGTGCGGCTGCCGGTAGCTGCCTCCCTGGCCGTGGGCAGTCGTTCCGCTGGGGCGATGGAGGTCCCCCTGCTCGAGCGGAGCCGAGAGCTTGGGGGAGGGTGGGCACGGCCGACAACGCCGAGTTCCGGCCAAGACACCTCAGCCCCGCCGGCCCCGGACACCGGCCACAACGCCGAGTACCCGACAGCCAACCCGGCGACCCCCAACCCTCGCCGCCCTGCCCCAGCGGCCGGCGCTCACGTACGGTTGACGCATGACGAGCATCGGTGGTGCTTCAACCGGCATGGTCGACTGGAATCTGGCGGTGGCGACCGCGACCCGGCTCGTACGGCCGGGCCCCGAAGTCAGCGCCGACGAGGCCCGGGCCGTCGTCGCCGAGCTGCGGCGGCATGCCAAGGCCTCGGAGGGACACGTCCGGGGCTTCACCCGTCTGGGCACGGAGGAGGGTCACGACACCCCCGTCCTGGTCGTCGACCGCCCGGGCTGGATCCGTGCGAACGTCGCCGGCTTCCGGGAACTCCTGAAGCCCCTGCTCGACAAGATGCAGGACCGGCGCGGCAACACCCCCGGCGGCACGGTCATGGGCGCCGTCGGCGGCAAGGTAACCGGCGTGGAGCTGGGCATGCTCCTGTCCTTCCTGGCCTCCCGCGTCCTCGGCCAGTACGAGACCTTCGCCCCGGCCACGCGCCAGCTCCCGGCCGGGGAGAACGGCGGCGGCCGGCTCCTGCTCGTCGCCCCGAACATCGTCCACGTGGAACGCGAACTCGACGTCGACCCGCACGACTTCAGGCTCTGGGTGTGCCTGCACGAGGAGACCCACCGCACGCAGTTCACCGCCGTGCCCTGGCTGCGCGACCATCTCGAGGGCGAGATCCAGTCCTTCCTCGGCGAGACCGACGTCGACCCCATGACCGTCCTGGAACGCGTACGCGAAGCCGCCCAGAGCCTCGCCGGGGGCCGCCCCGAGGCCGAGGAGGACGACGGCGGCCGGTCCCTCGTCGAGATCGTGCAGACGCCCGCCCAGCGCGAGATCCTCGGCCGGCTCACCGCCGTGATGTCCCTGCTGGAGGGCCACGCCGACTTCGTGATGGACGGCGTCGGACCGGACGTCGTGCCGAGCGTCGGGGAGATCCGCGAGAAGTTCCAGCAGCGCCGCGCCAAGGGCGCCTCCCGCCTGGACCTGGCCCTGCGCAAGCTGCTCGGCCTGGACGCCAAGCTCCGGCAGTACCGGGACGGCGAGCGCTTCGTACGGGCCGTCGTCGACGAGGTCGGCATGGACGGCTTCAACCGGGTGTGGACCTCGCCCAACACCCTCCCCACCAAGACGGAGATCGCCAAACCGGCGGACTGGATCGCGCGGGTGCATCGCAGGGCCGAGTAGTGAACATCGCGGCGAGGTCGTGAAAGGAAACGGGCCCACGGCAGGCGAACGCCCCTCCAATCACCCGTCCGAGGGACCGTGAGCGAGGGGTGGGCGTGCAATGCTCGGGGAACGGCCCGGTTCTGTCACCATCTACACACTCTGCGTGACCGACACTCGGGTTCACCCCCCGAAAACTTCATGAAGGGAACCGGACATGGGTCCCCATCCTGCGGTCGCGGCGATACGCCTGGCGGTCCGCCGCGTCCTCCACGACCTCCTCACCGAGCACCACCGCACCACCGCCGCACTCCCGCCCACCCCCTCGCACGAGCCGCCGCCCCCGCCGCTCGTGCTCGTGGCATGCTCCGGCGGCGCCGACTCCATGGCTCTGGCCTCCGCCCTCGCCTTCGAGTCCCCGAAGCTCGGCATCAGGGCCGGCGGCGTGACCGTCGATCACGGTCTCCAGCCCGGCTCCGACCTGCGGGCCGCGGAAGTCGTCCTGCGCCTGCGCGAACTCGGCCTCGACCCGGTCGACTCCGTCGCCGTGAGCGTAGGCCGCGCGGGCGGACCCGAAGCCGCCGCCCGCGACGCCCGCTACGCCGCGCTCGACACCGCCGCCGAACGCCACGGCGCCGCCGCGGTCCTGCTCGGCCACACGCGGGACGACCAGGCCGAAACCGTCCTGCTCGGCCTCGCCCGCGGCTCCGGCATCCGCTCCCTGTCCGGAATGGCCGCGGTCTCGGGGGCCGACGGCCGTTACCGGCGCCCCTTCCTGGAACTCGACCGGCAGACCGCCCGCAAGGCCTGCATGGTCCAGTCCCTGCCCGTCTGGGACGACCCCCACAACGCCGACCCGGCCTACACCCGCTCCCGGCTGCGCCACGAAGGCCTGCCCGCCCTGGAGAAGGCCCTCGGCAAGGGCGTCGTCGAGGCCCTCGCCCGTACGGCCCGGCTCTCCCGCGACGACGCCGACGCCCTCGACTCCTGGGCCGCCCAGGCCGAGACCACCGTCCGCGACGCCGCCGGGCTCCTGGAGTGCGCGAAGCTCTACGCCCTGCCGCCCGCCGTACGCCGCCGGATCCTGCGCCGGGCCGCCATCGCGGCCGGTGCCCCGGCCGGTTCGCTGTTCGCCCGGCACATCGAGGAAGTCGACCGGTTGATCACCGGCTGGCGCGGTCAGGGTGCCATCAACCTCCCCGGCAAGGTCGTGGCCCGGCGGCAGGGTGGCAGACTGGTGATTCGGCAAGGCTGAATCACGTCCCCTCCGGGAAGTCGGTGGAGGGGCCGCTCAGTCCGGGACGACCGAAAGTGATGCGGGTGGACGCGAAAGACATGGGTGCCGACCTTCAGCAGGTACTCATCACCAAGGAAGAGATCGACGCCAAGCTGGGCGAGCTGGCCGCGAAGATCGACGCGGAGTACGCGGGCAAGGACCTGCTGATCGTCGGCGTCCTCAAGGGCGCGGTGATGGTCATGGCCGATCTCGCCCGGGCGCTGTCCACCCCCCTCACCATGGACTGGATGGCCGTATCCTCGTACGGGGCGGGCACCCAGTCCTCCGGTGTGGTGCGGATCCTCAAGGACCTCGACACCGACATCAAGGGCAAGCACGTCCTCATCGTCGAGGACATCATCGACTCCGGCCTGACCCTGTCCTGGCTGATCTCCAACCTCGGCTCGCGCGAGCCCGCCTCCCTCAAGGTGTGCACGCTGCTGCGCAAGCCCGAGGCCGCGAAGGTCGCCATCGACGTGGAATGGGTCGGGTTCGACATCCCCAACGAGTTCGTCGTGGGCTACGGCCTCGACTACGCCGAGAAGTACCGCAACCTCCCGTTCGTCGGTACGCTCGCGCCCCACGTGTACGGCGGCTGAAACTCCGGCCGGGTGCCGTGACGGTGATCGGGAACCCCAGCGGACTTCCCGCCGTTGGAGCATGCGTAGACGGATCGCCAGCCGTCCCACGCGGCTTCAGGTGACAATGCTGGGGTACCGTCCGAAGAACAGGCTTTATCAAACTCACTATGGCAGGAGGGACGGGGCGGCACCGCTCCGTATGGATGGACGTGAAGCGATACTTCCGTGGGCCGGTCATGTGGATCGTGCTGGCCGTCCTTGCCGTGGTCGTGTTGATGCAGGTCGTCGGCTCGTCCGGTGGCTACAAGACGGTGGACACCGGCCAGGTCGTCCAGGCGATCAACCAGAACAAGGTGGAGTCGGCCAAGCTCACCACCGGCGATGACGAGACCATCAAGGTCACGCTCAAGAACGGCGTAAAGGTCGAGGGCAGCTCCAAGATCCAGGCGAGCTACATCGGCAACCAGGGCGAGGACATCGCCAACACGCTGCAGAACAAGTTCCAGAACAAGCAGATCCCGGACGGCTACACGGTCTCGCCGTCCAAGCAGAACCCGTTCATCGGGATGCTGATCTCTTTCCTGCTTCCCTTGATTCTCATCGTGGTCCTCTTCCTGTTCCTGATGAACCAGATGCAGGGCGGCGGCTCCCGCGTCATGAACTTCGGGAAGTCCAAGGCCAAGCTCATCACCAAGGACACCCCCAAGACGACGTTCTCGGACGTCGCCGGTTCGGACGAGGCCGTCGAGGAACTCCACGAGATCAAGGAGTTCCTCCAGGAGCCGGCCAAGTTCCAGGCCGTCGGTGCCAAGATCCCCAAGGGCGTTCTGCTCTACGGGCCTCCCGGTACCGGTAAGACCCTGCTCGCGCGTGCCGTCGCGGGCGAGGCCGGCGTGCCGTTCTACTCGATCTCCGGTTCCGACTTCGTCGAGATGTTCGTCGGTGTCGGTGCCTCCCGAGTGCGTGACCTGTTCGAGCAGGCCAAGGCGAACGCCCCGGCGATCGTCTTCGTCGACGAGATCGACGCGGTCGGCCGCCACCGCGGCGCCGGCCTCGGCGGCGGTCACGACGAGCGCGAGCAGACGCTGAACCAGCTGCTCGTCGAGATGGACGGCTTCGACGTCAAGGGCGGCGTGATCCTCATCGCCGCGACGAACCGGCCCGACATCCTCGACCCGGCGCTGCTGCGCCCCGGCCGTTTCGACCGGCAGATCGCGGTCGACCGTCCGGACATGCAGGGCCGTCTGGAGATCCTCAAGGTCCACCAGAAGGGCAAGCCGGTCGCGCCCGACGTCGACCTGTCGGCCATGGCCCGCCGTACGCCCGGCATGACGGGTGCCGATCTTGCCAACGTGCTGAACGAGGCCGCCCTGCTGACGGCCCGCAGTGACAAGAAGCTGATCGACAACCACATGCTCGACGAGGCGATCGACCGTGTGGTCGCGGGCCCGCAGAAGCGGACCCGGATCATGTCGGACAAGGAGAAGAAGATCACCGCGTACCACGAGGGCGGACACGCCCTGGTCGCGGCGGCCTCACCGAACTCCGATCCCGTCCACAAGATCACGATCCTGTCGAGAGGCCGCGCCCTCGGCTACACGATGGTGCTGCCGGACGAGGACAAGTACTCGACCACGCGCAACGAGATGCTGGACCAGCTGGCCTACATGCTGGGCGGCCGCGCGGCCGAGGAGCTCGTCTTCCACGACCCGACGACGGGTGCCGCCAACGACATCGAGAAGGCCACGGGCCTGGCCCGCGCGATGGTCACGCAGTACGGCATGACCGAGCGACTCGGCGCGATCAAGTTCGGTGGCGACAACACCGAGCCGTTCCTCGGGCGTGAGATGTCTCACCAGCGCGACTACTCGGAAGAGGTCGCGGCGCTGGTCGACGAAGAGGTCAAGAAGCTCATCGAGACCGCGCACAACGAGGCGTGGGAGATCCTGGTCGAGAACCGCGACGTCCTCGACAACCTCGTGCTGCAGCTGCTGGAGAAGGAGACGCTGGGCAAGGAGGAGATCGCCGAGATCTTCGCCCCGATCGTCAAGCGCCCGCCGCGGCCTGCCTGGACGGGTTCCTCGCGTCGTACGCCGTCCACCCGCCCGCCGGTCCTCTCCCCCAAGGAGCTGGCCCTGACGAACGGGGCGAACGGCGCGACGCCGGCCATCACCACCGCGAAGAGCACCGCGGCGGAACCCGCCCCGGCGCCCGAGCGAGCCCCGGAGGACCGCCCCGAGAGCTGACCCGCTCTCCCGGCGGCCCACCGGGCCCGGAATGGATGCCGCGCCCCCCAGGTTTTAGCCTGGGGGGCGCGGCTTTTCGCCATCTGCGCAGGCCGCCCCCTGATGGACACAGGAACGAGGCACCAGATGACCGACCCCGTGACGCTGGACGGCGAGGGCCAGATCGGCGAGTTCGACGAGAAGCGGGCCGAGAACGCCGTACGGGAGCTGCTGATCGCGGTCGGCGAGGACCCTGACCGCGAGGGACTCCGCGAGACGCCGGCGCGGGTGGCGCGGGCGTACAAGGAGATATTCGCGGGGCTGTGGCAGAAGCCCGAGGACGTGCTGACGACCACGTTCGACCTCGGGCATGACGAGATGGTGCTGGTGAAGGACATCGAGGTCCTGAGCTCGTGTGAACACCACCTTGTGCCGTTTGTCGGAGTTGCCCACGTTGGCTACATTCCGTCCGTCGAGGGCAAGATCACCGGCCTCTCCAAGCTGGCGCGGCTCGTGGACGTGTACGCACGGCGTCCGCAGGTGCAGGAGCGACTGACCACACAGATCGCCGACTCCCTGATGGAGATCCTGGAGCCGCGTGGCGTGATCGTCGTCATCGAGTGTGAACACATGTGCATGTCCATGCGCGGGGTCCGGAAGCCGGGTGCGAAGACGATCACCTCGGCGGTCCGCGGCCAGCTTCGTGATCCAGCGACCCGCAATGAGGCCATGAGCCTGATCATGGCGCGCTGACCCGCCCCCCGGACCTTCCCGGCTCCCGGGGCGGGTCACGTCGTCGGGGCCGCCCCCGTGCCGTCGTGTTCGTCGTCCTCCGGGAGCTTGCAGACGCGCTCCAGGAAGAGGGCGGCCGCTATGACGCCGATGCCCGCGAGGACCGAGAACCCGGCGGAGATGGCCTGGTCGCGGCGGGCGGGGTTGTCGAGGGACTCCAGCAGGAAGACGCCGGTGCCGCCGTACATGCCGGCGACGAGGGCGGCGACCAGGGCGCTGGCCTGGCCGAAGACGACCGCGCGGGCCGCCATCATCGGGTCGACGCCCTTGGCGTCGGGCTGCCGCTCGCGCTGGGCCTTCAGCCGGGCGCGGATCGAGAGCGCCGTGGCCAGCAGGACCACGGCGATCAGAGCCAGGGCGATGGGGGCGGCCAGGGGGATGCTCGGCAGCGTCCCGATCGAGTTCCACAGGCGGGCGCCCGCCCAGGACAGCACCCCTGCCACGACGAAGACCCCGGCCAGCACCCTGATGCGCAGCTCTTTCACAGTGTCCCTTCGGTTCCCCCGGCTCCGGCCTGGTTGTGCGGCCGTCTCGACCTTAACGGCTACTCGGGCAGCCGGAGTTCCAAGTCCGGGCGGGGCGCCACGCCCTCGCGGGTGACGGCGTCCAGCAGGCCGGCGACCGGGCCGCGCCCGGGCAGCTGCGCCTCGGGGTCCAGGTCGTGCCAGGGGGCCAGGACGAAGGCGCGCTCGTGGGCGCGGGGGTGGGGGAGCGTGAGCTGCGGGTCGTCGGAGACGACGTCGGCGTAGGAGACGATGTCGACGTCCAGGGTGCGGGGGCCCCAGTGCTCGTCCCGGACGCGGTGGAAGGCCTCCTCCACCGCGTGCGCGCGCTCCAGGAGCGAGGACGGCGGGAGGGTGGTCTTCAGGACCACGACCGCGTTGAAGTAGGCGGGCTGGCTGCCGGGCTCCACACCCCAGGGTTCGGTCTCGTAGACCGGGGAGACGGCCTTGATGCGGAGGCCGGGGGTGTCCTCCAGGGCGTCGACGGCTCCCTGAAGGGTCTCCAGGCGGTTGCCGAGGTTGGAGCCGAGGGCGACCACGGCCAGTTTCGGGTTGCTGAGCGTGGTGTCGGCGGCGTCGACCTTCTCGACGACGGAGGCGGGTACCGGCTGTACGGTCGGGTCGCTGGGACCCTTGAGGAAGGGCGCGGTCATACTCGGCTCCGGGTGATGGTGACGGTCACGTCGTCGAAGGGGACCGTGATCGGGGCGTCCGGCTTGTGGACGCACACCTCGACCTCCCGGACCCCGTCGTGCTTCAGACAGACCTGGGCGATGCGCTCGGCGAGCGTCTCGATGAGGTTGAGGGGCTCGCCCTGGACGACGGCCACGACCTCCTCGGCCACGATGCCGTAGTGCACGGTCTTCGCCAGGTCGTCGTCGGCCGCGGCCGGCCGGGTGTCCAGGCCGAGGACGAGGTCCACGATGAAGGTCTGGCCCTCCTCGCGTTCCCTCGGGAACACACCGTGGTGCCCGCGGGCCTTCAGGCCGCGCAGCGCGACACGATCCACGCGAATCACTCCTGCAATCGTCGGTCACGGCCGGTCCGTGCCGTGTGCGGTCGGCACACCGGCCTCGTCGAATCTACCTGTGAGCCCGGACGGGGCCGGGCCACGGGGGCGTGGGCCCGGGCCGGGACCGGGAGGATTCACCCGGCGTTTCCCCTGGAGAACCCGGCGGCTCACGGGTTGGTAGCCGCCCATACCCGCGGGTCCGTGATTCCAACCACTTCCTGCTGCGTACCCACTCAGGCGGGGGTGTCGTCCTGCTCGTCCTCGTCGGTTTCGGCCAGAACGGGGGAAGCGTGGTGCGACCAGAGTTTCCATCCCGAGGGCGTGCGCCGGAACACGTTGGTGGCGACCACGAGCTGGCCGACGAGCGGGCCGAGTTCCTCGTCGCCCTCGGGTGCGGGACCGCCGCTGAGGATGTTCTCCGTGCAGGTCACCAGGGCGGTGTCGCCGGTCACCGAGACGTGCACGTCGGTGAGGAAGAACTGGATGTAGTCGGTGTTCGCCATGATCAGCGCGTACGACCGGAGGACCTCGCCGCGGCCGGTGAGCACCGGCCAGCCGGGGTGCACGCAGGAGACCACGCCGGTGTCGGCCGGGTCGTGGTACGTCTCGTCGACGCCCAGGTCGGAGGGGGTCAGCCAGAGCGACGCCAGTTCCTCGAAGTCGCCCTGTTCCAGCGCCTCGTAGAAGGCGGTGTTGGCGGCCTCGACCTGTTCGACGTCGGTGTGCGGGGCGCTCACCGGGTTCCTTCTGCGCCGGTGCGTGCCTGTGCGATGGCGTGGGCGACGCGTACGGCGTCCGCCGTGGCGCGTACCTCGTGCACGCGTACCGCCCACGCGCCGGCGTGCGCCGCGAGCGCGGAGACGGCCGCGGTGGCCGCGTCACGTTCGCGTGCGGGCGGGGGCGGGCCGTCCGGGCCGGCGAGGACCCGGCCGAGGAACCGCTTGCGGGAGGCGGCGACGAGCAGCGGGTGGCCGAGGGCGAGGACCCGGTCGAGGCCCGCGATGAGCGCGAGGTCGTGCTCGGCGTCCTTGGAGAAGCCGAGGCCGGGGTCGACGACGATCCGGTCGGGGGCGATACCGCCCGCCAGCACGGCCTCCACGCGCGCGTGCAGCTCGTCGACGACCTCGGTGACGACGTCGGCGTACACGCCGCGGACGTTGCCGCCCTGGAGGAAGCCGCGCCAGTGCATGACGACGAAGGGGGCGCCGGCGTCGGCGACGGCCGGGATCATGCGGGGGTCGGCGAGACCGCCGCTGACGTCGTTGACGAGGGCGGCGCCCGCCGCGAGGGCCCGTTCGGCGACGGAGGCGCGCATGGTGTCGACCGAGACGGTGACGCCTTCGGAGGCCAGGCCGCGCACGACCGGGACGACACGGCGGAGTTCCTCGGCCTCGTCCACCCTGGTCGCGCCGGGGCGGGTCGACTCGCCGCCGACGTCGACCAGGTCCGCGCCCTCGGTGACCAGGTCGAGGCCGTGTTTGACGGCGGCCGTGGTGTCGAAGAAGCGGCCGCCGTCGGAGAAGGAGTCGGGGGTGACGTTCACGACTCCCATGACCGCGCAGCGGCCCCATTCCGGTAGGCCCGCCACGCGCCCGCGTCCGCTCAGGTTGCTCATATGTTCAGCGTAGGCCCCGGCGGGGGCCGTCAGGCGCTGCGGCCCGGCTCGGTCCCGACAGGTCACGCCGCCCGGACGTTCCGTTCCGTCGTCGTGCCGTGGGCGCACGGGCGGCGGCCCGACGGGCGACGGCGGCGCAAGAGGCGCGGCAAGGGGAGGGCGAGGTTGACGAATCCCTCGGCCTGCATGGCGGCGAAGCCGATGCGGGGCAGGTCGCCGGAGGCCCGGTAGACGACGAAGCGGGGCTCCCAGCGCGGCTGGAACTTGGCGTTGAACTTGTACAGCGACTCGATCTGGAACCAGCGGGAGAGGAACACCAGCAGTCCGCGCCAGGCGCGCAGCACCGGTCCGGCGCCGATCTTCTCGCCGCGGGCCAGCGCCGCGCGGAACATGGCGAAGTTGAGGGAGACGCGCGCGATGCCGAGCTTCGGGGCGGCCTGGAGGGCGGCCACGATGAGCAGTTCGTTCATGCCGGGGTCGGCGGAGCGGTCGCGGCGCATGAGGTCCAGGGAGGCGCCGTCGGTGCCCCAGGGCACGAAGTGCAGGATCGCCTTCAGATCCCCGTAGGGACCGGGGTGGTCGTCCTGCTTGTGGGCGGTGGCGATGAGGCAGTCGCCGTCGGCGGGGTCGCCGACGCGGCCCAGGGCCATGGAGAAGCCGCGTTCGGTGTCGGTGCCGCGCCAGTCGTCGGCGGCCCGCCGGATGCGGTCCAGCTCCGCCTCGCCGACGTCACGGACACGTCGTACCCGGGTCTCGTAACCGGCGCGCTCGATGCGTTTGACCATCTGGCGCACGTTGCGCATCGCGCGGCCGGCCAGCGAGAAATCCGCGACGTCCACCACCGCCTCGTCGCCCAGTTCGAGGGCGTCGAGCCCCGTCTCGCGGGTCCACACCTCGCCGCCGGTCTCGGAGCAGCCCATGACGGCGGGTGTCCAGGAGTGGGCCTTGGCCTCGTCCATGAACCGTTCGATGGCGCCCGGCCAGGCCTCGACGTCGCCGATCGGGTCGCCGCTGGCGAGCATGACACCGGAGACCACGCGGTAGGTCACGGCCGCCTTGCCGCTGGGGGAGAAGACGACGGCCTTGTCACGGCGGAGCGCGAAGTGGCCGAGGGAGTCGCGGCCGCCGTGCCGCTCCAGCAGGGCGCGCAGCCGGGCCTCGTCCTCCTCGGTGAGCTGGGCGGCCGGGTGTTCGGGGCGGAAGGCCAGGTAGATGGTGGTGACGGCGGTGAGCAGGCCGAGGGCGCCGAGCGAGAAGGCGACCGTCCAGGAGGTGTTGCCCTGGTAGTCGACCGGGCCCTCGAAGCCGAACAGTCCGTAGATGACGTGGGTGATGCGGTCGGCCAGGCTCGGGTCGCCGAGCATGCGCTCGCCGTGGACGCTGACGACGAGCAGGCCCAGCAGCATCGAACCGGCGCTCATCAGCACGAAGTTGGCGAGCGCCCGCCAGCGGCTGCGCGGGTCGGGCAGGGCCGAGAACTGGTCGCGGTGGCGCAGCAGGGGCGCCAGCAGGGCCAGTGAGATGAGCACGCCCACGATCGAGTGCCGGTAGGTGAACTGCGCGACGGCACCGGCCGGCAGCAGGGCCACGGCGGCCCGCCAGGCCCGGCGCTTGCCGCGCTTGAGGCCGTGGGCGAGCAGCAGCAACAGCACTCCGGTGCTCAGGGAGAGGGCGGCAGCGAACGGGCCGAGCGCGCCGGGCAGTACTTCGGCGATGGCGTGCATACGGCTGTGCCGGAAGCGCGGGAAGACGCCCGCGGCGATGTCCAGGACGCCCACCAGGGCGCAGGCTCTGCCGACCAGGACCGGGACGGCCTCGGGGCGTGGCCCGCGCAGCCGGTGGCGCACACGGCTCATACGGCCCGTACCGGCCGTGGCGGTTCCCTGACTCGGAACCTCGCCCGACATTCCCTCATCTGTCCTGACAGACATCGCATCCCGTTGTTCTGCGAGAGACCTTGGATCCGGTGCCGATTCGGGCATCCGGCGACATTGCGCCCTCTAGGACGGTGTCTCAGGGGGAGAGGTTCACTCCCTTCGTCAAAGCCGTTTCAAAGGCCATGGAAAGTCCGGGACAAGCGCTCGCGAAGGTGTGAGTGCGGTGAGAGGCCCCGGACGGAAAGCGCGGACAGGTAACCACCGATGGGTCTGGGTCTCACGAGCAACAAGGTGCTGGCGCTGGCGGTACTGTCCGCGGTGCTGCTGTTCGCCGGCACGGTCTGGCTGTGGCCGCGGCTGGCCCGGCGCAGCTGGCGGGCCGTGGGCGGGCGGGTCGGCCTGCTGCTCGCCACGCAGGTGGCGCTGTTCGCCGCGGTGGGCCTCGCCGCCAATCAGGCCTTCGGTTTCTACGCCAGCTGGGCGGACCTGTTCGGGCAGGAGAAGGAGCAGGGCGTGGTGGTCGACCACGCGCCGGGCGGCGGCCCGCTGGAGGTGGTCGGCTCGCGCCGGGTGCCGGGGGCGGGCGGGGTGAGTCCCCGGGCGGGCGGCCGGATCCAGGAGATCGACGTCGTGGGGCGTACGACGCGCATCGCCACGCCCGCGTACGTCTATCTGCCACCGGAGTACTTCCAGCCGCGGTACCGCACCCGTACGTTCCCCACGGCGGTCGTGCTGACCGGCTATCCGGGCACGGCCTCGGCGCTGGTGGAGAAGCTCCACTACCCGCGTACGGCGCTGGAGCTGGCCCGGGAGGGCCGGATGCCGCCGACGATCCTGGTGATGCTGCGGCCCACGGTGGCGCCGCCCCGGGACACCGAGTGCGTGGACGTCCCGGGCGGTCCGCAGACCGAGTCGTTCTTCGCCAGGGATCTGCCCGAGGCGTTGCGCACGCACTACCGGGTGGCCGATAAGCCGGGCGGTCTGGGCATCATCGGCAACTCGACAGGCGGATACTGCGCCTTGAAGATCGCCATGCACCATCCCGATGTGTATGCCGCCGGGGCGGGCTTGTCCGCGTACTACAAGGCGCCGATCGACGCCACGACGGGCGATCTCTTCCAGGGCGACAAGGGGCTCCGGAATCGTGCCGACCTGTGGTGGTACCTCAAGCACAGGCCCGCTCCCGACACCTCACTGCTCGTCACCAGCAGCAGGTCCGGCGAGTCCAACTACCGGGACACGATGCGGTTCATAGAGCGCGTGCAGGCCACCGGGCGGACGCGGATCTCGTCGATCATCCTGGAAAGCGGAGGGCACAACTTCAACACCTGGCGGCGCGAGATTCCGGCGACGCTGGAGTGGATCGGCGGGCGGCTGAACGGCCGTTGAAAATGATCTTGGGAATTCACTCCGGAGGTCCGAGGGGGCGATTCCGCTTCTTCCCGAGTTCCGATGCCGTGTGAACGCTTCGGTGTGGCTTTGTTTTTGCGGGGTGGGTCACCACGATTCGCCTACGCGCGGTAAGTTTCTGGCCATGCCACGTGGACGTCACCGCCATTCACCGCCCTTGCACAGGCTGCTGCCCCCGTCGGCGATCGCAGGCGTCTCCCTCGTCTGCGCCCTGGGGCCCTGGGTGTTCACGGAGCCGATGGTGCTCCGCGGTCTGGCCGCTGCCGCCGCGGCGACGGCGGTCGTCGGCGCGGTCGTGCTCCGCCGCTGGGACACCCAGGCGGGCAAGCGCGTCGCGGACCTCACGCGCGCGCGTGCGAGCGACGAGTGGCGCTTCGAGGAGCGGGTCGCCGAACTGGAGGCCGACCTCGAGGAGTCCCGCGAGCTGCGCGCGAAGCTGGAGCAGCGGCTGCGCGCCAAGCGGACCGAACTGGCCGGACTGCGCAACGAGCACGCCGCCCTGCTGCGCCGGTACGCCACCGCCGAGACCGAGCGCGCGAGCGTCCTGGAGGAACGCCGGGTGCTCGAGATAGAGGCGACGGTTCCGGAACGGGCCGCGCTGCCCGCGGGGGCGACGCAGACGGCGGAGGCTCCGGCGGACGCCGACGAGGCGGCCGCCGCCGACGAGCAGACGGCGATCCCCGCCGTGTTCTCGCCGGAGGGCTCCCGGCTGTTCCTGCGTGCCGCGGCGGCGCTCGCCCGGCTCGACGCCGACGCGGCCCCGGCTCCGGATCCGGACGGGGGCGGTGACGGCGACGGCGTACCGAAGGGCGACGACGCGGAGTCCGCGCGGGACGACCGGAAGGACGACCAGCGGGAGCAGACGCGGGAGGATGAGGCCAAGGGGCAGTCCGAGGCGGCCGCCGGGCACGAGCGTGCGACCGCCGGCACCGCCGCCGCCGACGAGGCCGGGCGACTCCCGGAGCCCGCCTCCCCGGGGCACTACACCGTGCCGACCGCCGTGGCCGTGGCGCCGCAGACGCCGGTGCGGCGCCACACGTCGGAAGGCGGGTTCGACTTCTTCGGTACGAAGCAGGGCACGTCGCGGGCCGCCCTGGAGGCCGTGCAGAACGAGGACCTGGCCGATGTCGTCGGCCAGGAGGCCCTCGCGCTGCACAAGGCCGAGACCGAGGCCCGGTTCAAGCCGGCGGACGAGGAGTCGCGCGGCATCGGCCAGGTCATCGACCTGACGGCCCACGACGAGACGGAGCAGATCGACGTACAGGGGCTGCGGAGCGCGGTTTCCTGACGCCCACGTCGCTGAACCTGACGCCCGCACCCGCTGAAAAGGCCCCCCGGTCGCGACCGGGGGGCCTTCGCTTTCCGGTGGGTCACGCCATCCAGCGGTCCGGCCGCGCGTCCCTGCGCCCGGTCCGTGACCGCTCCGCCTGTGCCTCGAGCAGTTCGCGTGCTTCGGCCGCGTCCCGCAGCCGTGCCCTCACCGTCTTGTTCGCGCCCGTGTCCACACACACGTCGGCCACGCCCCGGGCCCGCTCCCACGGCCCCTGCGTCATCCGTACGCTCTGCACCTTCGCGTGCGGCACCAGCGCCAGGCGCCGCCGCAGCAGCCCGGACCGCGCCGCGAACACCGAGTCCGTGACGACGAGTCCGTATCCGCGCCACCACACCGGCACACACCACCGGGCGCGGCGCGGCGACGGCGACAGGGCCGCCCGCTCCGGCACGGTCACCCCGGGCAGGACGCGCGCGACGACGACCTCCGCGATCTCGCGCGGGGCGACCGGCACCAGCACGGAGTTGGAGGAACCCGCCACGTCCAGCTCCACGCGCACCCAGCCGCGCCGCCGCCACAACAGCGGCTCCACGATCCGCACGGTCTGCACGCGCCCCGGCGGCACCGTCTCGTGGGCCCGGTCCAGCAGGCCGTGGTCGAGGCGCAGCCCGTCGGGCGACTCGGCCACCGTCCAGTCGTACTCGCCGACGAACCGCCCCACGCTGCTCGCGCCCGCCGCGCCCAGCAGGGGCAGGGCGACGGCCAGGACCGTCCACACGCTCTCCGTGGCCAGCCACAGCACGGGGGGCACGACGAGCGCCGCGGCCAGCGACCCCCAGGTCGCCCCGCTCAGCACCAGCGACATGGCGAGCACGCCGGGCGGCACCCGCAGCATCTGCCGGGACGGCGCCTCCCCGACCTCGTGCGCGGTCTCGGGCGCGAATCCGGCCGCGCGGGCGAGCAGTTCGGCCCGCAGCGCCCGCGCCTCGTCCGCGCCGAGGAAGGCCAGCTCGTCCTTCTTGTCGGTGCCTATGACGTCGAGTTTGAGTTTGGCGACGCCCGCGACCCGCGCGAGCAGGGGCTGGGTGATGTCGACGGCCTGGAGCCGCTCCAGCCGGATGTGCGCGGTGCGCCGGAACACCAGTCCGGTACGGATGCGCAGTTCGGTCTCGGTCACCGCGAAGTGCGTGAACCACCAGGAGCAGAAGCCGTACAGGGCCGCGGCCGGGAGGATCACGGCGAGGCCGATCAGCAGTGTGGTCGTGTTCAGCCGGGTCAGATGGCGCTGCGCCCCGTCGGGGTCGTGCACCGCCCAGCCGATCACCACGGCGACCGGCGCCCAGGCCCGCCTGAGCGGTGTGACGGGGTGCAGCCGCCGCTCGGCGATCCCGCTGCCGGCCCCGGCGGTCCGGGCGGCCTCGGGGGTCTCGGCGGTTCCGGCGTCCCTGGTGGTCTGTGCGGCCTCGGGGGTCTTGGCGGTTCCGGCGTCTTTGGTGGTCTGTGTGGCCTCGGCAGCTCCGGGTTCCGCGGTGGTCCGGGCGGCCTCGGGGGTCTCCGCCGCTCCGGCATCCCCCGTGGTCCGGGCGGCCACGGGGGTCTCCGCCGCTCCGGCATCCCCCGTGGTCCGGGCGGCCACGGGGGCCTCCGCAGCCCCCGCATCCCCGGCATCCCCGGCGGCCTCGGGCGCCGTCACAGCCCCGCCGATCGGGCCTCGCCCAGCTCGGTGAGCCGGTCGCGCAGCCGTTCCGCCTCGGCCGGGTCCAGGCCGGGGATGGTCGCGTCGGTCCAGGCGGCGGCCGTGTGCAACTGCACGCTGGCCAGCCCGAAGTGCCGCTCGACGGGCCCGGAGGTGACCTCCACCAGCTGCATCCGCCCGTACGGCACGACCGTCTCCTCCCGCCACAGCACACCGCGGCTGATCAGCAGGTCGTCGGCGCGCTCGGCGTACCGCCAGGAGCGCCAGTTGCGCTCCAGCATCACCCACCCCCAGACCATCAGCGCCAGCGGCGGCAGCGCGAAGGCGGCCCAGGCGGGACCGACCAGCAGCCCCGGCACCAGCCCGGCGGCCAGGCTGATCAGCCCCAGCCACACCACCAGCAGCAACCGCCGCATCTTCAGCAGCCCGGGCGGCAGCGCGATCCACACCGGCCCGTCCTCGACCGCCCCCGCGGCGCCCCGCGTCCCTGCGGCGTCCCGCGTCTTCGCCGCGCCCTGTGTCCCCGCCGGCCCCGTGTCCTGCGGACTCCCCGTCTCCATGAGGCCAGCGTACGTAGGAGAGACTGTGTCCATGACTCCTACGACGGAGACCATGGTCGGAATCGGCGGCGCCGCGGAGAGCACCGACATGGTGCTCAACATCGGGCCGCAGCACCCGTCCACGCACGGCGTGCTGCGGCTGAAGCTCGTGCTGGACGGCGAGCGCATCACGCACGCGGAGCCCGTGATCGGCTATATGCACCGCGGCGCGGAGAAGCTGTTCGAGGCGCGCGACTACCGCCAGATCATCATGCTCGCCAACCGCCACGACTGGCTGTCGGCCTTCTCCAACGAGCTGGGCGTGGTCCTCGCCGTGGAGCGGATGCTCGGCATGGAGGTCCCCGAGCGGGCGGTGTGGCTGCGCACGCTGCTCGCCGAGCTGAACCGGGTGCTCAACCACCTGATGTTCCTCGGCTCGTACCCGCTGGAGCTCGGCGGGATCACGCCGATCTTCTACGCCTTCCGGGAGCGTGAGGAGCTCCAGCACGTCATGGAGGAGGTCTCCGGCGGGCGCATGCACTACATGTTCAACCGCGTGGGCGGCCTCAAGGAGGACCTGCCGGCCGGGTGGACCACGCGCGCGCGTGCCGCCGTCGCCGACGTGCGTTCCCGGATGGACCGCTTCGACGACCTGGTGCTCGGCAACGAGATCTTCCGGGGCCGCACCCGGGGCGTCGGCACGCTCGCCCCGGAGGCGGTGCACGCCTACGGCGTCAGCGGGCCGATCGGACGTGCCTCGGGCGTCGACTTCGACCTGCGCCGGGACGAGCCGTACCTGGCCTACGGGGAGCTGGGCGACGTCCTGAAGGTGGTGACCCGGCAGGAGGGCGACTGCCTCGCCCGCTTCGAGTGCCTCCTGGAGCAGACGCACAACGCGCTGGACCTGGCCGACGCCTGCCTCGACCGGCTCGCCGAGCTGCCGCCCGGGCCGGTCAACCAGCGGCTCCCGAAGGTCCTGAAGGCACCCGAGGGCCACACCTACGCCTGGACCGAGAACCCGCTCGGCATCAACGGCTACTACCTGGTCAGCAAGGGCGAGAAGACGCCGTACCGGCTGAAGTTGCGCTCGGCCTCGTACAACAACATCCAGGTGCTGACGGAGCTGCTGCCGGGGACGCTGGTCGCGGACATGGTGGCGATCCTGGGGTCGATGTTCTTCGTCGTGGGCGACATCGACAAGTGATCGACAAATAAGTCCTAGAACGGATCCCCGATCCCGACCGGCTGCACCAGCCACCCGAAGTCGCCCAGCCCGCCCGCCGCGGTGAGTTCGGCGGCCTCTCCGGCGTTCGCGAGGGCGCGTACGTAGGCGGCGGGGTCGGTGGAGGCCAGCGTGAGCGGGGGGCGTGCGCCGGTCACGCCCAGGGCGCGCAGCGCCTCGCGCTGCGGGAGCAGGCGCCCGCCGGGCAGCGCGCAGGCGTCGAGCGCGACATGCGCCGTGATGTCGCAGGAGCCGTCCGGAACGGCCGGCGTCTCCCGGCCCTCCCGGAAGCCGGTCAGCGTCCCGAACGGCGGCCGGGTGTCCGCCGTGTGCCCGTAGTCCACGGCGACGGCGAGCCCCCGGTCGAGCGTCGCGACCGCCGAGGCCCAGGCCTCGTCCCGGGGCAGGCCGATCTCGGCCCGCAGCCCCTCCTCGCCGGGCAGCGGCCACCACCGCGCCAGCCACCGCGCCCGCTCCCCGTCGACCGGCTCCCCGAGCCGCTCGGTCCCGTCCTCCCGGACCAGCACCCGCCGCGCCACGCCCGCGGCGTCCACCTCCGCGACCTCCACCGGCACGTTGTCCAGCCACTCGTTGGCGAACAGCAGCCCGGTGACGCCCTGCGGAGGCTCGGCCAGCCACTCGATCCGGTGATCGAGCCCCTCGGGCCGCCCGGCGACTTCGACGGCGTACGCGCGCGTGCGGGCCGCCACGTCGGCCGGGAGCGCGGCGAGCACCCCGCCGGCCAGCTCGCCCCGCCCGGCTGCCATGTCGACGAAGTCCAGCGCAGCGGGCCGCCCCAGTGCCTCGTCGACCCGGCACAGCAGCCCCGCCACGGCCCCGGCGAACAGCGGCGACGCGTGCACGGACGTGCGGAAATGCCCGGCCGGCCCCTCGGCCCGGCGATAGAAGCCGCCCGGCCCGTACAGGGCCTCCCGAGCCGCCGCACGCCACCCCCGCCACTGCTGTCCCTGGTGTCCCTCGCCCCTCGTCACTGCTGTCACGGGGCCAGGCTAAGCGGACACAACGAACGCAACTCCACCTTGCGGAGTACACGCGCCCGGTGCGGATCGGTCCTCCGGTTGACCCCTGCACCTATCCCGCTTCCCTACGCTGGGTTACGTGCAGCGCCTCTATGACTTCCTCCGCAGGCACCCGATGTGGGTCGACGGCTCCTGGGCCGTGGTCCTCCTCGGGATTTCCGTGGTCGGCGGAGCGTCGGGCGGGTTCGGCCCCCCGGCCGTCGCCGTTCCGCTCGCGCTGCTGCTGTGCCTGGTGGTCGCGCTGCGCCGCCGCATGCCGGAGAAGATGCTGCTGCTCGCGACCGCGGTCGGTGTGGCCCAGCTGATCACCGACGTCGAGATGGGCCCCCACGACTTCGCCATGCTGGTGATCGTCTACACGGTCGCCGCGGAGGGCGCGCGATGGGCCTCCCGCTTCGCCCTGGCCGCAGGCCTGTGCGCGGCCCCCGTGGCCCACCTGCGCTGGCCGAGCGACCAGATGAGCGTCGGGGGCAGCATCGCCGCGACGGTGTTCATGACCGTGCCCTTCGCCCTCGCCTGGGTGCTCGGCGACTCCATCCGCACCCGCCGCGCCTACTTCGCGCAGCTGGAGGAGCGGGCCGCCCGCCTGGAGCGGGAGCGCGAGGCACAGTCCAAGGTCGCCGTCGCCGCCGAACGCGCCCGGATCGCCCGCGAGCTGCACGACGTCGTCGCGCACAACGTCTCGGTGATGGTGGTGCAGGCCGACGGCGCCGCCTACGTCCTCGACGCCGCGCCCGACCAGGCGAAGAAGGCCCTGGAGACCATCTCCTCCACCGGCCGCCAGGCCCTCGCCGAGATGCGGCGCCTGCTCGGCGTGCTGCGCACCGGGGAGCACGAGGAGGCCGGCGAGTACGTGCCGCAGCCCGACGTCGAGCAGATCGAGGACCTCGTCGAGCAGTGCCGCGGGCACGGACTGCCCGTCGACTTCAAGGTGGAGGGCACCCCCCGCCCGCTGCCCAGCGGCGTCGAGCTCACCGCCTACCGCATCGTGCAGGAGGCGCTCACCAACACCCGCAAGCACGGCGGGCCCAACGTGGGCGCGAGCGTGCGCCTGGTGTACTTCGACGACGGCCTCGGCCTGCTCGTCGAGGACGACGGCAAGGGCGCCCCGCACGAGCTGTACGAGGAGGGCGGGTTCGACGGCCAGGGCCACGGCCTGATCGGCATGCGGGAACGGGTCGGCATGGTCGGCGGCACCCTGGACGCCGGCCCGCGCCCGGGCGGAGGATTCCGCATCAGTGCCCTGCTGCCGCTCAAACCCGCCAACTGACCTCGGCGCACGTCCCTCGCTGACACCTGCAAAAGAGACATGGAAGAGGCCCCGATGACGATCCGCGTGATGCTCGTCGACGACCAGGTGCTGCTGCGCACCGGTTTCCGGATGGTGCTGGCCGCCCAGCCGGACATGGAGGTCGTGGCGGAGGCGGGCGACGGGGTCGAGGCCCTCCAGGAGCTGCGCTCGACCGAGGTCGACGTGGTGCTGATGGACGTCCGCATGCCCAAGCTCGACGGCGTGGAGGCGACCCGCCGGATCTGCGCGGACACCGACCCGCCGAAGGTGCTCATCCTGACCACCTTCGACCTCGACGAGTACGCCTTCTCCGGGCTGAAGGCGGGCGCCTCAGGCTTCATGCTCAAGGACGTGCCGCCCGGGGAGCTCCTCGCCGCGATCCGCGCCGTGCACAGCGGCGACGCGGTCGTCGCGCCCTCCACCACCCGGCGGCTCCTGGACCGCTTCGCACCCATGCTGCCGGGCACCAAGCAGCCCCAGTACAAGGAGCTGGAGCGGCTCACCGAGCGGGAGCGGGAGGTCATGGTGCTGGTCGCGCAGGGCCTGTCCAACGGCGAGATCGCGGCCCGGCTGGTGCTGTCCGAGGCGACCGTGAAGACGCACGTGGGCCGCATCCTGACCAAGCTGGGGCTCAGGGACCGGGTGCAGGTGGTGGTGCTGGCCTACGAGACGGGACTGGTGCGGGCAGGCGGGCACGGCTGAGCCGTCCGCCGGGGGGCTGCTATCTGAGGATCCCCTCCAGGAACTCGCTGCCGAGCCGGGCCACCGCCGTCACGTCCAGCTGGTGCAGGACGTAGCGCCCGCGGCGCCGGGTGGTGACCAGCCCCGCCTTCTTCAGCACGGCCATATGGCGGGATATCTCCGGGGCCGTCATGCCGTGCACCTGCGCCAGTTCACCGGTGGTGTACGCGCTGCGGGCCAGATAGCGGCACATGCGCATGCGCACCGGGTGGGCCAGCGCGGTCATGCGCAGGGCCAGCTGCTCCAGCGTGGGCGGGGCGGCGAGCTCCGGGGAGCCGACCGGGTAGTGCAGCACCGGCTGCCAGCCGTACCGGTACAGGACCATCAGGTGCGGCCAGCCCAGGCTCGTCGGGACGAGCAGCAGGCCGTTGTCGCCCGTGGCCGTGCGGCCGTCGCCCAGCTTGTCGACCTTGATGTCGGCGGCGGCCTCGTCGAGTGTCACCGCGGGGGACACCGCGGCGAGCGCCTCGGCCAGGCCCCGGTGTCTGAGGAGGTCCGTCTTGTGGCGGGCGTCCGCCGCGAGCTGGTGACGCAGCCGGGACCAGGCCTCCGCGAAGAACGCCTCGTCGCAGTCCTGGAGGAACTGCCGCAGCCAGGCCCGGATCCTGGGCGGGTCGGCCAGCAGCCGCTCGCCGAACCGCAGTTGCTGCGGCCCGCGCGCGGCGGCCAGGTCCAGCGACCGGCGGCGCACCTCGGGGTCGGACAGAGCGGTGGGCCCGCACGAGCCGTACCCGACGGCACAGGTGAACTCCAGTGCCGCGTCCACGAACTGTTCGTCCGTCAGCTTGTCCAGCAGGTCCAGTTCCTCGGCGAGGGTGGCGCACGGCAGTGTGCCCCGGCCCGGGAGGCCGGCGTACGGCAGGAACAGGTCCGAGAACGTCGTCCGCCACAGGAAGTCGGCCTCGCACATCCGGTCGGCCAGATGCGGATCGAGCCGGGCGGTCACGCCCGTCACCCAGCCCTGGAGGCCCGGGTGGTGTCCCGGCTCGGACAGCGCGTGCAGAGCCATGCCCAGCTCGGCCAGGGGCGAGGGCACGACGGCGACCTGCTCCGGCCGCAGCCCCGTGATGTCGATGTGCACGCTCATGCCCTCATGGTGCACCCCGCCACCGACAACGCCCCGCCGATTGACGGGCCTCGTCAATCGACGCGACGCCGCGTCCGGAGCGGGCGCACTGTGGGACCACCGGGGCAGCCGCGGAGCCCTGGGGGGTGTCCGCAAAGTCCCGCACAACCCCCATGGCGCCCGGCACGCGCCCTCGCCGCACCGGCCAAAGGCCGAAGTAGCTCCGCTACGAGGGCCTTCGTCCGGCACGCCGAGGCCACGCTCCGGACACCGCGGGCACCGCGGGCACCGCGGGCACCGCACGGGAATTTGCGGACACCCCCTAGGACCTCCATCACCCCGTCCCGCAGAGGCGATCCACCATGAGCATCACGCAGCAGCACCTCCTCGACACCTACCGCGCCCGCCGGCTCGGCGAGCCCGCCCCGCCCGCACCCGGCGCGCACGACTGGCAGGTCGTACGGGAATGGCGCGACGAACGGCAGTTCCGGGCGGTCCTGACGGGCCACCCGGTCCGCCATCGGTTCCGGGACGCCCTGAACCGGTGGCGGCGGCGCTCTACCTGACCTCCTCCGGCAGCCGGTCCACGAACTCCGCCACCGCGCTCTTGACGTCCTCGGCGGTCCACTCCAGCCCGGCCGACCGCACATGCACCTCCGTGACCGCCAGACCCGGGCCGCCCCGGTCCCAGCCGGAGCCGAACAGGACGGCGCCGGTCTCCTCGGCCGTCCGCACCGCCGCCTCCGCGAGGACACCGGCGTCGTACGGCAGCCACACCTGGAAGTCGTGGGTGTGCGGCACCTCCGGGTGCACGCGCACCCACGGCACCCCGGCCGCCGCGAAGCCCTCGCGCAGGCCGGCGGCCACCACGCGCGCGTGGGCGACGTACTCCGGCAGCCGGGGCAGCTCCCGCTCCAGTCCGGCCAGCGCCGACAGGACCGTCGGGAACTGCTGGAAGACCTCGCCGCCGTACCGGTGCCGCCAGGCCTTCGCCTCCTCCACCAGCTCCCTGGGCCCGGCCAGCGCCGCGCCGCCGAAAGCCTCCAGGGCCTTGTAGAACGACACGTAGACGCTGTCGGCCAGGCCCGCGATCTCCTCCAGGGACCGGCCGAAGTGGACCGTGCATTCCCACAGGCGCGCCCCGTCGAAGTGCACCACCGCGTCCCGCTCCCGCGCGGCCGCCACCACCTCGGTGAGCTCCTCCCATGAGGGCAGCACGAAACCGGCGTCCCTCAGGGGCAGTTCCAGCATCAGCGCCCCGAAGGGCTCCTCGAAGTCGCGTACCTCGGCGGCGGTGGGCAACCGCGGCTCGCTCGTCACGCGCACCGTGCGCAGGCGTCCGACCTCGCTGAACGCGTTCCGCTCGTGCACCTCGGGATGGCTGAGCGCGTGCAGGGCGACGGTCGGGTCGCCCGTGCGGCCCGCCCAGCAACGCAGCGCCACCTGCTGGGCCATCGTCCCCGTCGGGAAGAACGCGGCGGCCTCGGTGCCGAGCAGTCCGGCGACCTTCGCCTCCAGCGCCTCGACGACGCCGTCGCCGTAGAGGTCGGACAGCTCGTCCAGGTCGTACAGGCCCTCCGCGCCGTCCAGCTCCGCCAGCCGCTCCCGGAGCGTCTTGTGGAAGCCGAAGCGCGCGAACACCCGTCGTGCGCCCCGGTGGGCGGCCAGCCGCCGCTCCCGGAGCCGTGACCTCCGGTCCTCGTCCGGGAGTTGCCCGGTCGCCTGCTCGTCCTGTTCTGCCCGTCCTGCCTGTTCCGCCGTGTCACTCATGGCCCGGATCATCCCGCGCGCGGGTGCGGGCGGACATCCGGTTTTTCCCTGCCTGAACGCACAGCCTGTGGACAACCGAACGCCCCTCGAACCGATCGCGTTAACATGACGAGAAATCGTCCGGTACCCGGAGCGGACTGGAACGGGAAGGCCGCCGTCGAGTGAACACAACCCCACAGCCAGACCCCAAGGACCGCCCCGCGCGGCTCACCGTCGGCGTCGTAGGCGCCGGTCGCGTGGGACCGGCACTGGCCGCGTCCCTCCAGCTCGCCGGGCACCGCCCGGTCGCCGTCTCCGCGGTCTCCGACGTCTCCCGGCGCCGCGCAGCGCAGCTGCTGCCCGACGTGCCGGTGATGCCGCCCGCCGAGGTCCTCCAGCGGTCCGAGCTGGTCCTGCTGACCGTTCCGGACGACGCCCTGCCCGAGCTGGTCGCGGGCCTCGCCGACACCGGCTCCGTGCGGCCGGGACAGCTTCTCGTGCACACCTCCGGGCGGTACGGCGCGCGGGTGCTCGACCCCGCCCTGCGCGCGGGCGCCCTGCCGCTCGCCCTGCACCCCGCGATGACCTTCACCGGCACGCCCGTGGACGTCCAGCGGCTGGCCGGCTGCTCCTTCGGCGTCACCGCGCCCGAGGAACTGCGGATGGCCGCCGAAGCCCTGGTCATCGAGATGGGCGGCGAGCCGGAGTGGATCGCCGAGGAGAACCGGCCGCTCTACCACGCGGCCCTCGCGCTCGGCGCCAACCACCTGGTCACCCTGGTCGCCCAGTCCCTGGAGCTGCTGCGCACGGCCGGTGTCGCGGCCCCCGACCGGATGCTCGGCCCGCTGCTCGGCGCGGCCCTGGACAACGCCCTGCGCTCCGGCGACGCGGCCCTCACCGGCCCGGTCGCGCGCGGCGACGCGGGCACGGTCGCCGCGCACGTCGCCGAGCTGCGCCGGCACGCCCCGCAGGCCGTCGCCGGCTACCTGGCGATGGCCCGCGCGACCGCCGACCGGGCCCTGGCCCACGGCCTGCTCAAGCCGGAGCTCGCCACGGACCTCCTCGGGGTACTCGCAAACGGGACCGACGGCACCGAAGGGGACGCCTGATGACCACCACCCTGCTCAGCACCGCCGGTGAACTGCACGCACGCGCGCGTACGGGCCGTCGCGCCGTGGTGATGACCATGGGCGCGCTGCACGAGGGCCACGCCACGCTGATCCGCACCGCGCGCGCCATCGCCGGGCCGGACGGCGAGGTCGTCGTCACCGTCTTCGTCAATCCGCTCCAGTTCGGCGCGGGCGAGGACCTCGACCGCTACCCGCGCACCCTGGACGCCGACGTGAAGCTGGCCGGGGAGTCGGGCGCGGACGTCGTGTTCGCCCCGGCCGTCGACGAGGTCTACCCCGGCGGCGAGCCCCAGGTCCGCATCACCGCGGGCCCCATGGGTGAGCGGCTGGAGGGCGCCTCCCGCCCGGGCCACTTCGACGGCATGCTCACGGTCGTCGCCAAGCTGCTCCACCTCACCCGCCCCGACGTCGCCCTGTACGGCCAGAAGGACGCCCAGCAGCTCGCCCTGATCCGCCGCATGGTGCGGGACCTGAACTTCGGCGTGGAGATCGTCGGCGTGCCCACCGTCCGCGAGGAGGACGGCCTGGCCCTGTCCAGCCGCAACCGTTACCTCTCGTCCGCCGAGCGGCGCACCGCCCTCGCGCTGTCCGGTGCCCTGTTCGCGGGCCAGGACCGGCACGCCGCACAGGAGGCGCTGCGCGCCCGGGCCCGCGAAGTGCCCGCCACACGCGCGCGTGCCGAGGCTCTCAGCGCCATAGGGGAGTCCCGCGCGGCGGCGGACGCGCACGCCGTCGCGACGGCCGTCCCGGGCAGCCCGGCCGCCGTCCGCGCGGCCGCCCGCCAGGTCCTCGACGAGGCCGCCCGCCTCGACCCGCCGCTCGTGCTGGACTATCTCGCCCTGGTCGACCCGTCCGACTTCACCGAGATCGGGGACGACTTCACCGGCGAGGCGGTCCTCGCCGTCGCCGCCCGGGTCGGGGCGACCCGGCTGATCGACAACGTTCCCCTCACCTTCGGAGCCGCCTCGTGACCAGCACAGGCATACGACTGCACGCGCCCGCCCCCGGGTGGTCCCTCTCCGCGGACGTGGTCGTCGTCGGCTCCGGCGTCGCCGGCCTCACCGCGGCCCTGCGCTGCGAGGCGGCCGGCCTCACCACCGTCGTCGTCACCAAGGCCCGCCTGGACGACGGCTCCACCCGCTGGGCCCAGGGCGGCATCGCCGCGGCCCTCGGCGAGGGCGACACCCCCGAACAGCACCTGGACGACACCCTGGTGGCGGGCGCGGGCCTGTGCGACGAGGCGGCGGTCCGCCTCCTCGTCACCGAGGGCCCCGACGCCGTGCGCCGCCTCATCGAGACCGGCGCCCAGTTCGACGAGTCCTCCGAGGGCGGCCTGGAGCTCACCCGCGAGGGCGGCCACCACCGCCGCCGCATCGCCCACGCCGGCGGCGACGCCACCGGTGCCGAGATCTCCAGGGCCCTGGTCGAGGCGGTACGCGCGCGTGGCGTGCGCACGGTCGAGAACGCGCTCGTCCTGGACCTCCTCACGGACGCCGAGGGCCGCACGGCAGGCGTCACCCTGCACGTCATGGGAGAGGGCCAGCACGACGGCGTGGGCGCGGTCCACGCCCCCGCGGTGGTCCTGGCGACCGGCGGCATGGGCCAGGTCTTCTCGGCGACGACCAACCCCTCCGTCTCCACGGGCGACGGCGTGGCCCTGGCGCTGCGCGCGGGCGCCGAGGTGAGCGACCTGGAGTTCGTCCAGTTCCACCCGACGGTCCTCTTCCTGGGCTCCGACGCGGAGGGCCAGCAGCCCCTGGTCTCCGAGGCGGTCCGCGGCGAGGGCGCCCACCTGGTCGACGCCGACGGCGTGCGCTTCATGCAGGGGCAGCACGAACTGGCCGAACTCGCCCCCCGGGACATCGTCGCCAAGGGCATCACGCGCCGCATGCAGGAGCAGGACGCCGAGCACATGTTCCTCGACGCCCGGCACTTCGGCGCCGACATGTGGGAACACCGCTTCCCGACGATCCTCGCCGCCTGCCGCGCCCACGGCATCGACCCGGTCACCGAGCCCATTCCCGTCGCCCCGGCCGCCCACTACGCCTCCGGCGGCGTCCGCACCGACTCCCGGGGCCGTACGACCGTCCCCGGCCTGTACGCGTGCGGCGAGGTCGCCTGCACCGGCGTGCACGGCGCCAACCGCCTGGCCTCCAACTCCCTCCTCGAAGGCCTCGTCTACGCCGAGCGCATCGCGGCCGACATCGCGTCGAACGGCATCGAGGCCCGCGTGCCGCAACCGCTGCCGCACCCGGAGACCCCCGAGCACCCCCTGCTCACCCCGGAGGCCCGCTTCACGATCCAGCGGATCATGACCAACGGGGCCGGCGTCCTGCGCTCGGCGGAGTCCCTCACCAAGGCCGCCGACCAGCTCCAGCAACTGCACACCGACGCCCGCGACGCCCTCGCCGAGAACGGCAAGACCGCCGAGGCGGGCGTCGACACCTGGGAGGCCACCAACCTGCTGTGCGTGGCCCGCGTGCTGGTCACAGCGGCCCGGCTGCGTGAGGAGACCCGGGGCTGCCACTGGCGCGAGGACCGCCCCGAGCGCGACGACACCACCTGGCGGCGCCACATCGTCGTACGCCTGAACCCCGACCGCACGCTGGCCGTGCACACCACCGACACCACACACTTCCCTTCGACCCTTCCTCCCCAGGCCCCCCAGGAGCTGTGACCGACGTGAGCACCCCCGACCTTCCCCTCGCCTCGTCCGGAGGCTGCGGCGACGGCTGCGCCTGCGGCGCGGACGGCGAGGCGTACCTCGAGTGCGGTCTGGACCCCGCACTCGCCCAGCTCCTGGCCGACGCCGGCCTCGACCCCATCGAGGTCGAGGACATCGCCAACGTGGCCCTCCAGGAGGACCTGGCCCACGGCGTGGACGTGACGACCATGGCGACGATCCCCGAGGACGCGGTGTCCACCGCAGACTTCACGGCCCGCGAGGCGGGCGTCGTGGCGGGCCTGCGGATCGCCGAAGCGGTGATCTCCGTCGTCTGCGAGGAGGAACTGGAGATCGAGCGCCACGCCGAAGACGGCGACCGCGTCGAGGCGGGCCAGAAGCTCCTCTCGGTCACCACCCGCACCCGCGACCTCCTCACGGCCGAGCGCAGCGCCCTGAACATCCTGTGCCGCCTGTCGGGCATCGCGACGGCCACGCGCGCGTGGGCGGACGTCCTGGACGGCACGAAGGCCAAGGTCCGCGACACCCGCAAGACGACGCCCGGCCTGCGCTCCCTCGAGAAGTACGCGGTCCGCTGCGGCGGCGGCGTCAACCACCGCATGTCCCTCTCGGACGCGGCCCTCGTCAAGGACAACCACGTGGTCGCCGCGGGCGGCGTCGCCCAGGCCTTCACGGCGGTACGCGAACGCTTCCCCGACGTCCCCATCGAGGTCGAGGTCGACACCCTGACCCAGCTCCGCGAGGTCCTGGACGCCGGTGCCGAGCTGATCCTCCTGGACAACTTCACGCCGGGCGAGTGCGCGGAGGCGGTGGCCGTCGTCCAGGACCGCGCCGCCCTGGAGGCCTCGGGCCGCCTGACCCTCGACAACGCCAAGGCGTACGCGGACACCGGCGTCGACTACCTGGCCGTCGGAGCCCTCACCCACTCCTCGCCGATCCTGGACATCGGCCTGGACCTGCGGCCGGCGGAGTAGGGGAGCGGGTACGGGTCATGCTGCTGACGATCGACGTAGGGAACACCCACACCGTCCTGGGCCTGTTCGACGGCGAGGACATCGTCGAACACTGGCGTATCTCCACGGACGCGCGCCGCACCGCCGACGAACTGGCGGTCCTCCTCCAGGGCCTGATGGGCATGCACCCGCTCCTCGGCGACGAACTGGGCGACGGCATCGACGGCATCGCCATCTGCGCGACCGTCCCCTCGGTCCTGCACGAGCTCCGCGAGGTGACGCGCCGCTACTACGGCGACGTCCCGGCGGTCCTGGTCGAACCGGGCGTCAAGACGGGCGTCCCGATCCTCATGGACAACCCCAAGGAGGTCGGCGCGGACCGCATCATCAACGCCGTCGCGGCGGTCGAGCTCTACGGCGGCCCCGCGATCGTCGTCGACTTCGGCACGGCGACGACGTTCGACGCGGTCAGCGCGCGCGGCGAGTACGTCGGCGGCGTCATCGCCCCCGGCATCGAGATCTCCGTCGAGGCCCTCGGCGTCCGCGGCGCCCAGCTCCGCAAGATCGAGGTGGCCCGCCCCCGCAGCGTCATCGGCAAGAACACGGTCGAGGCGATGCAGTCGGGCATCATCTACGGTTTCGCCGGCCAGGTCGACGGGGTCGTCAACCGCGTGGCCCGCGAGCTGTCCGACGACCCGGAAGACGTCACGGTCATCGCGACGGGCGGTCTGGCACCGATGGTCCTGGGCGAGTCGTCGGTCATCGACGAACACGAGCCGTGGCTGACGTTGATCGGGCTGCGGTTGGTGTACGAGCGGAACGTGTCGCGCATGTGAGCCGGCGTGCGGTGGTGGTGTCGGGGGTGGGCGTTGTGCGACTCGGCGTTTCGAGGTGCTCGGTGTTGTCACTGGGGTGGGGTGGGTTCGCGGCCCGGCGTGGCGGGGTGCCGACCCCGCCCACCCGGGTGGTCCCCCGCGCCACACCCATCCGCTATGCCAGATTTGTCTGATTAGCGCGTATCGTCGCCGCATGCCCACGCCATACGGATCCCGCGGCGGCATGGCGTTCGGTGTGGAGGAGCTGCGTGTGCTCCGCCGCGCTCTCGCCCTCGCCCTTCACCCGACCTCCGCCTCGGCCGACGACGTCCAGGACTGTCTCCGCCTCGCAGAGTCGCTCGACGAGGCGATGCGGGAGGGGGCCAGGCTGCGTGCCTTCCTCGTGGCCGATCTCGGCCGGTACCGCGCCGCCCTTCCCGGTACCGCCGCCGGTTACCTCACGCTCCTGGACGAGGCACTGGGCGCCGGATACCGCCCCCGCCCCGACGACCTCGCCGCCCTGCGTGCTCTGAGCGGCAACCCCACCGCCGCCGCCCTCCTGGACCGGTGCCAGCGGCTCACCGGGCAGCAGACCGTACGCACCGGCTCGCACGCCCCCTCGCCGATCGCTCATCCGGCCGCTCACCCCGCCGCTCGCGCGGTCGCGCCGGGCACCCCCACCGTCCCCGCCTCCCGCTCCCGCCTCCGTCTCCTGCCCCTCCCCGGGGACCTCTCCGGCGCTGCCGAGGACACCCCCGAGAAGCAGCCCGAGAAGAAGCCCGCACGAAAGCCGGAGGCTCCGAAGCCCGCCCCCAAGCCCGCCCCGGCCCCCGCCCCGGGCACCCCGAAGCCCGGGCGCCCGATCCCCACACCGGGCGAGGTCTTCCCGCGCCGCAAGCCCAGCCCGCCACCCCCGGCGAGCCCCCAGCAGCTCGCCGCCGGCTGACGTGGCTACTCTGGATCCATGGACTACGTCTCCGCGCTCCTGCCCCCGGTCGTCATGGCCATCTTCTTCATCGGCGTGATCCGGGTGATCGTGAAGACACAGGGCGGCGTCAACAAGGCCAAGGAGGACGCGGCCGTCGACGCCGCCCTCGCGCGCGTGGATGGCGCCCGGCAGTCCTCCGCGACGCCCCCGAAGGCCGAAGCCTGACCCGACCGCTGCCGCCCCGGCGCAGCGCTCCGACGGCGTACGACTCCGTGCGGCCGCCCCTCCGTGGGCTCGCACCTTTGGAGTCGTACGCCCTTTTTGTTCCCGTTTGCCGGTGAAGTGCACGTCCGCCACGCCATTACCCGGATCTCCCACTATTGTTCTGAGGTGTGCCTCGCCCATTGGGAGAACTCGAAGACGCGGTCATGTCGCGGGTGTGGAAGTGGAACCGCCCGGTGACCGTTCGAGAAGTCCTGGAAGATCTTCAGAAGGAGCGGTCCATCGCGTACACCACCGTGATGACCGTTTTGGACAATCTCCATCAGAAGGGCTGGGTGCGCCGCGAGGCGGAGGGCCGCGCCTATCGATATGAGGCGGTCTCCACACGCGCCGCCTACGCCGCCGCCCTGATGAACGACGCCTGGTCGCAGAGCGACAACCCCGCCGCGGCTCTCGTCGCCTTCTTCGGCATGATGAGCGAGGAACAGCGAGAGGCTCTCCGCGATGCCGTACGCATCGTCCAGGTACCGGAAACCCAGAAACCGACCGGACCGTCGGAACCGGCCGAACGAACGGAACGCACGGAACCGGCAGAACGCACGGAGCCTGCGGAACGAACCGAACCGGCAGAACGCACGGAACCTGCGGAACGAACCGAACCGGTGGAACGAACGGAACCGGCGGAACGAACGGAACCGGCGGAACCGGCGGAGAACCCCGCCTCCGCTCAGGACGCCGACGGGCGATAGCGTCCCGGCATGTCCGCGAAGAGCCCCGAAGCCCCCGCAAAAGCCATCACCGTCCGGCGGGCCCGTACCGGCGATGTCCCGGCCGTGCGCCGCCTCCTTGACGCCTACGTCCGCGGCGGCATCCTGCTCGACAAAGCAACGGTGACGCTTTACGAGGACATCCAGGAGTTCTGGGTCGCGGAACGGGACGACAACGCCGAGGTCGTCGGCTGCGGAGCCCTGCACGTGATGTGGGAAGACCTCGCGGAAGTGCGCACTCTCGCCGTGAAGCCGGGCCTGAAGGGCGCGGGTGTCGGACACCAGTTGCTGGAGAAGTTGGTGCACACCGCCCGCTGGCTCGGCGTTCGCCGTGTTTTCTGTCTGACCTTCGAAGTCGACTTCTTCAGCAAGCACGGCTTCGTGGAGATCGGCGAGACACCTGTCGACACCGATGTCTACGCGGAGCTGCTGCGTTCCTATGACGAGGGTGTCGCGGAGTTCCTCGGTCTCGAACGAGTGAAACCGAACACCTTGGGCAACAGCCGGATGCTTCTGCATCTGTGATCGCCGGGTCGGACACACAAGCCAGTCGCAAGTCCGCCGCAAGACCGCCCGCCCGGTTCGTCAAGACATATTTCGCCCCACCGCCCTGTGCGGGTGCCCTATGTCCGAAACGCGCACGTTTCCAGGCGGAGGCGGGGCTGCCGGTCTCTCCCGAGGGTTTGTGTTTTTCCGGCAAAAGCGGTTTGCTTTCCGAGGTACTGCAGTACTGCATATAACAGGGGACGGTGATACGGCGGACGCCGGCACACCCCGGCCCTGAAGATATCGATGAAAGGAAATCCGGTGGCACAGAAGGTTCAGGTCCTTCTTGTCGACGACCTCGACGGCGGCGAGGCGGACGAGACCGTGACGTTCGCGCTGGACGGCAAGACGTACGAGATCGATCTCACCACCGCCAATGCGGACAAGCTCCGCGGCCTTCTCGAGCCTTACGTGAAGGGCGGTCGTCGTACCGGAGGCCGTGCTTCGGGCGGGCGCGGAAAGGCGCGGGCGGCTTCGGGCGGCAGCCAGGACACGGCGGCCATCCGCGCTTGGGCGAAGGAGAACGGCTACGAGGTCAACGACCGCGGCCGTGTTCCCGCGACCATCCGCGAGGCCTACGAGAAGGCCAACGGCTGAACAGCGGCACTACCGGCCCTGCGCACGCAAGGCCGGCGGCTGCGCGCACGCGCGCCGCAGCCGGAGCCGGTGGCAGTGCGTTGCCACCGTGTTCACCAGCCGCACGAGATCGGGGGCGTCTCCACCGCCTCCCAACGCCGACAGCGTCGGCAGCGAGGTCTCGACCTCGCATCCCGGCTCGGGGGGCCGCAGCCACACGGCGGCCCCCTGGGAACCGAACCGGTCCAGGGGAAGCGGCCGGCCACCACAGAAGCCGGGCTCGGGGGGCAACGCGCCGTCCGTCTCGGGGGCCGACGGCGCGAACGCCTGACTAGGCAGCGGCCTCTCGGCGGCCACCGGCATCAAGGCCTCGCACGGCAGCGGTCCACCCCTGGCGCGCGATACCCGGCCGCCCGCGTCGCGCAAGAACGCCGCGTCCGTCTCATGGGTCGACGGCCAGTCCCACTCGCCAGGCAGCAGCCCGCCTTCCCTGCACGGGATCAAGCGGCCTCCTTCCCGCGATACCGAGCCGTCCGCCTCGCGGAAGAACAACGCGCTCGTGTCGTCGGGCGGCACCCCGCCTGCCTCCCGCGGCATGAGGCCGCCTCTCGTGCGCGGCATGGAGCCGTCCGTCCCCTGGTACAGCCGCGCGCCCGCCCCGCAGGCCGGCGTCGAGCCGTCCGTCCCGTCGGGGAACGGCGCCTCCATCCAGGGCGGACACGGCGCCTCCATGGCACCCCCCGCCCCGATCGCCGTCAGGCCGAGCGGCAGCGTTCCCCACTCCAGCCACTCCAGGAGCCCGGGCAGTTCCTCCGCGCTGCCCGGGGCCACCAGGAGGCGCATCCGGTCGCCGAACGCGGCGACCGGGGAGTGCGGTCCCAAGTGCCGCAGGGCCGCGTGTCCCGCCTCGGCAGGCACGTCCAGGACGTCGTAGCGCAATCCCACCGCCAGCCGCAGAGGACCGCCGGGCACCGTCGGCCAGCCCAGTTCGTTCTCGTACCACCGTCGGATACGACAGCTCGCGTCGAGCGGCCGACGGGGGAGCGGGATGGGGCCGGGGGCTCCGAACATGCCAAGCGCAACAGCCGGAGGAGCATGCGGGTTACGGTGGGTGTCGTATTGAGCGCACACGGTGGCGAAATGGGGGCCTGTGAGGGGTACGGGGAGGCGCAAGGTTGTTCGCCCGTAGCGGAGGGAACGGGGGCGCTCGGCATGGACTTCCGGTCCGTACGGGTAAGACATCCCTAGTGGGAGGGGGCGACACGCAGGAAAGGCCGTCTCACGTTCGCCATGGGCGTACTGGCGAAGGGGGTAACTGCCTGGCCTGCGGGAACATCGTCTCGCACCATCGGGTTGGAGCAGATGTCGGCGTTCGGGGTCAGGAGGCCAAGGACGGTGTCGGCAGTTGGAATGAGCGGTCCCCGCTTGCGGGACTAAGCTGCGGAAGGACAGGGAGGGGAAGTTCCCCCCACTGCCTGACCGCTCTGAGGAGCGATTAACGATGTTCGAGAGGTTCACCGACCGCGCGCGGCGGGTTGTCGTCCTGGCTCAGGAAGAAGCCCGGATGCTCAACCACAACTACATCGGCACTGAACACATCCTCCTGGGCCTGATCCACGAGGGCGAAGGTGTCGCCGCCAAGGCCCTTGAGAGCCTCGGGATTTCGCTCGAGGCGGTCCGCCAGCAGGTGGAGGAGATCATCGGGCAGGGCCAGCAGGCCCCGTCGGGTCACATCCCCTTCACCCCTCGTGCCAAGAAGGTCCTGGAGCTGTCGCTCCGCGAGGCTCTTCAGCTGGGCCACAACTACATCGGCACGGAGCACATCCTGCTCGGCCTGATCCGCGAGGGCGAGGGCGTCGCCGCCCAGGTCCTGGTCAAGCTGGGCGCAGATCTGAACCGCGTGCGGCAGCAGGTGATCCAGCTGCTCTCCGGTTACCAGGGCAAGGAGACCGCCGCCGCCGGCGGTCCTGCCGAGGGCACGCCCTCCACGTCCCTGGTCCTCGACCAGTTCGGCCGGAACCTCACCCAGGCCGCTCGTGAGTCCAAGCTCGACCCGGTCATCGGGCGCGAGAAGGAGATCGAGCGGGTCATGCAGGTGCTGTCCCGCCGTACGAAGAACAACCCGGTCCTGATCGGTGAGCCCGGCGTCGGCAAGACCGCCGTCGTCGAGGGCCTCGCCCAGGCCATCGTCAAGGGCGAGGTGCCCGAGACCCTCAAGGACAAGCACCTCTACACCCTGGACCTCGGCGCGCTGGTCGCCGGCTCCCGCTACCGCGGTGACTTCGAGGAGCGCCTGAAGAAGGTGCTCAAGGAGATCCGCACCCGCGGCGACATCATCCTGTTCATCGACGAGCTGCACACGCTGGTCGGTGCGGGTGCCGCCGAGGGCGCCATCGACGCGGCTTCGATCCTGAAGCCGATGCTGGCCCGCGGTGAGCTCCAGACCATCGGTGCGACCACGCTGGACGAGTACCGCAAGCACCTGGAGAAGGACGCGGCCCTGGAGCGCCGCTTCCAGCCCATCCAGGTCGCCGAGCCGTCCCTGCCGCACACGATCGAGATCCTCAAGGGTCTGCGTGACCGGTACGAGGCGCACCACCGCGTCTCCATCACGGACGAGGCGCTGGTCCAGGCCGCGACCCTGGCCGACCGGTACATCTCGGACCGCTTCCTGCCGGACAAGGCGATCGACCTGATCGACGAGGCCGGTTCCCGGATGCGCATCCGCCGGATGACCGCGCCGCCGGACCTGCGCGAGTTCGACGAGAAGATCGCCGGCGTCCGCCGCGACAAGGAGTCCGCGATCGACTCGCAGGACTTCGAGAAGGCCGCCTCCCTGCGCGACAAGGAGAAGCAGCTCCTCGCCGCCAAGGCCAAGCGGGAGAAGGAGTGGAAGGCCGGCGACATGGACGTCGTCGCCGAGGTCGACGGCGAGCTGATCGCCGAGGTCCTCGCCACGGCCACGGGCATCCCGGTCTTCAAGCTGACCGAGGAGGAGTCCAGCCGACTGCTCCGCATGGAGGACGAGCTCCACAAGCGGGTCATCGGTCAGAAGGACGCCGTCAAGGCGCTGTCGAAGGCGATCCGCCGTACGCGTGCCGGTCTGAAGGACCCGAAGCGTCCCGGTGGCTCGTTCATCTTCGCCGGCCCGTCCGGTGTCGGTAAGACGGAGCTGTCCAAGGCGCTCGCCGAGTTCCTCTTCGGTGACGAGGACGCGCTGATCTCCCTCGACATGTCGGAGTTCAGCGAGAAGCACACGGTGTCGCGTCTCTTCGGTTCGCCCCCCGGTTACGTGGGCTACGAGGAGGGCGGCCAGCTGACGGAGAAGGTCCGCCGCAAGCCGTTCTCGGTCGTCCTCTTCGACGAGGTCGAGAAGGCCCACCCGGACATCTTCAACTCGCTGCTGCAGATCCTGGAGGACGGTCGCCTGACCGACTCCCAGGGCCGGGTCGTGGACTTCAAGAACACGGTCATCATCATGACGACCAACCTCGGCACCCGGGACATCTCCAAGGGCTTCAACCTGGGCTTCGCGGCCCAGGGCGACACCAAGTCCAACTACGAGCGCATGAAGAACAAGGTCTCGGACGAGCTCAAGCAGCACTTCCGGCCCGAGTTCCTCAACCGCGTCGACGACGTGGTCGTCTTCCCGCAGCTCAGCCAGGACGACATCCTCCAGATCGTCGACCTGATGATCGGCAAGGTGGACGAGCGCCTGAAGGACCGGGACATGGGCATCGAGCTCTCCCAGTCCGCCAAGGAGCTGCTGTCCAAGAAGGGCTACGACCCGGTGCTGGGTGCGCGTCCGCTGCGTCGCACCATCCAGCGCGAGATCGAGGACAGCCTCTCCGAGAAGATCCTCTTCGGCGAGCTGCGTCCCGGTCACATCGTGGTCGTGGACACCGAGGGCGAGGGTGAGACCAAGACCTTCACCTTCCGCGGCGAGGAGAAGTCGGCCCTGCCGGACGTCCCGCCGATCGAGCAGGCGGCCGGTGGCACGGGACCGAACCTGAGCAAGGACGTGTGACCCTTCGGGGACCTTCCTGAAACGAGAGTGGGGCCACTGCCTTCGGGCGGTGGCCCCACTTCGTGCTGCGCCGTCCGTCGGCCGTCCCCGTGCACCGGCTTTCGCCTCAGTCCGGGTCCAGGGCGAGGTCGGCGTCCGGGAAGAGCGGCTGGAAGTCGGACAGCGGGAAGAAGTGCCCGGGCCTGTTTCCCAGGATCACCGTGTGCAACCCGGGCAGCCGGGACGCCAGTGGGGCGAGGTGCTCGGTCCCGTCCATCGAGCGGATCCGCAGCACCTCGACCCCCGGCAGCTCGGGCATGCAGCCGATGGAGGCGGGCAGGTCCCGGATGATCGAAGCGTTCAGGTACAAGCTGGTGAGTCCGGGAAGCTCGGCGACCTCCCGCCAGTCGGCCGCCGTCAGTTCCGTGGTCAGCGGTCCGAGGCTGAGCGTGTGCAGCCTGTCCCAGTGAGCCAGGCCCCGCAGCCCGGTTGTGTCGGTGCTGTGGCGGCCCAGGAAGAGGAAGCCCAGCGGGGCCTCGGTCGGCAGGGCGTCGGTGAGGCCGGCGCCGGGCAGTTCCTGGACCACGGAGAGCAGGGTCAGTGAGGGCAGGGCCCGCAGTCCCGTCAGGTCGGCGACGGAACTGAGGATGACGAGTTCGGTGAGCGGCAGGGGCCGCATCCGCTCCAGGCCCGTCGCGTCCGGGCACTCGAAAATCGTCAGCTGGTTCAGCGAAGTGAAGCGCCGCAGGGCACCCAGTTCCGTCAGACGCGGATTCCGGAGGATGCCGAGCGTGGTCACCGTCCCGGGCTCCGGTACGGCGGCCACGATGTCCTCGGCGCTGTGCGGGCCCTCGAAGGCCAGGTCGGGCCAGGGGCGCATCCGGGCGAGGGCCGCGACTTGGGCGGGCGCCTCGCAGGTGAGGAAGAGGTCCGAGCGGTCGAGGTGGTCCAGTACCTCGACCGCGTATTCCTCGGCGCCGAACCGGTGCCAGGTGCCGGCCAGCTGCCGCCGTACGTCGTGGTCCGGGTGGTCCCGGAAGCGGCGCAGCACGGCGAGGGCCCCGTCGGGTTCCTCCGATCCCAGGACCGAGGCGGTGACGGTGACGCCCAGCGCCTCCTCGTCCGTCAGGCCCTCCGGCCCCGGCAGCAGCTCCAGCACCAGCGGACCGGCTTCGGCCAGCTCCCTCGCAGCCCCGGTCGTGCGCGGCGGGATCAGCGCGGCGGCCCGCCCTTCCACCTCCATGCGCACCGCGGGGGCGAGCGCCGTCGCGTGCTCCAGGCAGGCCAGCGCCAGCAGCGTCAGCCGGGGCGTGTCCCCGGCCAGCAGCTCCTTCAGCACGGAGACCCGTTCGTGAGGCCGGGCGTGGGCCACGGCCATGCGGATGACGTCCTCCCACTGGGTGTCGTCGGCATGGCCGGTGAGGACGTCGAGGTGGCCCTCCTCGACGGCGTACCGGGCGCCCAGGTAGTCCTGGAAGGTGCGGTGGACGAAGTCCATGACGTCCTCGGCCGGACGGCGCAGCACGCCACTGCGCAGCAGGAGGACCCGCAGGATGTCCGACGCGTCCTGCTTCCCGGCCGCCGGGGCCAGTGTGGGCAGCGCGCTCTCCACGATCCTCTCGGCGGTCGTCAGGGTCATCTCGTTCCGGCCGCTGAGCACCAGGGCGTAGGCGAGGCGCTGGAGAAGTTCGAGCTGGGCGGCTTCGCCCAGCTCCGGTCCTTCGGCCGCGCCCATGCCGCGTTCCAGGTCGCGACGGGAGAGCAGCATGCTGAGGGCCGCGTCGTACAGCTCCTTGCGCCCGGTGGGCAGGTAGCCGCGGCGCTCGCGGTGCAGGGCGCAGATCAGACCGCACATCAGCGGGTTGGTGGCGAGACGGGCCAGGTCCCGCTTGGTGCGCAGGGAGTCCAGCAGCCGCTGTTCGTACTCCGGGGCGCGCGCCGCCTCGTGCCAGCGGTGGACGAAGGTGGTGACCTCCGCCCGGCCCATCGGTGCCAGGGACAGTTCCCGGAAGCCCTCCTGGGACAGCCAGTCGGCGCGTACGGCGGTGGGCCGGGTGGTCAGCAGCCAGCGGTTGCCGGGGTAGGCGTGGATGAGGGCGCGCAGCCAGTCACGGGTGCCGTGGCGGTCGGCTGCCGGGATCTCGTCCAGACCGTCGACCAGGACCAGCGCCCGGCCAGCGGTCAGCACGCGCTCCGTCCAGCCGTCCGGCGGGGACAGCGGACAGCCGACGGCGCTCAGGAAGGCGGCCGGTGCGGGCAGCGGGCCGGTGCGGATCAGGGTGCGCAGCGGGAGGACGTACGGGATGTACAGGCCCTTGCGCGCGGCGGACACCGCCAGCCACTGCACCAGTGTCGTCTTCCCGGAGCCCGCGTCGCCGCGCAGCAGCACCCTGGGGTCCTTGTCCAGCGTCTCGTCGGCGGGCATCCGTCCGGTGCGGGCCGGCGGACCCTCGCCGGGCTCGGCGGCCCGGTCCGGTTCCCGGTCGGTGGTCGCCTCCAGCGTCAGGTAGGCGACCTCCAGCGGCCAGCGGTCGGGGGAGTCCCGCAGGTCGATCCCGTAGATCGTGATGTGGTTGTGGCACTCGGCGACGAACGGCAGGTAGCGGCGTTCGAAAGCGGTGTCGCGGGCGTCCGGGCGGGGTGTGCGGGTGATCAGCTCGTCGACCTTGGCGATCAGTTCCGCCTGGGCCCGGGCCTGCTCGACGAGGGTGCGTGCGACGAAGGTGGAGCGGCGGGTGAAGAACTCCAGGATGTTCAGGCAGGCCCAGTCGGTCGTGTGGTCAAGGAAGTGACAGGAGTCCGCGGACAGGCCGTCGGGTGCGGGCGCCGCGTAATGGAGCTTCCTGGCCAGTTCGCGGTGGCCCAGTCGCACCGCCTGGACGTCGTCCATGTCGAGGTCGCCGAGGGCGAGCAGCCTGCGGGCCAGCGTGTCGGTGACGGCGATCTGCTCGTCGGGCGGGAAGGGCGGTTCACCGGGGGACTCCACCGCCTGTGCCACGAGCCACTCGGCGAGCTTCCGTACGTCCTGCTCGCTCAGGGTTCGCTTCTCGCCGCGGAACGACACGAGTGCGCAGAGGCGTACGGGTTTGTCGACCAGGCCCGCTCCCGGGCCCTCCGAGCGGAAGAGCTTCTTCAGCAGCGGGGCGACCAGTGCGGACGCCAGCCTGCCGCCGAGTACCGTCGGATCCAACAGCCTCACCCCCGTGATCGCCGAACGGGGGTGAGACTACCCGGAGTTGACCAGGTGGGTCAGGAAAGCTGCCCGTCGTAGTCCGGCAGCTTGTACGTCTTCTCGGCGTGGCCGCCCGAGAGGTCGGTGGCGCTGTTGCCGATGTTCGCGATGATCGTGTAGCCCTTCTTCTCGACGTCGACGCGCTGGGCCGTCTTGTACTCGGCGACGTTCTTGAAGAGGTCGATGAAGTTCCGGACGTACAGGCCGGAGACCTGGTAGCCGGCCTGCTTGAGGTTGTACTCGGTGAACGAGTGGATGATGTCCGGGCGGGCGGTCACGAAGAACAGGGCGACGCCGCGCTGCTGGGCGTATCTGGCGGCCTCCAGGACCGGCTTGTTGGCCGGCTGCGGGTAGCTGAAGCCGAAGTCGGTCTCCAGCGTGGTGTTGTCGATGTCGAAAACGATGGCCTGCTTCTCGCCCGGCTTGGCGGCCGCGATCCGCTGCTTCAGGTAGGGCAGCGCCTGGTCCATCACCGCCTGGCAGTCCTTCTGCCATGTCGCGTAGTCGACGTCTGCGGCGGCGGCCGTGGTGACCGCGGTGGCGGCACCGGCGGGGGCCGCGGCGTCGGCCGGTGCGGCCATCGCCACAAGGGCGGCTGCCGAGACGGCGGTCACTGATGCGCGGCGCAACCAGGGGCGTCGGGTCTGCATGTCGTGGGGGTCCTCTCACGTCCGTGACGCTGCCAACATGTCGTGTGCATGTTCGTGGGCGAGGGTGGCGCGAGGGGAACCGTAGGGTTACCGAACGGTAGGTGCATAGAGGCGTGCGCCACATTTCCGGAATGGCCGAAGAGAGGCCCCGGTGACATGCCGCACAGGCGATATGTCCGTTACTAGACGGAATAGTGGCGAACGGGTCGGGAGAAAAGGGATTCTCGGCCCGTGGAGCACGCTGAAGTGCGGCGTAGTGTCCTGATTCGTCCCGAATGAGTGCCATGTCAAGAGACGTAGGCCACTGAGCGAAGTTACTAACTTAGGCCGTAGATCACGCTTTTGGGAGTTTGTCGGACTTCGGGTTACCAAGAGATGGCCATTCGGCGAGCGACTGTGCGCCGGGTGGTTTTCTCCGTCCCCTTCCCCACGAGGTTTCGATGTCCCAGCGCGTCACGTCCCGTTCCTTCCGTACGTCCCAGCTCCGCACCCGTGCGACCGTGCTGGCCGCCGGCCTCGGTGTCTCGGTCGCACTGGGAGCCGGGGTCGCGTCCGCCGCCGACACCACGGCCGCGTCCGGTGCCGCCGGTGCCGTCCAGGCGCAGGCCGCCGCCCAGGCCAAGGCCGCGGCCGCGAAGGCCGAGAAGGCCGCCAAGGCCGCCAAGGCCGCCGCCGTGAAGAAGGCGGCCGCCGCCAAGAAGGCCGCCGTGAAGAAGGCCGCGAAGAAGGCAACTCCGTCCTGGGTCGACCCGGTGAAGAAGTACAAGCTCTCCGCGAGCTTCGCCCAGAACGGCGGCATGTGGCAGTCCACCCACAGCGGGCAGGACTTCGCCGTGCCGAGCGGCACCCAGGTCGTCGCCACCCACGGCGGCACCGTCGTCAAGGCCGGCGGCAACGGCGCCGGTGACGGCCCCGCGTACGGCAACGCCGTCGTGATCAAGCACGGCAACGGCACGTACTCGCAGTACGCCCACCTGTCGAAGGTCAAGGTGAGCATCGGCCAGATCGTCAAGACCGGCCAGGAGATCGCCCGGTCCGGCAACACCGGCAACTCGAGCGGTCCGCACCTGCACTTCGAGATCCGTACGACCCCGAACTACGGCTCGGCGGTCGACCCGGTGAAGTTCCTGCGCGCCAAGGGCGTCAAGGTCTGACGATCCCGGACACGCCCTAGGAGCCCTGGGCTCCCCCGTGGGCCTGGGTCACGAGGTCCGTGGCGACCTCGAGGACGGCTTTGTTCTTGTCCTCGGGGTCGCCTTCCAGGTCCTGGAGCAGGAACATCCCGGCGTGCAGCGTGAAGATCGCGCTGACGCAGCGCACCTGGTCGACCATGTCGGCGTCCGGGTCGATGATGATGTCGCGCAGGCTGCGGATGCGCTCCTTGAAGGAGTCGCCGATCCGCAGCTCCCGCACCGTCGCCTGGTTGTCGTGCATGAAGCGGAACAGCGGCGCGGCGCCGTACAGGGTCTCCGCGTAACGGCGGACGATCTCCTGCTTGGTGTCGAGCGTGTGCGGCTGCTGCCGCCCCCACTCGATCAGTTCCTCGATCGGCTTCGTGAGGTCCTCGAAGATGCTGACGAGGATCTCTTCCTTCGTCTTGAAGTGGTAGTAGAGCGCCGCCTTGGTGACCTCCAGGTGTTCCGCGATCTCGCGCAGGGAGGTCTTCTCGTAGCCCTGCTCCGCGAAGAGTTCGAGGGCCACGTCCTGGATGCGCTGGCGGGTGTCCCCGCGGCGCCGCCGCCTGGTGCCGTCCATGGTGCCGCCCATCCTCCTACGCCGCTCCCTTTCCATAAAACTTACTTGACGCCCGGCTAGTTCCGCGGCTAGCTTCCGAGTGTAGTCACTAGCCGGTCGGCAAGTAAGTAGCGGTAGCTGGGGGAGTGGGAAAGCGATGGCGGACACGACGGACATACCGGCGATCGGCGCCGACACCGGGGGGAAACGGCCGAAGAGTGTGCGGGTCGTGCTGCTCGCGCTGATGATCGCGATGATGCTCGCGATGCTCGACAACATGATCATCGGTACGGCGATGCCGACGATCGTCGGTGAACTGGGCGGCCTCGAACACCTCGCGTGGGTGGTCACCGCCTACACGCTCGCGACCGCGGCCTCCACCCCGCTGTGGGGCAAGCTCGGCGACATGTACGGCCGCAAGGGCACGTTCCTGTCGTCCATCGTCCTCTTCCTGATCGGTTCGGCGCTCAGCGGCATGGCCCAGAACATGGGCGAGCTGATCGGCTTCCGCGCGATCCAGGGCCTCGGGGCCGGCGGTCTGATGGTCGGCGTCATGGCGATCATCGGTGACCTGATCCCGCCCCGGGAGCGCGGCAAGTACCAGGGCATGATGGCCGGCGTCATGGCGCTGGCGATGATCGGCGGCCCGCTGGTCGGCGGCACGATCACCGACCACTGGGGCTGGCGCTGGGCGTTCTACATCAACCTGCCGCTCGGCGTGGTCGCGCTGGTCGCCGTCAGTGCCGTACTGCACCTGCCGAAGAAGCGGTCCGAGGCACGGATCGACTACCTGGGCGCCGCCCTGCTGACCGTCGGCATCACCGCGATCGTGCTCGTCACCACCTGGGGCGGCACCGAGTACGCCTGGACATCCGCGCGGATCATGGAGCTGATCGGCATCGGGGTCGCCGCACTCGTCGGCTTTGTGTTCTGGCAGACCAAGGCCGCCGAGCCGGTGCTTCCGCTGCACATCTTCCGCAGCCGCAACTTCACGCTGATGTCGGTCATCGGCTTCATCACCGGGTTCGTGATGTTCGGCGCCACGCTGTTCCTGCCGTTCTACCAGCAGGCCGTGCAGGGGGCCTCCGCCACCAACTCCGGGCTGCTGCTCCTGCCCATGCTCGGCGCGATGCTGGTGACCTCGATGGTCGCCGGCCGGGTCACCACCAACACCGGCCGGTACAAAGTGTTCCCAATTCTCGGCAGTGTCCTGATGGCCGTCGGTCTCTACCTCCTGTCCACGATGGACACGGGGACCTCGCGGTTCACCTCCGGTGTCTTCATGGCCGTGGTCGGGTTCGGCATGGGCTGCCTGATGCAGATCACCATGCTGGTCGCGCAGAACAGCGTGGAGATGAAGGACATGGGCGTCGCGTCCTCGTCCACCACCCTCTTCCGCACCCTCGGCTCCTCCTTCGGCGTCGCGATCATGGGCGCGCTGTTCAACAACCGCGTCCAGGAGGTCATGGCCGAGCGGGCCGGTGCGCTGGGCTCCAAGGTCACCGAACAGTCCGCGCAGCTCGACCAGGCGAGCCTGGCGAAGCTCCCGGAGGCGGCCCGGGAGGCCTACCAGCACGCGGTCTCCGCCGGCACGCACTCGGCGTTCCTGCTGGGAGCCGTGGTGGCCGTGGTGGCGCTGGCAGCGGCGGTGTTCGTGAAGGAGGTCCCGCTCAAGGGAGCGGGACCGGAGGGGAAGGACGAGCCGGACGCCCCGGCGGCGCAGCCGCCCGTGGCGGAGACCGTCTGAGCGGACCGCATGAGGAAGGCCCCGGGGGGGAGAGAACCCCGGGGCCTTCCTCATGCGGCCGCACACCCCGCTGTCAGACCCCCGTGCCACCATCGGATCCATGGACAAGACGCGGCAGGTGCGCCTGGCCAAGGACGCCATGGACCGGGACTGGGCCGATCCGGACCTGGATCTGGGCGCCGTGGCCGCACACGCCGGGTACTCGCGGTACCACTTCATCCGCGCCTTCAAGGAGGTGTACGGCGAGACCCCCGGGCAGTACCTCACCCACCGCCGCATAGAACGCGCCGAGGACCTGCTGCGCACGGCGAACCTGTCGGTGACGGAGATCTGCCACCTGGTCGGCTTCAGCAGCGTCGGCACGTTCTCGGCCCGGTTCAAGGCGTGGACCGGCCTGACGCCCAGCGAGTACCGGACGAAGCACGTGGGCCGCGGAGCGGCACTCATACCGGGCTGCTACGCCATGCTGTGGGCCGGCGGCTTCCGGTCGGCACCCGCCCTGGGGAAACAGCGCAATTCCGAAGAAGCGGGCTGACACCCCCGCTGCCTACGGTGGCAGGGCAAGAGCGAACCGGCCCCGACCAGCAGGAGCACGCCATGATCAAGGGTCTCGCCATCTCGACCGTCTGGGTTCTCGACCAGGACCGGGCCAAGGAGTTCTACACCGAGAAACTGGGCCTGGAGGTCCGTACGGACATGACCATGGGCGAGGGCGGCATGCGCTGGCTCACCGTCGGCTCGCCCAACCAGCCCGACGTCGAGTTCACGCTGATGGTGCCCGGCGGGCCCGCGATGGACCCCGAGTCCGCCGAGATGCTCCGGAAGCTGGTGACGAAGGGCGCGCTCGGCGCGGGCGTGCTGACCACCGACGACATCCACGGCGACTACAAGAAGCTCAAGGACCGGGGCGTGGAGTTCCTCCAGGAGCCGCAGGAGCGCCCGTACGGCACGGAGGCGCTGTTCCGCGACGACTCCGGCAACTGGTTCTCCTTCACGCAGCCCCGGGAGGGCGGACTCGACCTGGACCAGGAGTGGACCTGCTGACCACCGCGAGGGGCTACGTCCCCGACCCCGGCAGCATCGGATAACTCCCCGTGTTCGTCGGCGCGTGCTCCGGCAGCCACAGCACGGCGACCGCGCCCTCGGCGGGCAGATGCTCCGGTGTCCCGGGCGTGCGGACGTTCCGGAAGGTCAGCCGGGCGCCCATCACCCGGGCCTGACCGGCCGCGATGGTCAGACCGAGGCCGTGGCCGTGCCCGGCCCGGTCCTTGCTGCCGGTGCGGAAGCGGCTGGGCCCCTCGGCGAGCAGGTCCTCGGGGAAGCCGGGCCCGTGGTCGCGGACCCGGATGACCCGGCCCTCCACGGTGACCTCGATGGGCGGCTTGCCGTGCCGGGCCGCGTTGGCGAGCAGGTTGAACAGCACCCGCTCCAGGCGCCTCGGGTCGGTGGTGACCTCCGACTCGTGCACGATCCGCACCTCGATGTCCGGGTCCTTGGCCGCCACCCGCCGGGCGACGAACTCGCCCAGCATGATGTCCTGGAGCTCCGCCCGTTCCGAGGCCCCGTCCAGCCGGGCCACCTCCAGCACGTCCTCCACGAGCGTGCGCATGGCCTTGGCCCGGTCCAGCACCAGCTCGGTCGGGCGGCCGGGCGGCAGCAGTTCGGCGGCGGTCAGCAGCCCGGTCACCGGCGTGCGCAGCTCGTGCGCGATGTCGGCGGTGACGCGCCGTTCGGCCTCGATCCGCTGGCGTAGCGTGTCCGCCATGGCGTCCACCGCGCTCGCCAGGTCGTCGGTCTCGTCCCGGACGATCCCTCCCATGGCGTCCCGCACGCGCACGTCTGTCTCGCCGCCCGCCAGCTGGCTGGCCGCGACGGCCGCCTTGCGCAGCCGCCGCGAGAGATGCCCGCCGATGAGCACGCCGAGCGCGCTGCCGCCGAGGACGACCGCGATGGAGCCGATGAGCAGGGCCTGGTCGAGGTCCTGGAGGATGTCCGAGCTGCGGTCCGTGAAGCCCGAGTGCAGGGACATGACATGCCCGTTCTTCAGCGGCACCGCGGCCCATATGTCGGGCACGTCACCGGGCCGGTCCGCCACGTACGTCGCCCGCTGGCCCGCCTCGACCCGGTCCCGCAGCGCCGCCGGCAGGTGCGGGTCGTCGATCTTGGTGTTGGGGAAGTTCATCCGCCCGGACAGCTCGAAGTTCCGCTGGGCGATCATGATGCGCTCGTCGGCGAGGTCGCGCGCGTTGTCCAGCATCGACACCCGTGCGGCGTTGTGCACGACCAGGCTCAGCGCGATCGCCACCAGCGCCCCGACCAGCGCGATGGCCGCGCTCAGCTTCCATCTGAGGCCCGTGCGGATCCCCGCGCGCTCCAAGCCCGTGGCGACCAGGCGCCGGAAGTGCCCCCTCATATCCCCTGCTCAGGCCTTCAACTTGTAGCCGAAGCCGCGGACCGTCTCGATACGGTCCTGGCCGATCTTCTGCCGCAGCCGCTGCACGTGCACGTCGACGACGCGGGTGTCCCCTCCCCAGCCGTAGTCCCACACCCGCTCCAGCAGCTTGTCGCGGGAGAGCACCGTGCCCGGCGCCGTGGAGAACTCCAGCAGCAGCCGCATCTCGGTCGGCGTCAGCGCCACCGGCTGCCCGGCCCGGTGGACCTCCATGCCCTCGGTGTCGACCTCCAGGTCCCCGAAGGTCAGCACCCCGCCGTTCGGCGGCGAGGCCGGCTCCTCGGCCCGCCCGCCGCCCGCGTGCCCGAACCGGCGCAGCACCGCGCGGATCCGGGCGACCAGGACGGCACCGTCGAACGGCTTGGTCACATAGTCGTCGGCCCCCGCCTCCAGGCCCAGCACGACGTCGATGGAGTCGGCCCGCGCCGACAGCATGATGACCGGCACGGTCGACTCGTCCCGGATACGGCGGCACAGGCTGACCCCGTCGAGGCCGGGAACCATGACGTCCAGCAGCGCGATGTCGGGGCGGTCCGCCCGGAACGCCTCCAGGCCCGACAGGCCGTCGGGCATGGCCGTGACCACGAAGCCGTCCCGTTCCAGGGCGAGCTGCGTGGCCTCGCGGATGACGTCGTCGTCCTCGACGAACAGGACGTGGGTCTGGTCTGCCATCCCGGTGCTCTCAGTCCTCGTGGTTCGTGGGGTGCGTTCTGTCGTGTCTCTCTGGTGGACGCACGGTCCGTGTGTTGCGTTCACCGAGGGATCGGTCCGAGCGGCCCGATCGGTTCACGCGCCCTCGCGTCCGGGTCAGCTCGCGGGCTCCGGCGTGGGGGTGTCGCCGACGACCTTCCCGTAGTCGTTGTGCGTGCGGTACTCCTCGTCGAACCGGCCGGAGGTCCAGCGGTACGTGATCACGTTCTCCCCGGAGGGACTCGACACCGGGTCGCCCTTGTCGTACACCTGCTTGGTCACGACCAGGTCGCCGCGGTCGATCTCCGCGTAGACCGGGGGCTCCTCGGCCTTGAAGACATTCTGATACGAGCCGTCCTGCTCGCGGTACACGTAACTGCCGACACCCACCGCGTCACCGCAGGTCAGCACGTTCACGACGACGTCGTCGGCCGATCCGCCGGTCATGTTGCCGTAGGACACGTCGACGGGGTACTCGTCGGCGACGCACGGCTTCAGCTCGCGCTTCACCTCGGGGGAGACCTTCGGGTCGTCCTTGACGAGCCGGACGGCGTCGACCGTGTCGGGCGTCTTCGACGGCGCGGCGGACGGTGTGGCGGCGGCGGCGCCCGCCACCGAGTCGGAGTGCGCCGGGCCCTCGTCACGGGCGCCGGTGCCGCCCGCGCCGCACGCGGACACGAAAAGGCCGAGGGCGGTGAGTACGGCCAGCGCCGTACTCACCGCCTGGATGCTGGCCCGGGGCCGTGCAGACCCCTCGCCGGTCAGGCCGCGCACCGCTCCCGCTCCTCACGCTCCAGCGCGCGTGCGTCCAGATCGCGGGACTCCAGCTCCTCGCGGAGCCGGGCGAGCGCCCGGTGCAGCGTGCTCTTGACCGTTCCGGCCGACATACCGAGGGCGGCGGCCGTCTCCTCTGTGGACATCTGCTCCCAGTGTCGCAGCACGACGACACTGCGCTGCTTCGGGGCGAGCACCTTCATGATGTCCATCAGCAGGGCGCGGTCCGCGTGCTGCTCGGTGGAGTCGTCGACCGAGGCGTCCGGGAGCTGCTCGGTCGGCACCTCCTCCAGCTTGCGGGCCCGCCACCACTCCGTTCGCGTGTTGATCATCACCCGGCGCAGGTAGGCGTCCGCCAGCCGCTTGTCCTCGATGGTCTCCCAGCGGCCGTAGGTCCGTACCAGCGCGGTCTGGAGCAGATCTTGCGCGTCCGTGGGGTCCGGGACCAGTCGGCGGGCACTGCGCAGCAGCGCGTCCTGCCGAGTGCGGACGTACTCCTCGAACTCGAGCACCTCGCCCTGCGCCATGGTGAACCGCCTTCCGCTTCCCCGTTACGGCCGGCTCCGCGCCGCCCGTGCACTGCCTGTGTTCCTTGGTCGTCCCGTGTCTTCCGGGAACGAAATTGAAGGTACGGAGGCGTTGTCACGGCACTGTCCGAAGCAGCCTTCGGCTAGCACTCGGCTGTCCGTCGGTTGTGTAACGGCCGTGGTAACGGGGTACAACGGTGCGCGTGTTGGGGCGGATTCAGGGTGATTTGTCCACCCCGATCACTGTGACGGGCGGCGACCCGCTTCTGTGACCTGGCTGTCCGTACGTCAGGTCAGCGGCAGCCGGTACAGCCCTCCCGCCAGCGGTTCCACCAGACCGTCGGCGACGAGGCCGTCCAAGGCGCGGGCCCGCTGCACGGGCTCGTGCCACACCCGGTCCAGGGCCGACTGCGGAACCGGACCGTGGGCCTCCCGCAGGACGGCGAGCAGCCGCCCGCGCACCTGCCGGTCGGTGCCCGCGTACGTCTGACCGCGGCGCGGCGGCCCGTCGTGCTCCGGCTTGCCCGCCAGCCGCCACGCGCACTGGGCGGCGATCGGGCAGCGGTGGCACGACTCGCTCTTCGCCGTGCACACCAGCGCGCCCAGCTCCATGGAGGCGGCGGCCCAGCGGGCGGCGGTCGGCTCGTCCTCCGGCAGCAGCGCGCGGGCGAGCTTGCGCTCGGCGGCGGTGGTGGCGTTCGGCGGGTACTGCACGCCGGTGACCGCGCGGGCGAGGACCCGGCGCACATTGGTGTCCAGCACCGGATGCCGCTGCCCGTAGGCGAAGGAGGCGACGGCGGCGGCCGTGTACTCGCCGATGCCGGGCAGCCCCAGCAGCTGGGCGTGGTCGGCCGGTACGTCACCGCCGTGCCGTTCCGTTATCGCGACGGCGGCGCCGTGCAGCCTGAGGGCGCGGCGCGGGTAGCCGAGCCGGCCCCAGGCGCGGACCGCCTCGCCCGGCGCCTCCTTGGCCAGGTCGGCGGGGCGCGGCCAGCGGGCCAGCCACTGCTCGTAGACGGGCAGGACGCGGTTCACCGGCGTCTGCTGGAGCATGAACTCACTGACCATCACACCCCACGCCCCGGCCTCGGGGCGCCGCCACGGCAGGTCACGGGCGTTCTCGTCGAACCAGTCGATGACGGGGGAGTGCAGGCTCTCGCCGGAGGGCGGGCCGGACGCGGGGTCGGCGGGGCTGGTGTGCGGGGGCTTCGTGGGAGCAGTCATGGCCATTCGATCCTGCCACGCGGGGGCCGCGTTCCGGGCACACCACCACTCAAGAGGGACAGGCGTACCTGACGATCGGCAGCAGTGCCACCCCGCTGTCCGCCTATAGCGTCGGGCGCATGGAACGTCCTCGTCCCGCCGTGGCACCGGGCGGCCGCGCCCTGCTCTGGGCGGCTCTCGCCCTGCCGGCCCTCACGGCGGACCGGCTCGGGCTGAACGAGCCGCGTCCCCTCTGGCAGCAACTGGCCGGTGTGGCGGTGCTGGCGGTCGCGGCCGCAGTGTCCCGGCGGCTGCCGCCCGTGGCCTTCGGGCTGGCCGCCGCCCTGAGCTTCACCGCCGCCCCGGCCCTGTTCACCGTCTCCTACGGCCCGGCCCTCGGCGTGTTCGCGCTGCTGCTCGGGCTGCGGGCGGGCCGGGCACGCCCCGCGGTGCTGTGCTTCGCGGCCGTCGGCTGCGCCGGCACCTCCCGGATCCTGCTCGTCGGCGTCGACCCGGCCCCCGAGTGGCTCGTCATGACGGGCACGCTGCTCTTCGGCTGCGTCTTCCCCTGGCTCGGCGGTCGCTACTGGCGGCAGAGCCGCGAGCTGGCCGAGGCGGGCTGGCTGCGCGCCGCCCGGCTGGAGGACGAGGCCCGCTTCGCCGAGGAACGCGCCCGGCTGCGCGAACGGGCCCGGATCGCCCAGGACATGCACGACTCCCTCGGCCACGAGCTGAGCCTCATCGCCCTGCGCGCGGGAGCCCTCCAGGTCGCCCCCGGACTCGCCGGGGAGCACCGGACCGCGGCGGCCGACCTGCGCGCGGCCGCCGCCGACGCCACGGACCGGCTGCACCGCATCATCGGCGTGCTGCGCGAGGACGACGACGAGCCCGCGCCGCTGACCCCGGCGGGCGAGACGCTGGAGCAACTCGTCGCCCGCGCCGCGGAATCGGGCCTGCCGGTGCGCTACGAGCCCGTCGGGCAGGGCCCCGCCGCCGAGCCCGGCGGGGTCGCCGAACGGCTGCTGCACCGCGTGGTCCGGGAGGCACTGACCAACGCGGCACGGCACGCACCGGGCGCTGCCGTGACCGTGGCGGTGACGGGGCGGGCCGCGGGCACGTCCGTCACCATCACCAACGGCCCTGCCACCCACGGCGGTTCGCGGCCCTCCCGGGGCGGCACGGGGCTGCTGGGGCTGCGCGCCACCGTGACCGCCATCGGCGGCACCTTCGAGGCGGGCCCCCACAAGGAGGGCTTCCGGGTCCGGGCGTACGTCCCCGAGCAGCGGACGGCGGTCAGGCCGGCGGGCTCCGCCCGGGCGCCGTTCACACACGCCAGGCGCCGCTTCGCCGTCGGCCTCGGCACCGCGGCCGGTGTGGGTGTCGTGCTCGTCGGTGCCGCCTTCGGTTGGTACGCGTACGCCGAGACGCACTCGGTGCTCCAACCCGCCGCCTACGCGAAACTGCGCCCGGGCACCCCGGTGGCCGATGTCGAGCGCGTGCTCCCCGAACGTGACGTGAACGACCCGCCCGACGACCGGGCCCCCGCCCCACCCCAGGGAGCCGACTGCCGTTACTACCGCGCGAGCGGCGAACTCTTCGTCTCCGTCGACCACTTCAGACTGTGTTTCGACGCCGGGCGGCTGGTCGCCAAGGACGTTGTCCCGGGCCTCGGCCGGTCCGGCGAAGAGCGAGAGGAACACGAGGAGTTCGCACGATGAGCACGGCGAGCACGGCGAGCACGGCGAGCACGGCGATCCGCGTGATGCTGGCCGACGACGAGGCCCTGGTCCGGGCCGGAGTCCGCGCCATCCTGGCCAGCAGCGGCGTGACGGAGGTCGTCGCCGAGGCGGGCGACGGCCGCGAGGCGGTCGAGCTGGCCCGCGCCCACCGCCCGGACGTGGCCCTGCTCGACATCCGCATGCCTCGCCTGGACGGCCTCACGGCGGCGGAGGAGATCGTACGGACCGTGCCCGGCACGTCCGTCGCGATGCTCACCACCTTCTCCGAGGGCGCCTACGTGACCCGCGCCCTCGGCGGTGGCGCCACCGGCTTCCTGCTGAAGTCCGGGGACCCGTACGAACTGATCGCCGGCGTACGGGCGGTGGCAGCCGGTGCCGCGTTCCTGTCGCCCAAGGTGGCCCGGTACGTCATCGACAAAGGCCTCGGTGGCGGCCGCCTCACCCGCGAGGCACGGGCACGCACACGGGTGGCGGTCCTGAGCCCCCGCGAACGCGAGGTCCTCGCACTGGTCGGAGCCGGCCTGTCCAACCCGGAGATCGCCGCCCGGCTGCACCTCGTCGAGGGCACGGTGAAGGCGTACGTGAGCGCGGTCCTGGACCGGCTGGGCGTGCGCAACCGCGTGCAGGCGGCGATCGTGGCGTACGAGGCGGGGCTGGTGGAGTCGTGACGACCGGGGCGCGCGGTGGTGGGGGCGCGTCCCGGCTCGTCGACGCGCATACCGGTCGGCTCAGCGCCGCGCGTGCGAGCCGTACGACGTGACGGGCGCCGTGCCGGGCCCGGTGAACCACCGCACGGCCGGCGTCGGTGAGGTGCGCAGCGTCCGGGCCAGCCGCGTCGCCGGGCCCGTGCCCAGCCGTACGGCGACGAGGGCGACGAGCGTGCCCAGGCCCAGCCCCGCGACGACGTCGTGCGGATAGTGCACGCCGACGAAGACCCGGGAGAAGGCCATGAGCAGGGCGAGCGGGGCCGTCAGCCACAGGAGCGCGCGCCGGACCAGGGCCAGGGCGACCGCCGCGGCACCCGCGATCGTGGCGTGGTTGGACGGGAAGGACCAGTCCCCGTGCGGTGGGCACTCGGCGAGGGACGCGGCCGCACCGGCGACCGCACGGCACGGACGCTCCTCCGTGACCGCGGACTTGAGCACTTCGCTGCACATGTACGCCACTGCCGTGGCCAGAGGCGCGAGAGCCGCGATCGCGAACGCGTGGGGAGTGTCGCGGCGGGCACGCCACCAGGCGGTGGCGAACAGCGCGACGAAGACCAGCAGTCCGGCCTCCGTCCATATGCCGGCCCCGTGCTGTACCCACATCGGGGTGCCGTGGGCGAAGTCGGTGATGTCGCGGTAGAGCGCGCTGTCCTCGAAGTTCATGGTCACGGACGGTAGGCGGCAGGCCGATACCGTCACACCCAGCGATCGTCGCGTGCCGTACCTGTCGAAAGACAGGGGTGGGGCGGTGGTTTCCGGGATGATGATCCGGAAAAGTTGTCGTCCCGAGCGGCGGGTGGGACCGGCGAACGCGCCGATCTCTCGTAAGGTTTGCGCCGTGGGATCTCTGCGCAATCCGGTCGGGCCGCTTCCCTCCAACATCTACTGGCGTCGGAGGGTCGTACTGGTGTCTGTGGTCGCCCTGTTGGCGCTGCTGACCACCTGGATCGTGACCATGGGCGGCGGGGGCGGCGACGACGGCGGCAACGACGCCAACGGCAAGAATCCCGCGCCCTCCATCACGCCCGGCCCGTCGAGTTCGGGCCCGGCCATCAGCCAAGCGCCCGGCGGACGCGACGAGTCGGGTGGCGGGGGCTCCGGCGGCTCGTCGTCCGGGTCCGGGGACGGTTCCGGCGACGGCTCGGGTGATGGCTCGGGCGACGGCTCCGAGGGCGGTTCCGGCACGGGCTCCGGCGGCGGTTCCGGCTCCGGAGGGTCCGCCGGGTCGGGCGGCGCCGGTGGTTCCGGGGGCGGTACCGCGGTGGGCGGCGTCGGCCTGGGCGACACGCTGCCGGCCGGTTCCACGCTGCCCAACTGCACCTCCAGCGTGGTCAAGTTCAGCCTGCGCAGCCGGCACAACAGCTACGACCCCGAGCAGACGCCCACGTTCCTGCTGACCGCGCGGAACATCTCCGGCAGCGACTGCAAGATCGATCTCGGGCCGAAGAACGCGGTGTTCACGATCACCCCGGCGAGCTCCGACGACGACTACTGGACCTCGAAGGACTGCCCCAAGGCCGCCGCACACCAGCTGTACCGGGTGCCCGCGGGCAGCGGCATCACCTACACCGTGAAATGGGACCGCAAGCCGAGCGCCCCCGAGTGCGCCACGCCTCCGGCGGGCTCGGCCGGGAAGGGCACGTATTTGGTGGAAGCGAAGGCTCCGGGCTTCGCGAAGGTGCAGACGTCGTTCGTGCTGTCGGCCGACTAGCACCCGGCGGCTCAGACGCTTGAGGGCGGTACCCCTTGCCGGGTACCGCCCTCAGCCGTTCCAGCCGTTCCAGCCAGTGCGGCCGATGCCGCTCATGCGCTAGACGTACCGCTCCAGGATCGACGACTCCGCCAGCCGCGACAGCCCCTCCCGGACGCTGCGCGCCCGGGCCTCGCCGACGCCGTCCACCGTCTGGAGGTCGTCGACGCTCGCGGCGAGCAGCTTCTGGAGCCCACCGAAGTGCTCGACCAGGCGGTCGATGATCGCGCCGGGGAGCCGGGGCACCTTGGCGAGCAGGCGGAAGCCGCGCGGCGACACCGCCGAGTCCAGCGTCTCGGGCGAGCCGGTGTAGCCCAACGCGCGGGCCACCGTGGGCAGTTCGAGAAGCTCGGCGTGAGTGAGGGCGTCCAGCTCGGCCAGCGCCTCGTCGACCGTGCGGGAGCGCTTGGCGGTGGGCTCGGGGACGTAGTCCCGGACGACCAGCTCGCGCTCGGGCTCCACACCGGCGATCAGCTCGTCGAGCTGGAGGGCCAGCAGCCGGCCGTCCGTGCCCAGCTCCACCACGTACTCGGCGATCTCCGTGGCGATGCGGCGCACCATCTCCAGGCGCTGGGCGACCGCCGAGACGTCCCGGACGGTGACCAGGTCCTCGATCTCCAGTGCCGACAGCGTGCCCGCGACCTCGTCGAGGCGGAGCTTGTAGCGCTCCAGGGTCGCCAGGGCCTGGTTGGCGCGGGACAGGATCGCCGCCGAGTCCTCCAGGACGCGGCGCTGGCCGTCCACGTACAGGGCGATCAGCCGCATCGACTGGGAGACCGAGACGACCGGGAAGCCGACCTGCTTGCTCACGCGGTCGGCGGTGCGGTGCCGGGTGCCCGTCTCCTCCGTGGGGATCGCCGGGTCCGGGACCAGCTGCACGCCCGCGCGCAGGATCTTCGACAGGTCCGAGGACAGCACGATGCCGCCGTCCAGCTTGCACAGCTCGCGCAGACGGGTCGCGGTGAACTCGACGTCCAGCACGAAACCGCCGCTGCACAGCCCCTCGACCGTCTTGTCGGAGCCCAGCACGATGAGACCGCCGGTGTTGCCGCGGAGCACCCGCTCCAGGCCGTCACGCAGGGCGGTTCCGGGTGCCACGGCGCTCAGAGAGGCGCGCATCAGGCCATCGGTACCGGCACTCCCGCCGGACTTTCCGGGAGCTGATGCCCGGTCGTTGGCTGCCACTGCACTCCTCCGGTCGCAGGTTCTGGGCGCCCCCGTGTCGCGCGCTCGGTTCGCACGGACGGGCGAGACCAGGGCAAAGTCTACCGGCGACCCTCCTCGTCCCGTGGGGCCTCTCTGCGACGGGACCGGGGGAGGACCCGCAGGGCGTCCCCTATGTCCGCGACTTCCAGGACCTTCATGCCCGAGGGGATCTTGCCCGGGTCGCCCGGGACGAGGGCGTGTGTGAAGCCCAGACGGTGGGCTTCCGCCAGTCTGCGCTGCACGCCCGTGACCCGTCTCACCTCGCCCGCGAGGCCGACCTCCCCGATCGCGACGAGGTTCTTGGGGAGAGGTGTGTCACTCGCCGCGCTGGCCAGGGCGAGCGCGACGGCCAGGTCGGCGGCGGGCTCCGAGAGCTTCACACCGCCGACCGTCGCGGAGTAGATGTCCCTTTTGCCCAAGGCGCTGATCCGGCCGCGCTGTTCCAGCACCGCGAGCATCATCGACACCCGGGAGGTCTCCAGGCCGGAGGTGGTGCGGCGCGGGGAGGGGATCTGCGAGTCGACCGTGAGCGCCTGGACCTCGGCGACCAGCGGGCGGCGGCCCTCCAGGGTGACGGTCAGGCAGGTGCCCGGGACCGGTTCGGCCCGGCGGGTCAGGAAGAGCCCGCTCGGGTCGGCCAGGCCCGTGATGCCCTCGTCGTGCAGCTCGAAGCAGCCGACCTCGTCGGTGGTGCCGTAGCGGTTCTTGACGCCGCGGACGAGCCGCAGGCGCGCGTGCCGGTCGCCCTCGAAGCTCAGGACGACGTCCACGAGGTGCTCCAGCAGGCGCGGGCCCGCGATGGCGCCGTCCTTGGTGACATGGCCCACGAGCAGTGTGGACATGCCGCGCTCCTTGGAGGCCCGGATCAGGGCCCCGGCGACCTCCCGCACCTGGGCCATGCCGCCGGGCGCGCCGTCGATCTCCGGTGAGGCGACCGTCTGCACCGAGTCCAGGATCAGCAGCGAGGGCTTGACCGCGTCCAAGTGGCCCAGCACCGCCGCCAGATCCGTCTCGGCCGCCAGGTACAGGTGGTCGTCGATGGCGTGGATGCGGTCGGCGCGCAGCCGGACCTGGCTCGCCGACTCCTCGCCCGTGACGTACAGCGTGCGGTGCTCGTCGCTCGCCGACTTGGCCGCCACGTCGAGCAGCAGGGTCGACTTGCCGACGCCCGGCTCGCCCGCGACCAGCACCACCGCGCCGGGGACGAGCCCGCCGCCGAGCACGCGGTCCAGCTCGGGCACGCCGGTGGAGCGGGCGGTGGCCTGGCGGCCGTCCACCTGGCCGATGGGCAGGGCGGAGGTGGTGACCCGCCCCGGCGCCGTCGTACGGACCGCGGGCGCGCCGTATTCCTCGATCGTCCCCCAGGCCTGGCACTCGGGGCAGCGGCCGAGCCACTTCGCCGTCTGCCAGCCGCACTCCGTGCAGCGGTAGGACGGGCGGTCCTTGGTGGTCTTCGTACGGGCAGCCATGGACAAGACCGTAGCCGTCGGCACTGACAACGCGGTCGCCGACCGGCTCGGCCACCTGCGCGCCACGGCCCCGCCACCCCGCGCCAGCAACGGAACCACTGGTTCATGTCCCCTTTTGAGGGATCGTTTCACCCGTACGGATTAAATGTGCTCAAGCCGCCGGAAGGTGCCACTCCCGGCCGCCTACGGTCGCCGAATGATGAGCAGTACTCCGGAGATCTCGACCCGCTCGACCCGCACGGCCGGCCCGCACCGGGCGCACGGGGAAGCGCGTGACCGCGGGGCGGCGCGCACGCTGGCGCAGCGGCCGCCCGCGCGCTACGAGCCCTACCTGGACGGCCTGTTCACCTACTGCCTGTCCGTGCTGTGCGACCACGACGCCGCGACCGCCGCCCTCGGCGACGCCCTCGCGCTCGCCGAACGCCGCGGCAAGCACGTCCCCGACGCCCCCGCCGACCGCAGGGCGTGGCTGTACGCGCTGGCCCGCTGGGCGTGCCTGCGCAAGCTGGCCGAGGCCAAGCAGAAACGTCAGAGCAGCCACGCCGCGGGCCGCCCGCAGCGCGCCGACCGGCCAACCGGCCCGGCCGTCTCCGAGGAGGTCCGGGAACGGCGGCGGCGCGAACTGGCCCTGCTGGCCTGGCCGGAGGCCGCCGGCACCACCCCGGAGCAGCGCGAGGCGCTCGAACTGGCCGTGCGCCACCACCTCGCCGCCCAGGAGGTCGCCGCCGTCCTGGGCATGGACCCGGCCGCCGCCCGCGATCTCCTCGCCTCCGCCGCCTGCGAGGTGGAACGCACGCGTGCGGCCCTGGCCGTGGTCGAGACCGGGGCCTGTCCGAGCGTCGCGCACCTCGTCGGCGACGACCGGCCCGTGCTCGGCACGACCCTGCGCCGCGAACTCGTCCGGCACGTCGACGACTGCCCGCGCTGCCGCCGCACCGCCGAGCGCGCCATCCCGGGCCGCTGGCCCGGCACCAGCGTCACGCCCGCCGAACTGCCCGTCCTGCCGGCCCCGCGCGCGGCCGTGCACGTCGCCATGACCCACCACGCACGCGCGCGTGGCGCCGGACCCCGCTTCGACCGGCGCGGCTTCCCGATGGACCCCAAGGACCGCGCCGCACGAAGGGACCGCCTCCGCGCGCGTGCCGTCACCACGACCGTCGTCGCCACCGTCGTGGCCGCCCCCGTGCTCGCGCTGTGGGCCGCCTACCGGGGCACCCCCGTCGGCGAGGGCCAGGACGGCCGCTCCGCCTCCGCGCGCGAGGCGGACGACCCGTTCGCCCTGGACGGCGAGATGGCCGGCGGCGGCTACGAGAACGCCGGCAACGCGAGCACCAGACCCGGCCCCCGCTTCGGCAAGGACGGCAAGGCCGACGTCTCCGTTGAGGTCATCGGCGTCGCCGGCGCCGGCCGCGAGAGCGCCCTGGGCGTCGCGGCGGACAACAGCGGCGACACCACCCTCGTCACCCTGACCGCCACGGGCCCGTCCCCGGTCCGCTGGTCCGCGTCCACCGGAGCGGACTGGCTCTACCTGAGCCAGTCGTCGGGAACGCTCCGGCCCGGCGAGTCGTTGACGATCAAGGTGTACGTCGACCATCTGCGGGAGCCCTCCGGCCCCTGGCGCGCGCAGGTGGCGATCGCCCCGGTGGGCGCCGTCGTCCACATCGAGGGCTTCGGCACCGCCCCCAGCCCGTCCGACCCCGGCCCGCGTCCGGACCCCCACCCCGGCGGCCCGAGCGACCCGCCCTCGACCCGGCCCGACCCGACGCCCACGACCTCGGCCCCACCGGACCCGACGCCGACCACCCCGCCCCCGTCACCCGACCCGGACCCCACACCCACGGACCCGGGGCCGACGACCCCGACTGACCCGACGCCCCCGCCCTCGGACGGCGGCGACGCGAGCCCGCCCACGTCCTAGACGGCCGTAACAGCCCTGGAAGTCCTGGGTGCCGAAGCGGTCGCGCTCGTCAGCCGGCCGGGTCGGCAGGATGCGGCGCCAGCAGCGGCAGCTGGGAGGCCAGCCGCTCCTCGCACAGCTCCACCAGCCGGTCGTAACCGGCCTTGCCCATCAGCTCGATCAGCTCCGGCCGGTAGGAGACGTACACCGGCTCGCCCGCGCCGTGCGCCGAGGTCGCCGAGGTGCACCACCAGTGCAGGTCGTGGCCGCCCGGCCCCCAGCCGCGGCGGTCGTACTCACCGATCGACACCTGGAGCACACGCGTGTCGTCGGGCCGGTCGATCCACTCGTAGGTCCGCCGCACCGGCAGCTGCCAGCACACGTCCGGCTTGGTCTCCAGCGGCTCGCGGCCCTCCTTCAGGGCGAGGATGTGCAGCGAGCAGCCCGCGCCGCCCGCGAAACCGGGCCGGTTCTGGAAGATGCACGAGCCCTGGAAGGGGCGTGTCTGCCGGTCGCCGTCCTCGTCCTCGGAGACCCAGCCGTTCCTGGTTCCCTCGGCGTGGTGCTGCCAGATGTCCGGCGTGAGCCTCGCCACATGCTCGGCGACCCGCTTCTCGTCGTCCTCGTCGGAGAAGTGGGCACCCAGCGTGCAGCACCCGTCGTCCGCGCGGCCGGCCTGGATGCCCTGGCAGCCGCTGCCGAAGATGCAGTTCCAGCGAGAGGTCAGCCATGTCAGATCGCAGCGGAAGACCTGCTCGTCGTCCGCCGGATCGGGGAACTCCACCCACGCACGGGCGAAGTCGAGGCCCTTCTCGTCGGGCCGCGGGGCGACCGGTGATTTGTCGCGCTTCGCCTTTTTCGTCTTTGGCACGAGTCCAGGGTACGGGCCTTGTACCCACACCGAGGACGGCGGACGGCACTCCTGGCAGTAGCGTTCCGTACATGAGACTCGGTGTCCTCGACGTGGGATCGAACACGGTGCATCTGCTCGTGGTGGACGCGCACCCCGGCGCGTGCCCGTTGCCCGCGCACTCGCACAAGGCGGAACTGCGCCTCGCCCAGCTCCTCGACGACGACGGCGCGATCGGCCCCCAGGGCGTCGACCGGCTGGTCTCGGTCGTCCAGGAGTCGCTCCAGGCCGCCGAGGACAAGGGCGTCGAGGACCTCCTGACGTTCGCCACCTCCGCCGTGCGCGAGGCCCGCAACGCCGACGACGTCCTGGAGCGCGTGCGCACCGAGACCGGCGTCGAGCTCCAGGTCCTCACCGGCGAGGAGGAGGCCCGTCTCACCTTCCTCGCCGCCCGCCGCTGGTTCGGCTGGTCGGCCGGGAAACTGCTGGTCCTGGACATCGGCGGCGGCTCCCTGGAGATCGCCTACGGCATCGACGAGGAGCCCGACGCGGCCGCGTCCCTGCCGCTGGGCGCCGGCCGCCTCACCGCCGGGTGGCTGCCCGGCGATCCGCCCGCCCCGGACGACGTGCGGGCCCTGCGCCGCCACGTCCGGACCGAGGTCGCCCGCACGGTCGGCGAGTTCAGCCGCTTCGGCCCGCCCGACCGCGTCGTCGCCACGTCCAAGACCTTCAAGCAGCTCGCCCGCATCGCCGGAGCCGCCCGCTCCGCCGAGGGCCTCTACGTCCAGCGGGAACTCAAACGGAAGTCCCTGGAGGAATGGGTCCCGAGGCTGGCCGGCATGACGGAGGCGGAACGGGCCGAGCTCCCGGGCGTCTCGGAGGGCAGGGCGGGCCAGCTGCTGGCGGGGGCCCTGGTGGCCGAGGCCGCGATGGACCTCTTCGGCGTGGAGCGCCTGGAAATCTGCCCGTGGGCGCTGCGGGAGGGCGTGATCCTGCGTCATCTGGATCACATGGAGTCCGTTTAGGGGGCCTTGCACCCTGCCCGCCCGTGGCAAACACCACAACGGCGAATAGGCACCCCGCTCCACCCCGACCACACCCCGTAATCTGTCCTGCATGGCAGAGCCAGCCGTAAGGATCCCGGACGCGAAGGTCGCCCTCTCGACGGCCTCGGTCTACCCGGAGTCGACGGCCACGGCCTTCGAGATCGCCGCGCGCCTCGGCTACGACGGAGTCGAGGTCATGGTCTGGACCGACCCCGTGAGCCAGGACATCGAGGCCCTGCGCAGACTCAGCGACTACCACCAGATCCCGGTCCTGGCCGTTCACGCCCCCTGCCTGCTCATCACGCAGCGCGTCTGGTCCACGGACCCCTGGACCAAGCTCCAGCGGGCCCGCGCGGCGGCCGAGAAGCTCGACGCGAGCACCGTCGTCGTCCACCCGCCCTTCCGCTGGCAGCGCCAGTACGCCAGGGACTTCGTCGCGGGCATCTGGCGCATGGCGAACGAGACGGACGTACGGTTCGCCGTCGAGAACATGTACCCCTGGCGCTACCGCGACCGCGAGATGCTCGCGTACGCCCCCGACTGGGACGTGACGAAGGACGACTACCGCCACTTCACGATCGACCTCAGCCACACCGCGACGGCCCGCAGCGACGCGCTGGCCATGGTCGACCGCATGGGCGACCGCCTGGGCCACGTCCACCTCGCCGACGGCAGGGGCTCGGCCAAGGACGAGCACCTCGTGCCCGGCCGCGGCAATCAGCCCTGCGCCGAGGTGCTGGAACGGCTCGCCCTGACCGGCTTCGACGGGCACGTCGTGATCGAGGTCAACACCCGCCGCGCCATGTCGAGCGCGGAGCGCGAGGCCGACCTGGCGGAGGCGCTGGCCTTCACGCGCCTGCACCTGGCCTCGGCGGCGAAGGTGCCGAGGCGATGAGCGAGGGCGCCGAGCCGACGACCGAAACGGCGAGACGATGAGCGACCGGCCCCCGACCGGCACCCACAACGGCACCGGCACCGGCACGGGCACCACCGCCCGCCGCCGGGGCCGCCCCCCGCGCACGGAGTCGGCCGACACCCGGGACCGCATCCTGACCGCCGCCCGCGACGAGTTCTCCGAGCGCGGCTACGAGAAGACCTCCGTGCGCGGCATCGCCAAGGCGGCCGGGGTCGACTCGGCGCTCGTGCACCACTACTTCGGGACGAAGGAACAGGTCTTCGAGGCGGCGATCACCCAGGCCTTCGGACCCGCCCTCCAGGCGCCCAAGGCCATCGAGGAGGGCCCGCTCGACGGCGTCGGGGAGCGCCTGGCCCGCTTCTTCTTCGGCATCTGGGAGAACCCGGCCACCCGCACGCCCCTGCTCGCCATCGTCCGCTCCGCGGTCACCAACGAAACGGCGGCCGCCGTCTTCCGCCGTATCGTCGCCACCCAGGTGCTGCGCCGCATCGCGGGGCGACTGGAGCTGCCGGACGCCGAACTGCGGGCCGAGCTCGCCGCCGCCCAGCTCGTGGGCACCGCGATGCTGCGGTACGTCATCAAGGTCGAGCCGCTGGCCTCGGCGGACGCCGAGCAGATCATCGCGCGGCTGGCACCGGTCGTACAGGGCCACCTCACCGGGCCCTGAACCGCCGTCGGCCGAGACAGGCATCCCGTATTGCGGACACTCCGTCCCGCCCTCTGGATGACCGGCGTACGCTCGGTAGCAGTCAGAAATCTCCGAATCCTCTGACGCAGTCTCTGAAGGAGCGAGCGACGATGCCCGAGCTGAGGTCCCGCACAGTCACCCACGGCCGCAACATGGCGGGCGCCCGCGCCCTTATGCGCGCCTCCGGTGTACCGGGTGCGGACATCGGCCGCAAGCCGATCATCGCGGTCGCCAACAGCTTCACCGAGTTCGTGCCGGGCCACACCCACCTCCAGCCGGTCGGCCGGATCGTCAGCGAGGCGATCGTCGAGGCCGGTGGCATCCCGCGCGAGTTCAACACGATCGCGGTCGACGACGGCATCGCGATGGGCCACGGCGGCATGCTCTACAGCCTCCCCTCCCGCGACCTGATCGCGGACAGCGTGGAGTACATGGTCGAGGCCCACTGCGCCGACGCCCTGATCTGCATCTCCAACTGCGACAAGATCACCCCGGGCATGCTCAACGCGGCCCTGCGCCTGAACATCCCGACGGTCTTCGTCTCCGGCGGCCCGATGGAGTCCGGCCGGGCCACGCTCGTCGACGGCACGGTCCGCACGCTCGACTTGGTCGACGCGATGTCCGAGGCCGTGAACGAGAAGATCTCGGACGAGGACATCCTCCGCATCGAGGAGAACGCCTGCCCGACCTGCGGCAGCTGCTCCGGCATGTTCACCGCCAACTCGATGAACTGCCTGACGGAGGCCATCGGCCTCTCCCTCCCCGGCAACGGCTCGGTCCTGGCCACCCACACGGCCCGCAAGAAGCTGTACGTCGACGCGGCCAACACGGTCATGGACATCACCCGCCGCTACTACGACCAGGACGACGAGACGGTCCTGCCGCGCAACATCGCGACCTTCGCGGCCTTCGAGAACGCCATGGCCCTCGACATCGCGATGGGCGGCTCGACCAACACGATCCTGCACCTGCTGGCCGCGGCCCAGGAGGCCGGCGTCCCCTTCGGCCTGGAGGAGATCGACGCGGTCTCCCGCCGGGTCCCCTGCCTGGCCAAGGTGGCGCCGAACGTCGCCAAGGACCGCACGTACTACATGGAGGACGTGCACCGCGCCGGCGGCATCCCCGCCCTCCTCGGCGAGCTGCACCGCGGGGGCCTGCTCAACGAGGACGTGCACGCGGTCCACAGCCCGTCCCTGTCGGACTGGCTGAAGACGTGGGACGTGCGCGGCGGCTCCCCGTCCCCCGAGGCGGTCGAGATGTGGCACGCGGCCCCCGGCTGCGTCCGCTCCGCCGAGGCCTTCTCCCAGTCCGAGCGCTGGGAGGCCCTCGACGAGGACGCCGGGGGCGGCTGCATCCGCTCCGTCGAGCACGCGTACTCCAAGGACGGCGGCCTCGCGGTCCTCAAGGGCAACCTCGCGGTCGACGGCTGCGTGGTGAAGACGGCCGGCGTCGACGAGTCGATCTGGACCTTCGAGGGCCCGGCGGTCGTCTGCGAGTCGCAGGAGGAGGCCGTCGAGAAGATCCTGCTGAAGCAGATCAAGGAGGGCGACGTCGTCGTCATCCGCTACGAGGGCCCCAAGGGCGGCCCCGGCATGCAGGAGATGCTCTACCCGACCTCGTACCTGAAGGGCCGCGGCCTCGGCAAGAGCTGCGCCCTGATCACCGACGGCCGCTTCTCCGGCGGCACGTCCGGCCTCTCCATCGGGCACGCCTCGCCCGAGGCGGCGGGCGGCGGCACCATCGCCCTCGTCGAGGACGGCGACCGCATCCGCATCGACATCCCGAACCGTTCCATCGAGCTCCTCGTCGACGACGCCGAGCTGGCCCGCCGCGAGCAGGCGCTGAACGGCGTGTACGCCCCGAAGAACCGCGACCGCAAGGTCTCGGCGGCGCTGCGGGCCTACGCGGCGATGGCGACCAGCGCGGACAAGGGCGCCGTGCGGGACGTGACCATGCTCGGCTGAGCGTTCTCCACGTGAAAGGGCCGCCCCCGGTCTCCCGAGGGCGGCCCTTGCGCGTACGTCCTACCAGCCGGACGGATCGCGCCCGTTCACGGCGAAGACGGTCCCGTCCGGCGCCCCGGCGTAGACCCGGCCGTCCACGAGCACGGGCTCGGGAAGCGCGGCCGGAACCCGGTCCGACCGGTCGCCCAGCCGCGGAGACGTCTGCCCGACGAGCTTTCCGCGCCGCGCGTCGACGGCGAGCAGCCGCCCGTCCGGCACGGTCACGTACACGTACCGGTCGTCGGCGACCGGCTTCGACCCCCGGACGGCACCCGTCTCCAGACTCCACCGCTGCTTGCGCGCCTCCAGATCGACGGCGACCAGCGCCCCACCCGTCGCCATGAGATGAACGACGTCCCCGCGCACACTCCCCTCCACCTGCTGCAACGGGATGCGCAACGGCACCCGCACGCTCGCCCGGCTCTCCGGGTCGTAGCGCACCACGGCCCGCGCATCCCCGAGCACGGCGTCGACCGACACGAACACGACCGCCCCGTCCACCGTCCCGAGGGGCTGCAACGACCCCTCCAGCCGCGCGTCCCACCGCACGTCGCCCGTGCCCGGGTCCACCGCCGTGACCTTCGTGCGGGACCCGTCGCCGGACACGCTCGCCGCGTACGCCAGCGGATCACCGGGGAACGAGACGAAGTACGGCGTGTCCTGTCCAGGAATCCGATGACGCCACTTCACCTCGCCCGAGGCGCTCTCCACCGCGGTGACCGTGCCGTCGGCCGCGGTGAGCAGCAGCATGCCGCCGACCGCCCGCAGCCCCCCGTACCCGGGCAGCTCCTGCCGCCGCTCCACGTCACCCGAGCCGGGGTCGAGCATCGTCACCCGCGGCCCCTGGCCCAGCCCGGCCGGCACCAGCCCGCCGGACACGACCGGAGCCCCACTCGGCGGCCCGCTCGCGGCGACCCCGTCCAGGCGATGCCGCCACAGCAGCCGCCCGTCGACAGGATCGAGAGCGAAGACCAGCCCGGTCTGGGCACAGAGCAACTTCCCCGCCGCGTACGAGCACTGAGGCATGCTCTTCCCGGACAACGGCGGCGCCTCCCACGCGGCGAACGCGGCCGACGTGGTCCGCGGAGCGGTGACCTCGGGCGCCGGACTCCCGCCCACCAGCACGGGGACGGCCGCCAGCGCACCGGCGACGGCCAGCCCGAGAGCCCCGGCACCGAGAGCCGCCCGCCTGCCGAGCCGCAACCTGGACCGGCGCTCCCCGGATCCGGACGCCGGAACCCCCGGCCCCCCGCCGCCCTGCTCGGCGGCCTCCGCCTCCGCCTCTTCCTCCGCCGGAACCTCGTCCACACGCTGCGCGGGTATGAACGCCTGCGTGTCGTACGAGGCCGACACCGACCGCAGTTCCCGCATCAACTCGTCGGGGGAGGGCCGGTCCTCGGGCTCCTTGGCGAGACACCGCAGCACGAGCGGCGCCAGCTCTTCCGGCACACCGGCCAGCTCGGGCTCGTCGTGCACGACCTGATAGGCGACGACGTAGGGGCTGTCGGAGTCGAAGGGCCCCCGCCCGGTCGCCGCGTGCACCATGACGGACCCGAGGGCGAACACGTCGGCGGCGGGCCCCACTTCCCTGGGCCGCCGGAACTGCTCGGGCGCCATGAAGGGCGGCGTACCGATCAGCTTCCCGGTCTCGGTGCGCAACTCGCTGTCCTTTGGCCGGGAAATGCCGAAGTCGATGACCTTCGGCCCGTCCTCGGCGAGCAGGACGTTGCTCGGTTTCAGGTCCCGGTGCACAACGCCGACCCGGTGGATGTCACGCAGGGCCTCCGCCAGCCCGGCCATCAGCCGGCGCAACTGCGCCGGGGCCATGGGCCCGTTCCGCTTCACCTCTTGGGCCAGTGTCGGGCCCGGGATGAACAGCGTGGCCATCCAGGGCCGTCCGGCCTCGTGATCGGCATCCACGACAGGAGCGGTGAAGGCGCCGCTGACCCGCCGGGCCGCTCCTACCTCCTGCCGGAAACGCCCCCTGAACTCGGGGTCCTTGGCGAACTCGGCGTGCACGACCTTCACGGCGAGCTTCATCCCGGACGTACTGCGGGCCAGATGGACGACCCCCATGCCGCCCGAGCCCAGACAGGACTCAAGCCGGTAGTGACCGGCGTACTCAGGAAGTTCCGCTTCCGGGCCCGCTCCGACGTTCCGCTGTGGCGCCATGGGAACACCCCCGTGCTGTTCGTCCGCGCGCGCGACGCACGGAGCCTAGTCGATGACTCGTCCGGGACAGAGGCGGCTTGCTAGCCTCCGCTGGCGAGTCACGCACAGGTGTTTGATGGCGTGATTCAGGGGAATCAACGGGACTCCATGGCAGCCATGGGGTTCAACGGGGGAGGTTTTCATGTCAGTCGAGCCTGTCGAAAAGGCCGAGCGCAGCACACACGAGGCCGGCATGCCGCTGGTCACCACACTGGCCGCGGCGGCCACGTACTTCTCGATCGCACCGGGGGTCCGCCTCAACGTCCGCAGCGGTCCCGGCACCGGCTACCCGATCGTCAAGAGCCTGCCCGAGGGCTCCCGAGTCCCGATCCACTGCCAGACACCCGGCACCAGGGTCACGGGCCCCTACGGCACGACGAACATCTGGGACAACATCGCGAGCGGCCAGTACATCTCGGACGCCTACGTGAACACGGGCAGCGACGGCTACATCCGACCGCGCTGCGGCTGACCGGCGGTAGCCCCTCAGCGGCACGATTGCCCGCAGCCAAGCCGGGACCGGCGGCCTGCGGCAGCCAAGCCAAGGACGCGCCCGCAGTCGCCTAGGGCGTGTCCGCAAAGTCCCGCCTGCCCCGCGACGCCCGGCACGCCCTCTCGCCGCACCGGGCGAACACCCACGTACAACCAGTACGCGGGCGTCCGCCCGGCACTCCCCCAGCCTTCGGC